>NZ_JBFAJJ010000007.1:0-484626 GCF_040655155.1 Streptomyces sp. NPDC050508
TCGGCCACCGCACCTCCAGCGATCGGATCGGACGTCACCGCACATCCAACCGCCACGACCACCAACCCGGCCAACCGATGCGGTCACAGCACTAGCCGCGGCGGACCGTGATCGTCGTCCACGCGCCGACGTGCACCCGGTCGCCGTCCTGCAGCGGCACCGGCACGAAGGGCTGGATCGGCTCCTCGCCGCCGTTGACCGTCGTACCGTTCGTCGAGTTCTGGTCGACGACCGCCCAGCTGCCGTCGGGCTGCTGGACCAGTACCGCGTGCTGGTGCGAGACGCCCGGGTCCTCCGGCGGCACCGACAGGTCGATGTCGGGGGACTCGCCGGTGGAGTGGCGGCGGCGGCCGATGGTGATCTGGTTGCCGATGAGCTGCCGCTGCTGCTCGGGGGAGTACGCGGGCAGGTTGAGACCCGCGGCCTCCGGGCCCGAGCGCTGCATCATCGCCAGGAAGTAGTCGCGGTCCGGGCCGATCGTCGCCAGCCATGTCGTCGGCTGCTGCTGGTACGCCGGGCGGGGCGGGGGCGGGGCCTGGGTCGCACCGGGCTGCGGATAGCCGTAGCCGCCACCGCCCTGACCGGGACCGCCAGGTCCACCGGGACCGCCCGGAGAGCCGGGGGTCGGCGGGGAGATCACCCAGTCGTCGTCACCGCCGCCGAAGGACGGACCGCCCTGCTGCGGACGGTTCGTCTCCTGCGGGAACCCGGGCGGGGCCGGCGGCGCGGACTGCTGGAACGCCTGCGGGGCGCCGCTCGTCCCACCGGGGCCCGCGGGCGGGGTCGGTCCGGGCGGTGGCGGGACCGGCCGCGACGGGTCGGGGCCGAAGTTGGAGGGACCCTGCGGGTTCGGGGGCTCGTTGCCGAACGGTCCGGGCGGACCCTGCCGCTCGCCGCCGAAGGCGCCGGGCCGGCCGCCGCCGAACTCGCCCTGGCCGGGGCGCTCGTTGCCGAACTGGCCGCCGGGACCCGGGGGTTGCTCGTTGCCGAACGGTCCGGGCCGGCCGGACGCCTCGTTGCCGAAGGGCGCGGGCGGACCGGGGGGTTCGGTGCCGAAGGGGCGCGGGGGGCCGGACAGGTCGTTGTTGCCGAAGGGCGGGGGACCGCCACCCTGCCGCTCACCGCCGAAGCCCTGCGGGCCGGGTCCACCGGGGCCGCCAGGACCGCCGGGTCCGCCTTGCCGGTCGTTGCCGAAGCCCTGCTGCGGGCCGGGACCGCCAGGGCCGCCCTGTCGCTCGTTGCCGAAGCCCTGCGAGCCCGGACCGCCGGGGCCTCCGGGTCCGCCCTGTCGCTCGTTGCCGAAGCCCTGCGCACCGGGTCCGCCCGGACCACCGGGCCCACCCTGCCGTTCGCCGCCGCCGAAGCCACCGGGGCCGTTGGGACCGCCAGGCGCACCCGGTCGTCCCGTCGGTTCGGTGCCGAACGGGGGTATCGGCTCGGCGGGCCGGTTCATCTGTGAGGGGCGTGAACCCTGGTACTCGTAGGAGTCACCGCCGTACGACTGGCCGGGCGGGGGCTGCTGCTGGAAGCGTGCGGCCGGGCTCGGGCCGGGGGCCGACGGGCGCGGGGCGGCCGGGGTGTACGAGGTCGCCGTGTTCGTGAGGAAGTTCCATCGGCACTCCTCGCAGAACGGCGCACCCCCCTCACGGGGCGTACGGCACTGCGGGCAGAGCTCCGCCTCGGCGGACGGGTTCGGGCGACCGCCGGGCGCGGGCGGCGGGAAGCCGTAGCCGCCGCCGGGGGGCGGTGGAGGGGGCGGGGGTACGGCACCGGCCATGCGGTGACCGCAGACCTCGCACCAGTCGTCGGAACCCGACTGGTGTCCGTTCGGGCAGGTCGGCATGTCGGCGCGTCCCCCTTTCGCACAGGGTCGTTCTAGCTAGGTCACTTCTTTACACGAACAGTCTTTGTGGACCGTGTTTCGAGAGTCATCTCGTCGGCCTCCGCGACCTTCGCCTTCAGTCGCACAGTACCCGCCGCGGCATCGACCACGTCCACCACCTTCGCAAGCAGTTTCGCAGTATCCGCGTTTCCGGAGACGCTGGCGAGCTGAACGGCCCGTCCCAGTTTGGCCGTTGCTCCATCGACATCACCCGATTTGCGGAGATCAAGCCCTTGTTGGATGACTTGTGCCAGTTCGGCCTGGCCGGTGTAGTGCGCGACCTGCGGATTGATGGACGTGGACGCCACCATGTCGTCGGTCCACACGGCCTTCACCAGGCCCTGGGCGCCCAGGTTTTGGGTACTTCCGTCGGGCTGCGGGACGACCAGCGAGACCCGGGCGGCGAGCATCTCCTGGCCGATGCCGGCCTCGGGGACCTCGACGCACACGTGGTAGTCACGGGACTCGTCTCCCCAGGACCCGGTGGGGTAGTCCCCGGCGCGGGGGCCCGCCTCGGTGCGGCGGTCGGTCAACTCCTCGACCCTGGGCGCGACTTGCTTGACGAACTTGATGGCGGTGCCCACCGGCGTCCACAGCCGCAGCGCGACGTCCGCGACCTCCTTGCCCATCGCCGCCTCCATCATCTGCGTGAAGTCGGTGGCGAGGTTCGCCGGGTCGGCGACGATGTCGGCGGTGCCGAGCAGCGCGGAGGCGATCCCTGTGACTTCTTTCACTTCCCAGTCGGTGCCGACGCCCCGGGCGTCACAGGTGAACCGTCCGGCGCAGGAGCCGAGCGCGGCCTTCAGGTCCTCCGGCGCCTCGTGCTCGTTGCGACCGTCGGTGAGCAGGATGCCGTGGCGGATGGAGACGTCCGCCGAGGACAGCAGCCGGTCGGCCAGCCGCAGCCAGGTGCCGATGGCCGTACCGCCGCCCGCGCTCAGCTTGCGCAGCGCCTGCTTGGCCTGGTCGCGGGTCCGGGAGTCGGCGACCGCGAGCGCGCCGCCGCCCGGATAGACCTCCTTGGCGACATGCGTGCCGCCGATCACCGCGAAGTGCACCCCGTCACGCAGGGTGTCGATCGCGGCGGCCGTGGCGTCCCGGGCGTTGCGCATCTTGGTCGGGGGATAGTCCATCGACCCCGAACAGTCGACCATGATCGCCACGGCCGCGTCCGGGCCCTGACCGGCCGAGTACAGATGGGGCGCCGCGACCGCGCTCCCGACGGTGCCGCCGCCGGTCGAGGTCACGGTGACGATCGCGTTGACCTCGCGTCCGCCCTCCGGCAGGTACTCGTTCTGGTACACGTCGACCGAGAACTGTGGCACGTTCGACTTCGAGAAATTGGCCATGCCTACTCTGATCCCCCTCAAGTACCCCACCTGAATGGGGCGATGACTATATGCGGACCGGTCCCCACCGGTCCGAGGCCGCCCCCGTTTGTACGGCCTCAGCCGATTACTGCCCCTTGCGGCGGGGCCGGGAACGGCACGACGGCCACTGTTACGTTGTCGTGGCCCCCGCCGTCCAGCGCGTGGCCGACCAGGACCTGGGCGCTGTGCAGCGGGCGGACCATGGCATCGGGGGGCACGACCTCGGCCATCTCCTCGGCCGACTCCGCGTAGTTCCACAGGCCGTCCGTGCACACCACCACTACACCCGGCCGGTCCGGCTTGAAGGAAGCCGTGTGCGGCTCCAGTTCGTACGCGTCCGCGCCGAGCCAGCCGGTGATCGCGTGGGCGCGCTCGTCGGCGTAGGCCTCCGCCTCGCTCATCAGGCCCGCGGCGACCATCTGCGCCGCCCACGAATCGTCCTCGGTGAGCCGGGCCGGCGGTGAACTGCGGTCCACCGGGATCCAGTAGGCGCGGCTGTCGCCGACCCAGCCGACCACGAGGAGCGCCGGGGTGACGACGGAGGCGACCAGGGTGCAGGCCGGCGCGTTCTGGTGCGGGGCGTGCTCGCGGGCCGTCGCGGGCTCCTCGGCAAGGGAGTTGACCGCGTGCGAGGCCGCGATGATCGCCTCGTGCATCGCCTGCTGCGGGTGCGTGCCCTGCGGCAGCGCGGTCAGCAGCGACTCGCCCGCCTTCCGGGACGCGGCCAGCGAGGCCGCGTCGGGCCGGGTCGCCGAGGACACCCCGTCGCACACGACCGCCACGAGCGCGGGCGTCCCGTCGGGCAGCGCGCACTGTCCTACGGCGAAGGCGTCCTCGTTGCGATGGTGGCGCAGCCCGCGGTCGCTGACCGCCGCGAGGGGGCCCAACTCCTGTTCCATGTGGTCGCGTTCGCGGGGCTGGGCGTGCCCGCAGTTCTCGCAGTAGCCGTCGGGGTCGACCCGGCCGGACCGGCAGGCCACACACACCTTGGTGCCCTCCGCGGGGGTCGGCGGGTCGGCGGCGACCCGCGGGTCCGGCGCCTGCAACGGGTACTCGTCGGGCTCCGGCGGCCGGTCGAACCGTACGCCCGTGGCCGGGGACAGCGGCGAACCGGACGGCGGGAGCGGGGCGTTGGACGGCAGCGGGGTGCCGCCCGAGTCCGTGCCGGCCAGATCCGTCGGCAGATGGACCGTCGGCGGGCTCTCGGAGCCCTCGGGCTGGGGTACCACGGGCCAGTCCACGTCCGCGGCCTCCTCGGGAGGGTGCGCCGAGCCGTTCATGGTGAGCGTCGGGTGGTCGTCCGGCGGTGCGGGCACCGCGGACAGGTCGTATCCGCACGCACCGCAGAAGCGGTCACCCGACTCCAGCGGCTCTTCGCAGCTCGGGCAGGCGGAGAGCTGGGGCATCTGCGACATCAACTACACCCACGTCCGGGGGCGGTAACGGTTGGCACGTTCCACCAGGTCGATCCTCTCCTCGCCGCCCCGCGCCAGCCGGGCCAGCGTGCGGTACGAACGCTCCAGGCCGAAGCGGAGTCCCCGCTCGTCCAGCTCGCTGCCGAGCAGCTCCCGCCGCGTCGGCGGCACGGAACCCTGGCCTCCGGAGAGTATCCAGTCGAGGGCACAGCCGAGGACCTCGGCCGACAACTGCTCGCGCCGGACCGCGTCCAGACCGTATCCCTCCAGCGCTTCCACCTGCCCGGCGGACGCCGTCAGATCGTCCAGGAACGGCGTGTCGCCGGCCGTAGCGGTCCGCCGCCGAAGCCGCGCCCGTACGGCGGCCACCCGCGCGGCCGTGTAGTGGATCGACGCCTCGGGCACCGACTCCAGCGCCCGTACGGAGCCATGGCGGTCGCCCGTCGCGAGCTGGACGCGGGCCAGCCCGAAGGCCGCGCTCACATAGCTCGGGTCGGTCGACCACACCAGCCGGTAGTACTCGGCCGCGTTGTCCAGCTGCCCCAGCACCTCGGCGCACAGCCCGAGCGCCAGCTTCGGCGCGGGCTCGCCCGGGAAGGCGTCGTAGATCGCGTCGAAGGACAGCGCGGCGGCCTCGAAGTCACGGGTCGCCAGCGCGGCCACGCCCGTGTACCAGACCACCCGCCAGTCGTCGGGCCGCTCGTCCTCCAGCTTCGCCAGGGCGTCCAGCGCGGTGTACGAGTCGCCGTTCTCCAGCCAGGCCCGGATCTGCCGCAGCCGGGTCTCGACGGACGGCGACGGCGCGGACGCGAGGGCACCGAGCAGTTCGGTCGCCGCGGTCGTCATCAGGCCCGCCAGGAAACCCGCGTTGGGGTCGGTCGGGTCCACGTGCGGGACGGGCAGGGCGAGCGCGACGGCGGGGGAGTCGACCTGCTTGACGATGCCCGGCGTACCGCCGTTGAGCCCGTTGACCGCCGCGTCGCCGGCCGGCCGCTCGGCGACCGCGGTGCGGGAGCGGGCGGCCAGGACTCGCTTCGGCGGCTGCACCACCCGCGCCCCGAGCGACGACACGTCGCCGTCCAGCTTCGGGAACAACTCCGTGTCCGTGACCTTCAGTTCGGGCCCGAACAGGGTGGACAGGGACGGGCGGGCGCGGCCGGTCTGCAGCGAGACGACCTCGCGCAGGACACCCGTCAGCTGCTCGGCCATCTCCTGCGCGGAGGCGAACCGGCGGGCCGGGTCGGGGTCGGTGGCGCGGACCAGGAGCCGGTAGAACGACTCGTAGCGGCGGAAGACCTCGATGTTGTCGGGGTCGGGCAGGGAGTCCACGAAGACGTTCGTGTAGCCCTGGAAGTCGAAGGTCATCACCGCGAGCGTGCGGGCGACCGTGTACAGGTCGCTCGCCACCGACGGGCCGACCTCCGCGACCTCCGGCGCCTGATAGCCCACCGTGCCGTAGATGGCCGACTCGTCGTCGTCCATTCTGCGCACCGCGCCCATGTCGATCAGCTTGAGCTGGTCCTCGGTCTGGATCGCGTTGTCGACCTTGAAGTCGCAGTACAGCAGGTTGCGGCTGTGCAGGTGGCCGAGCGCCTCCAGCGCCTCGATGCCGTACGCGCACGCCTGCTCCACCGGCAGCGGATCGCGCTTCCCGGTCGCCGTACGACGGTCGTTGGCGATCTCCTTGAGGGACTTGCCGCCGACGTACTCCATGACGATGTAGCCGTCCAGCGAACCCGTCCGCTGGTCCAGGTGCTCCACGAAGTTGTAGATCCGCACGATGTTGGCGTGCTCGATCTCGGCGAGGAAGCGCCGCTCGGAGATCGCGGCGGCCATCGCGTCCTCGTCACCGGTGTCGAGGAGACCCTTGAGCACCACCCAGCGGTCGGAGACCGCACGGTCCACGGCGAGGTAGACCCAGCCCAGGCCGCCGTGCGCCAGACAGCCCATGACCTCGTACTGGCCGTGCACGACGTCACCGGTGGTCAGCTTGGGCGTGAACGAGTACGGGTTGCCGCACTTGGTGCAGAAACCCTCCGTACGCCCCGGGCTGTCGCCGCGGGCCCGCCCCACCGGCGCACCGCAGTCCGAGCGCGAGCAGAACCGCTTCCGCTCGGGCACCTCCGGGTTCTCCAGGACCATCTCGCGCGGGTCGGGCCGCGGCACGGCCGGCACCTGCACCAGGCCGACACCGAGCCGGCCGCGGCTGGAGGTCCCCGACGACGAGCCGGAGCTGCGCACCGACACCGAGCGGCTGGAGGACTGCCCCGACTCCGAGCGCGAGAGCCGTCCCGACACCGAGCGCCGCGACTTCGACGACTGCGACGACGTACGCGAACTACGGCTGCTGGCACGGGAACTGCTGCCCGAACCCCGCGAGCCCCTGCCGCCGCCGGTCATCCCGGTGGGCGGCGAGCTGATCGCGCCGCTCTGCGACACCACCGGCGCCAGACCGCACGTGTCGCAGTACAGCTCGCCGCCGCCCACGTCCTCGTACGACCCCTCGCAGCCGGGCCGTTGACACTTCCGCTGTGCCTCACTCATGACCGACCCCGCTTCTCCCTCGTCACTCACGCGCCCGGCCCCCTCAGGTCCTCGGGACCACCCTGCGGCTGTGCCCGCGGAGCACTGAGCTGCTCGGCTGCCGCGTGCTGGTAGCGCAGCACCGCCTGTTCGGCGACGCGCAGGTCACAGGGCGCGCTCCACAGCATGCGGCGCGCCGCGTCGTACCGCTCGATGAGGAACGGGTCCTCCGCGAGGCCGTGCCGGGCGACCTTCGCCTTGTACGCGTCGAGGCGGCCGCGCAGCTCCGCGCGGACCGCCAGCGGCTGGGTGACCGCCGTCAACGACTCGCGGGCGCGCAGCAGTTCGTCCTCCGCCTTCTGCTCCAGGGACTCCAGGAGCGGGGACAGCCGGTGCCACTGGGCGTGTCTGCGGTACTCGGCGGCCGTCGACAGCTGCTCCTGCAGCACGGTCGGCGGTCCGCTGACGACCGGCACCTCCGTGGCGGCGATCTTCGCGAGGACCTCGCCGCGCGCGGTGCGCGCCTCGGCGAGCGTGCGGTCCGCGCGGGAGAGCACGTCCCGCAGCTTCACCAGGCGTGCCTCCGCGTCCTGCCGGACGGTCAGCACGGCGTCGATCTCGCGGCGTACGTCCTCCAGGGCGCGCGCCTCTCGGTCGTAGATCGTGGTGTCCGGTCGGCCTCCGCCGGGTGCCGAACTGCCCTGCGCGCGCACCCAGAAGGCCAGCGGGTCGGAGATGACCCGCTCGCGCAGGCCGGTCAGGGTGTGGGTGATGCGCTCCAGGTCGTCGCCCGCCGGGTGTTCGCCCGGGCGGACGCCGACGGAGTGGGCGAGCTGGCGGGTGCGCTGCAACTCCGCGGCCAGTAAATCGATCCGGGCGGGCAGCGCCGACCACACCGCGTCGGACGTGACAACCATGTCAAGAGAGTTCGCGTACAGGTCGTTCATCTCGTCGACGAGCGCGCTCAGCGAGAACTGGTGGCTCAGCTTGCTCGAACCGCCGGTCAGCGTCGGCATGTTGGCCGTCGCCGTGGTGGAACCGGCGACCGTGACGGACTCGCCGCGCAGCAGCTCGGTCAGCTCGACCAGGTCCTCACGGCTGGACCAGCGGCGCCGCGAGCGGATGCTCTGGGCGGCGTGGAACGCGTCCGTGTACGCGTCGAAGTACGCCCACAGCAGCGTGATCGACGCGTCCGTGGACACCCAGCGCTCCTTGGTCGTGCCGGTGAGCTCGGCGCCTTCGAGGAGTCTGCGGCCCGCGTGGTCCTGCAGGGCGAGGAGCGAGGTCTCGATGGCCTCGTGCTCCGCGCCGAGCCGCGCCAGCGCACGGTCCACCTCGTCCCGGTCCATTACCGGCCCGGGGGGTCCCGTGACGCCCATCGATCACCTCTCGCTGCGTTGTGTTCCGTCGGTGGTCCGTGTCTGTGCCGTTCGGTGGTCGACGATCCGTCACTTGTACTGCGGTACGGGCGGGTTGGCCGACTTCGAGTCGGCCTGCAGGGTGGGCTGCAGCCATTTCGTGTACGACGCCCGCCAGCCGGTGGGGCTGGTGCGGTAGGTCTCCAGTATCCGGTTGACCCGGCGTACCAGATCGGTGGCCTTCAGATTCATCGCCACGCCGTAGTACTCGGTGGTGAAGGGGCTGCCCTTCAGCTCCACCGTCGGGTCCTGCGCGGCCTGGCTGGCGGCGAGCGCGCCGTCGGTCACCACCGCGTCGGCCTCGCCGAGTTGGAGCTTCACCAGACAGTCCAGCTGGTTGGGGACGGGCTTCATGATCTCGACGCTCGCGGGGATCTTGTGGCCCTTGTCCGCGTTCAGATGGTCGTTCGCCGTGGAGGTCGCCGCTGAGCAGATCCGCTTGCCGGCGAGGGAGTTGTTGTAGCCCGTGATCGTCGACACCTTCGGGGCGAGGACCTGCTGGCCGGTGACGAAGTACGGGGCGGAGAAGGCGACTTGCTCGGCGCGGGTGCAGGTGATCGTCATGGTGCGGACGACCATGTCGACGCGGTTCTTCTGGATCGCCGGGATGCGCTCGTTGGTCGGGATGGCCAGGAACTGGATGCTGTTGTCGGTGTAGGCGCTGCCGAAGATGTTCTTGGCGATGGCCGTGACGAGGTCGATGTCGAAACCCGCCAGGTCACCCTTGGCACTGTTCGGATCGCGGTAGCCCCAGCGGTAGCTGTTCTGGTCGACGCCCACCCGCAGGACGCCGCGGGCCTTGATGGCGTCGATCGTGGTGCCCCCGGCGTCCGACGGGGACGGGCTCTGGTTCTGGATGGTGCTCTCGTCGCACTTGGGGGCCTTGGCCTGGGTGCCCTGGGTCGTGCGCTGTCCGTCGAGGTCCGCGCCGGCCTCGCCGCGCGACTGGGTGAGCGGCAGCAGCAGGACGAACGCGACCGCGAGGACGCAGACGGCCGCCATCGCACCCACCCCGCCCCAGCCCTTCAGGCTGATCCGCAGGCGTCGTACTGCCCTCAGGCGGCGAAAAAAGTCACTGCGTGCTCGCATGGTCACGCCCCCCTTCACCGGTACTCCGACAGCCTGCGCCCGATGCCCAGTACAGCGCCGGCCGCGCCCAGCACGGCGAGCACCGCGGCGCCGACGGTGAGGCCCGTCATGGCGTCCAGGCCGTCACCCGCGGACCGCTGGAACTCCTTGGTCTCGTGGGTCAGCGCCTGATCCAGCGAGGCGTCCACGGACTTGAAGCACTCGGCCGTCGCGCCGTCCTTGCCGATGACACCGTCGCGGGCCTTCTGGTAGTCGCCCGCGTTGTTGTCGTCGCTGACCTTGTTGTGGCGGGATATCCACACCGTCATGGAGCTGTTGGCGACCGCGACGGGCTTGCGGCCCGCGGAGTCGTCGGCGAGCGAGTCGGCCTTTTTCAGGCCCTTGCCCAGCGCGGCGATCTCCTGGTCGTAGCCCCAGTCGTAGGCGTCCATGACCGTGCCGTCCGCGAGTTGATGGGTCTCGGCGCCGCGGCTGACCAGCGTCAGGTTCTCGTCGCTTCGGGCCTTCAGGGAGGCGATGCGGGCGTCGTGCAGCACGTTGAGCGACTTGACCCCGTGGTCGTAGGAGTCGTTGAGGCCCGCGCGGGCGACGGTGTGGCCGACGACCACCCACAGCAGGACGACGGCGGTGGTGGCGGAGGCGGCGACCAGGCCCTGGTTCAGCACGCGGTTCGTGCGCTGGTAGTGGCGCCGCTGGGCGTAGGCCAGACCGCCGAGTGCGAGGACCCCGAGACCGATCGCGAACCAGGGGTACGGTGTCGCGTCCGCGTAGTCGGCGCTCAGCCGCGCGTTCTCGTTCTTGTAGAGCTCCTGGGCCTTCGGGAGCATCTGGTTCTGCATGGTGTCGTTCGCGGCGCGCAGATAGGCGCCGCCGACCGGGAAGCCCTGCCGGTTGTTGGCGCGGGCCGACTCGACCAGGCCCTTGTATTCCGGGAGGAGTTCGTTGAGCTTCTTGATGATGGCCGCGGACGACGAGCCCGGGTCGGTGTTGGCGGCGGCCGTGACGAGCTTCGAGGCGGCCGTCTTGATGTCGAGCTCGTACTGGTCGCGGGTCGCCTGGGTCTCCTGCAGGCCCGCCAGATAGCCGCTGGCCGCCATCGTGTTGGCGTCCGCGAGCGAGCGGTAGATGTCCGCCGCGTCGGAGCTGAGCGGCTGGCTGTGGTGGAGCACGTCGCCGGCGGCCGTGGCGCGGCTGTCGGTCTGCCAGGCGGTGACCGCGCCGAACGCCACCACCAGCACGGCCAGCAGCGCGCCGATGGCCCGCAGTCGGCCCGGCTCGGTGGTGGCCGCCGCGCGCAGCCGGTCGACGCCCTCGGCGAACGCCGTGCGGCGCGCGGGTGCGGCGTCCGGCGTGCGCCGGGGCGCGGGCGCCCCTGACCGGCCCGACTGCGGTGGCAGCACCGGCATCGTGGGCGCGCCGGAGCCCGGTGGCGCCGTACTGCTCTTCGGCGGTTGTGTCACTGCTGACCTCCCCCAGGGTCATCCCGTCGTCGCAAGTATCGCCGCCAGGACTGACATTCCGCACGGGCCTTCACTGGATCTTGATCGGATCGCAGCGTGATGTCCGGATTTCCGGCACCACACAACGCCCCGCACCGCCCCCTTGTCCATGAATACGCCGTGGGAATCTGTTCGGTTCCCGGGTGTCAGTGCTCGTAATAGGCCCTGGCCCGCGCGTGTGCCTCGGCCGGGACGCCCACGTGGTCCAGGCCGAGCAGGACGGCGCCGAGGACCGGCCGCGCGGTGACCACCGTCGCCACCGCCTTGGGCGCTCTGGCAGCCAGCAACTCCCTTATACGGTCGTCCAGTTGGGGATGCCGGGCGGCGAGGACGCTGCCGCCGAGCAGCACCGGCGCCTCCTCGTCGAGCAGGTCGAGGCGGGTCAGCGCGACCGTCGCCATCGCCACCACCTCGTCGGCCAGCCTGTCGACGATGGAGCGGGCCACCCGGTCGCCGTCCACAGCCGTCGCGAACAGCACCGGCGTCAACTCGTGCCGGCGACGGTGCGCGACGTGTTCGAGATGCAGGGCTTCGAGCAGGTCGTACATCGAGTCCAGGCCGAAGTACGCCGGGAGCGTGCGCGCCAGCGCCGTAGGGCCACCGCGTCCGTCCTCGGCGCGTGCCGCGTGCCACAGGGCCTCTTCCGCCAGGCCCCAACCGCCGCCCCAGTCACCGGAGATACGGCCCAGCGCCGGGAAGCGGGCGGTGCGGCCGTCGGGCCGCATGCCGACGCAGTTGATGCCGGCCCCGCACACCACGGCGACACCGCGCGGCTCCGGGATGCCCGCCCGCAGCACCGCGAACGTGTCGTTGCGGACCTCCACGCTCGTGCCCCACCCGCGCGCGTGCAGCGCGGCGGCCAACTGCTCCTCCTCCACGGGGAAGTCGGCGTTGGCGAGACAGGCCGACACATGGTCGACCGCGCTCACCCCCGCGTCCGCGAAGGCGCGGGCGACGGCTTCGGCGACGTTGTCCACGGCCGTCTCGACGCCCACGACCGGCGGCCGGAACCCGCCGCCGCGGGCGGTGGCGAGGACTTCCCCGTCGGCCGCCACGACCGCGACGTCGGTCTTGCTGTTGCCCGCGTCGACGGCGAGGACACTTGCGGTCAGGCCCACGCGAGGTGCTCCCGGTTGTGCGCGATCAGCTGGTCGGTCAGGGCTTCGGCGTACTCGTACTGGCCGATCAGGGGATGCGAGAGCAGCGCCCGGAACACCCGGTCCCGGCCACCGCGCAGCGCGGCCTCCAGAGCGAGGTCCTCGTACGCCGTCACGTTGGCCATCAACCCCGCGTACAGCGGATCAACTTCCGCTACGGCAAGGGGAGTCGCGCCCTTGGCGCCGACGGCGGCCTGCACCTCGATCACCGCGTCGTCCGGCAGGAACGGCAGCGTGCCCCTGTTGTACGTGTTGACGACTTGGTAGGGGCTGCCGCCCGCGCCGAGCAGCGAGGCTGCCAGGTCGACGGCGGCTTCGGAGTAATAGGCCCCGCCGCGCTTGGCGAGCAGCGCGGGCTTCTCGTCGAGGGCCGGGTCGGCGTACATCTTCAGCAACTCACGTTCCATCTCGGCCACTTGGGAGGCCCGGGACGGCTTGGTGCGCAGTTCCCGTACGACCTCGTCGTGCGCGTAGAAGTAGCGCAGGTAGTACGACGGGACCACGCCGAGCCGGTCGAGCAGGACCCGGGGCAGGCTCAGGTCGGCGGCGATGGCGTCGCCGTGTTCGCCGAGCAGCTTGGGCAGCACGTTCTCGCCCTCGGGACCGCCCAGCCGCACACCGGTTTCCCAGGTGAGGTGGTTGAGGCCCACATGGTCGAGGTGCACATCGTTCGGGGTGACACCGAGGAGTCCGGCGAACTTCCGCTGGAATCCGATCGCCACGTTGCACAGGCCGACTGCCTTGTGTCCGGCCTGGAGCAGGGCGCGGGTCACGATCCCCACCGGGTTGGTGAAGTCGATGATCCAGGCGTCCGGGTTCGCACGGCGGACCCGTTCCGCGATGTCGAGGACCACCGGTACGGTCCGCAGCGCCTTGGCGAGGCCGCCCGCGCCGGTCGTCTCCTGGCCGACGCAGCCGCACTCCAGCGGCCAGGTCTCGTCCTGCTCACGGGCCGCCTGCCCGCCGACCCGGAGCTGGAGCAGCACCGCGTCGGCGCCCTCGACGCCGGCGTCCAGGTCGTCCGTCGTGACGATCCGGCCGGGGTGCCCCTGCTTGGCGAAGATGCGGCGGGCCAACCCGCCGACCAGTTCCAGGCGTTCGGGTGCCGGGTCGACGAGGACGAGTTCCTCGACGGGCAGGGTGTCCCTCAACCGGGCGAAGCCGTCGATGAGTTCGGGTGTGTAGGTCGAGCCTCCGCCGACCACGGTCAGTTTCACTGGAGGTTTCCTCGCTTCCGGGCGCCGGGGACGGTTTTCATCTGCCGGGGGTCCTGGGGTTGTCCCCCGGGAAGGCACAGCATGCGGGGTTAACCCTTCACTCCGGTGAGCGTGACGCCCTCGACGAACGCCTTCTGCGCGAAGAAGAACACGAGGATCACAGGGGCCATGACCAGCACGGTCGCGGCCATGGTGAGGTTCCAGTCGGTGTGGTGCGCGCCCTTGAACGACTCCAGGCCGTAACTCAGCGTCCAGGCACCGGGGTTCTCGGACGCGTAGATCTGCGGCCCGAAGTAGTCGTTCCAGGCGTAGAAGAACTGGAAGAGCGCCACAGCGGCGATACCGGGCTTGGCCATCGGCAGGACGACCCGCACGAGCGTCTTGAAGTCGCCGCAGCCGTCGACCTTCGCCGCGTCCAGGTACTCGTTCGGGATGGTCATCAGGAACTGGCGGAGCAGGAAGATCGAGAACGCGTCCCCGAACGCCATCGGGATGATCAGCGGCCACAGGGTGCCGGACAGGTCCAACTGCTTTGCCCAGAACAGGTACATGGGGATGATCACGACCTGCGGCGGCAGCATCATCATCGAGATGACCAGCATCAGCGACAGATTCCGGCCCCGGAAGCGGAACTTGGCGAGCGCGTACGCCACCGGGATCGACGACACGACGGTCAGGACGGTGCCGAGACCGGCGTAGATCAGCGTGTTCTTCCACCAGGTGAGGAAGCCCGGGGTGTCGAAGACCTTCTTGTAGTTGCCCCACTCCCAGGTGTGCGGGATGAGGTCGCGGCTCAGGGCCTGGCTGTCGCTCATCAGCGAGGTCAGGAACACGAACACGAAGGGGAGCGTGAAGAAGAGGGCCGCGGCGACGCCGAGCGAGTGGACGGCGATCCACTCCATGAGCGCCTTGCGGCGGGCGACGCGCTCGGCGGGGGTCACCGGCGCCCTCAATTCCACGGGCTTGTCGAGTACTTGGGCCATGGTCAGTCACCTGCCAGGTTGAGGCCGCCCCGGCGCCGCATCAAGAACGCGGTGAACACCATCGACAGGGCGAACAGGACGAGTGCCACCACGCAGGCCGAGCCGTAGTCGAAGCGCTGGAAGCCGAGGTTGTAGACGAGCTGGGGGAGGGTGAGCGTGGACTTCTCCGGGTAGCCGGGTTCGAACTGCGTGCCGGCGCCCTGGATGACGCCGGACGCGACCTTCCCGGCGATGAGGGGCTGTGTGTAGTACTGCATGGTCTGGATCACGCCGGTGACGACGGCGAACATCACGATGGGCGAGATGTTCGGCAGCGTGACGTACCGGAACCGCTGCCAGGCCGAGGCGCCGTCCAACTCCGCTGCCTCGTACTGCTCTTGGGGTACGTCGAGCAGCGCGGCCATGAAGATGACCATGAGGTCGCCGATGCCCCAGAGGGCGAGCAGGGTGAGGGCCGGCTTGGACCAGGTGGGGTCGTTGAACCAGCCCGGGGCCGGGATGCCGACCTTCTCCAGGATCGAATTGACCGGTCCCGTACCGGGGTTGAGGAGGAACGCGAACGCCATCGTCGCGGCCACCGGCGGGGCGAGGTACGGCAGGTAGAAGAGCGTGCGGAAGACGCCCGTCGCCGTCTTGATCTTGGTGATCAACAGGCCGACGCCGAGCCCGAACACGACCCGGAGCGAGACCATCACCACGACCAGCCACAGGGTGTTGCGCATCGCGGGCCAGAAGTACGGATAGTTCTTGAAGACGTACGTCCAGTTCTTCGTCCCCACCCACGTCGGCGGCTTGAAACCGTCGTAGTGCATGAACGAGAAATAGACCGTCGAGATCAGCGGGTACGCGAAGAAGACCGCGAAGCCGATCAGCCAGGGCGACATGAAGGCGAGTGTCCGAAGCGCCGACCGGCGGCGCTTCGACGCCAGGGTAATTGTGCTCATCCCGCTGCTACTTCGCCTGCGCGATGTCCGTGTCGATCTGCTTGGCCGTGCTCTTCAGGGCCGAGTCGAGATCCTTGACCTTGCCGCTCTCGTAGTCGTACCCGAGGTTCTGAATGGTCGTCAGATACACACCGCCGTTGATGGAGGCGGGACTTGTCGTCGAGTACTGGTTCGACGCGATGTCCAGGAACGTCTTGAAGCGCGGGTCGTACTTCAGCTTCGGGGACTTGAGGGCGGCGAGGGTGGAGGGCACGTTGTGGATGCCGTTGGAGAAGTTCACCACCGCGTCCGTGTCCGTGGTGATGTACTTGACGAACTCCCAAGCGGCGTTCTGCTTCTTGCTGTTGGCGGCGATCCCGGTGATCGTGCCGGTGATGTAGCCCTTGCCGTACTGCGCGACCTGGTCGTCCGGCACGGGCAGCGGGGCAACTCCGATGTCCAGCTTGGGATTTGCGGCCGTGGCCATCCCCAGCCGCCACTCACCGTCGAGCTGCATCGCGACCTGGCCGGTGTGGAAGGGGTGCTTGTCGCCCCACTCGTCGCCGAGCGTGGAGCGGTAGCTCTCCAGCTTCTTGAAACCGCCGAGTTCGTCGACGAGCTTCTTCTGCAGGGTGAAACCGGCCTTGAACGCGGGGTTCGTGGCGAGCGCCGACTTGCCGCTCTTGTCGAAGTACGTCGGCGAGAACTGCGCGAAGAGGTGCTCGGTCGTGGTCTCCCAGCCGTGGTAGTCCGGCATGAACCCGAGCTGCGAGTACGAGTCACCCTTGCTGATCGTCAACTTCTTGGCGTCGGCCTCGAATTCGGACCACGTCTTGGGCGGGCTGGTGATGCCGGCCTTCGCGAACTCCGTCTTGTTGTAGTAGAGGCCGTACGCGTCGCCCAGCAGGGGTGCGGTGCAGCGGTTGCCGTCGAACTGGGTGTACTCGTTCATCGCCTTCGGGAACGTCGTCTCCGGGTCGATGCCCGCCTTCTTGAAGAAGGGGTTGAGATCGACCAGGGCGCCCGAGGAACAGAACTTGCCGACGTTGTTCGTGGTGAACGACGAGATCACGTCGGGTGACTTGCCGCCGCCGGTGCGCAGCGCCTGGTTGATCTTGTCGTCGGTCATGTTGCCGACGACGTTCACATGGATGTTGGGGTGCGCCTTCTCGAAGCCGGCGACCAGCGACTTCACGGCGCTCAGCTCGGAGGCCGCGCTCCAGGCGTGCCAGAAGTTGATGGTGACGTCCTTCGAGGCGTCGTCGGAGGCGCCGGACGAGGACTGGCCGGTACAGGCGGTGGCGAGGAGGGCGAAGGAGGCGGAGGCGGCGACTGCGAGAGCCGCTTTCCTGGACATTCCGGGCATGGCAAGGTCTCCCAAGGGCGGGGCGGGGCAAGGTGGTTGGGGGAAGCCGAGGGGGTGGGTCGAAGTCGGTCCGGGGGAGCCGGAGTTGGCCGATCAGGAACGGGGTTCAGCGCGAGGTGTCGAAGACCTCGTCGCGGGTGGTTGCCAGCGCGCTCTCCAACGCGCCGCGCAGCACGGGGTGTTCATGGACGTCGCCGACGACGAGCCGGGGCCGTGACGCCGCCAGCTCCTCCAACTCGGCCTGGACGAGGGCGCGTAGAGGTTCACCGCCCGCGGTCAGCGATCCACCGCTGAGGACGACGAGTTCGGGGTCGAGCACCGAGACGAGCGAGGCGAGACCGGTGGCGAGGTGGGTCGCGTAGATCTCCAGGAGCCGCCGCTGGGGTCCGGTGGTGTGGTCGGCGGCGGTGGCGACGAGGGCGGTGGCGACCTCGGCGTAGGGACCTGTCGGGATCTCGGTGATGCCGAGTTCGCGGGCGAGCCCGGGCAGGGCCTGCGAGCCGGCCAGTGCCTGGTAACCACCGCTGTTGGCCTTGGTCACCTGGCGGACCAGGGGTGCGCCCGGCACCGGCAGGAAGCCGACCTCGCCCGCGCCGCCGGTCCAGCCGCGGTGCAGCCGGCCGCCGAGGACCAGGGCGGCGCCGAGACCGCCCTCGTTCCACAGCAGCACGAAGTCGCCGTGCCCGCGGGCCGCGCCGAGCCGCTGCTCCGCTATGGCGACGAGGTTGACGTCGTTCTCGTACTCCACCGGCATCGGCAGCGCGGCGGCGAGTTCGTCGAGGAGGGCCGGGGAGTGCCAGCCCGGCAGGTGCGAGGCGTACCGCAGCCGGCCGGTGTTGGGGTCGAAGGCGCCGGGGGTGCCGATGACGAGGCGGTGGATGTCGTCGCGGGCGAGCCCGGCGGCCTTCACCGCACCGTCGAGGGCATCCGTCACCTGCTGCACGACGGGCTGGGCGGGCCGCCGGCCGGGGGTGGCCAGCTCGAACTCACCCACCGTGCGACCGGTGACGTCGGCGACGGCGGCACGGATGCGCTCCGGCGTCACATCGAGCCCGGCGGCGTACGCGGCGCTCGGATTGACCACGTACAGCTGGGCGTTGGGGCCCGGGCGCCCCTCGCTGGTCCCGGTGGCGAGGACGAGCCCCGCCGCTTCGAGTCGGGCGAGCAGCTGGGAGGCGGTCGGCTTGGAGAGGCCGGTGAGCTTGCCGATCCGGGTGCGGGACAGCGGGCCGTGCTCCAGGAGGAGGTCCAGGGCGGCGCGGTCGTTCATGGCGCGCAGGACGCGAGGAGTGCCCGGGGTGCCGGAGGTTCCTGCCATGTCTTACGCCACCTGCCTCTCTGACTTTCGAACTACCCAGCGTGTCACGTGATCACTGTTAGGAAAGTTTCCTATTGGGTGGGAGGAACGTAAGCCCGGGGCGAAGGGGGCGTCAATAGACACCGCCCCCGAGGCAACAGACTCGTTACCTGCGGGGGCGGTGGGGAAGGCGCTGGTGTTACTTGACGTCGATGAAGTCGCCGACGGCGGTGGCCGCGCCGGTGGTGGCGGTGCCGGCGAAGGTGTAGCGGAAGTAACCGTCCTTGACCGCCTTCACGGTCGTCTTCAGCGCACCGCCGGTGGTGGAGGTGACCGTCTTGACGGTGGTGTAGGTGCTCGAACTCTTCGCGCGGAACTGCAACTTGGCCGGCTGTGAGACATAGCCGGTGTACTTGCCGGTCTCCCAGTCGGCCCGCGTCAGCGCGCCGGTGACCGTGATGGTCTTCCCCTTCTTCACCGGCTCCGGGGAGGCGTTCACGGTGAGCTTGGCGGCGCGCTGGATCTTGACCTTGCCCTTGCCGCCCCAGGCCGCGAAGTCGGTGGAGTAGCTGATCTGCTCGTCCGAGTCGTCCAGGTCGGCGTCGATGTGGGCGTAGACGCCGGCGACGTTCCAGGTGGTCGCATCGGTCCTGTCGTACAGGCTGTCCCCGGGGTCGATCGCGATCGTGTCGGAGCAGGACTCGGTGACCGTGGTGTCCGTCGTCGCGGTCGTCGTGCACGTCGGAGACATGCCGGCGTCGAGCTCGTTGTCGGAGTCCGCGAGTCCGCCGCGGTAGAGCATGATCCCGGCGAACGTCGTCTTGTAGTCGATCGTCACGTCGGACGGCCGCGTCAGCGTGTACGTGACGGGCACCTTCACCGTCGCGGTCGTCCCTACGACGATCGCCTTCCCCTTGTTGACCGTCACCCCGCTGAAGACCAGGGCCGGCGTCGCGGCCTGCGCGAGCGGCGCGGCCAGACCGGTCAGGGCCAGGGCACCGGTCAGGGCGGCGCCGATGGCGAGCTTTCTCATTCTTGTCCCCACATTCGAAACGGACCCCTGGGCATTGCGCTCCAGAACAAGGGCCCGTCGTGGGGCGACCTTAGGCATGGGGAGGCTGCGAGGGGAATGAGTAAGAGCTGTGAAGGTGCCCGCATCACGGGTTCGTCACGATGGGTAAAGCCGCAGGTGGGGGTGGGGTGGCGGGATTTTGATGATCTGCCGGATTTGCGGTCACGGTGTTGGTCGTGGGTGGCGTGAATCGTGCGCGGCTGAGGCCGATTTGTGATGTCAGGGACCTGAATTGCCAGTCGCCTCACAGGTTTTTGACTTTTGATCAGCGGCGTTTGCGGATCGAGGGGGATCGAGAGGACGAAAGGACGGGGTGTGGGGCGTGAGGGTGTTGGTGGGGTGCTGGCGTGATGCGGCGCGTGCGTTCGCCGTGTTGTTCGTGACGATCGAGATCCTTCTGGAGGCCTTCGACCGGGACGGCGTCACCTGGGGCGAAGCGGGCGAGGACGTCGCGCTGTGGGCTGTGGTCGGCGCCGCCTGGGCAGTCATGACATGGCTGTTGCTACGACGACGGGCCCGTACCGCGGGCATCCTCCTCACCCCGGATGTCCTCGCCGGCCGCCAGACCCGCCAACTCCGCGCGCTACGGCCCTCCGTGGGTTGGTCCGACCGCATGCGCACGGAACTCAAGGCATCGGACCGCGCCTCCGTCGCCGCCGAGAAGGGCCGCGAGGAAATCTGGTTCCACTGGCGCCCGGGCTGCCGTAAGCGCACCGTCTGGGGCTCGATCACCTTCGACGAACCTTCGGGAACGGTCCGGCTCGATCTGCGGGACGGCGCGGCGTACACGGGGGGTGGGGAGTTGCGCAGGGGGGCGGCGTTCGTCGCGTTGTGCCAACTGGCCCGGGAGTTGGGGCTGGTGGAGGCCGAGAGTCGGTGGAGGGACGGGGATCCGGCGTGACACGCGATGTACGTGGAGGACGACGACTGGGGGTCTTCGAAGTTGGGCGGTGTGCGGGGGTGCTCGGTGTCGGGGGGTGGGGCGCGGGAATGTGACACTCGGTGCCGGAAGTGTCACATTTTTGGTGGGGAGGGTGCGGGGTGGCGGGCACCAGGCAAAGGGCCACGCCGCCCAAGTCCGAGACCCGGCAAGGGAGCTGGTCAGCGCAGGGCTGCGGTGAACTTCGTCCAGGTGGTGGGGGTCAGGCGGAGTATCGGGCCGGTGGGGGACTTGGAGTCCCGAATGGCTATGGTGCCGGGGATGTTGCGGGCGACTTCGAGGCACTCGTTGGACGGCGTGCTGTAACTGGACTTCGTGAAGTTGAACTGGAGCACGGTTCACATCTCCTTGCGCAGGCTGTCGATGAGGGTTGCGGAGTCGCGCGGGGCGAGGCTGAGCCGCGATGTCCGATCGAACAGCACGCTGTAAGCGTTGCTCTCCACCTCGTTCTCCACCCACACCATGCCCGTGATGGTGTCGCTCTGGACCACGTCGAGGGCCTCGTCCTCCGCGAAGGAGATGATGCTGAACGGGCCCGCGATGCACGGGTGCGCGCCGGCTCGGAACGGGAGTACTTGAAGGCGTACGTTCGGTAGCTCGGCCAGTTCGAGCAGGCGCTCCTGCTGAGCGCGCATGACGACAGGGCCGCCAACTTCCTGGCGCAGCGCGGCTTCCCAGATCACTGCGTACACCTGGAGCGGATGTTCGCCCAGCAGTCGCGCTTGGCGCTTCTGCTTGATCTCGGCGCTGCGCTCGATGTCGTCCGGGTCGTCCCAGGTGCCCTCGGCGACCGCCAGTGCGCGTGTGTACTCGGGGATGTGGAACAGGCCGGGAATCAGTGACGACTGCCAGTTGCGGATGTGGGTCGCCACGTCCTCCATTGCGATGTACTCCGCCATGGTTCCGGTGTCGACCGAGTCACGCCACCAGCCTTTGGCCTTGCGTCGCTCGCGGTCCAGCTTCGCCAACTCCAGCAGTCGTCCTACGACTTGGCTGTCCTCGGTGCCGTAGAACTCGCACAGGACCCGGATGTCCGGGTCCCGCATCGGTACCCAGCCGCGTTCCATCTTCACGATCTTCGTGCCGGTCGCGTTGATCGACTCGGCCGCCTGTTGCTGAGTCTTTCCGGCGGCGTCGCGCAGGCGCAGAAGTTCTCCACCGAGCTTGCGGCCCAAGACAGTTGACGCCCGGTTGTTCGCGGGCTGGGTTGATCGGTTCACGGTCACAGTCTGTCTCTTGTGCGTCACGGGGTCGACTCCCTTTCGCCCCTTGGGGAAGAACTTCCCCGAATCGATTGCTTCCGGGAAGGCGAGCCGCTACTTTCGGTGCTCGACCCGCTACGAAGAGAGGCGCGTTTCCCATGACCGAAGCCCCACCCGCTCCCCACGAGGACCGCCTCGACTACACCCCCCTCGCCCGCAGCGTCACCCTCGCCCGACGCCGCTCCGCAAGGCTCGTAACCGAGTGGGGGCATCCCGCCCTCGCCGGTGATGTCGCCCTCGTCGTATCCGAGTTGATGACCAACGCCCTGCTGCACGGCAGCCTGCGGGACCGGCTGATCCGGGTACGGATCAACGTCTCCGGGGTCACCCTTCGCGTCGAGGTCAGCGATCCGCGCGGTGAACGGTCGCCGAGCCCGTGCTCAGTAGGGGACACGGATCAGTTCGGGCGAGGATTACTCCTGGTCGGAGCCCTGGCTCATCGCTGGGGATGGGAGCCCCGGTCCGTCGGCAAGACCGTGTACGCGGAGTGGGTGCTCGGGGCTGACCCCGCCGTGGGCAATCCGCTCGTGGGCGTGAGGGAGTGACGGGAATGGCGTTAGCGTGGGCACGTGCCACAAGGGCGCTCGGTAAGTGGAAGGGGCGGCCGATGACCATGCCGTACACGGAGGGGGACGCTCCGCTGATCCCCCGTCCGCATCTCACGCTTCCGGCACTTCGGCAGGCCGTGGCCACCGTCGTCCCCTCTCGCCTCCCGGAGTTCTTCGAGGACGTGCAGAAGGCGTTCGTGCGGGCCGGTGACGAGGACAGCGTCGTACCGATCCGCATGTTCTACCGGGAGTGGGGCGTGATCGTCGAGATCGAACGCCACCCGGAGACGGCGCGCCGCCTGCACGCCGCCGAACAGGCGATCAACAGCGCCGACCCCTCTGTACGCGAGCGTGCCATCCGTGAGGCCGGGGAGATCGTACGGGCGGCGCACCGTGAGGTCGCGGGTGGCTGACTGGCGCTGGGAGCTGTTCCAGGACGACCTGCTGGACGGACTCCCGGGTGCGGCACGCGCCGAGACGGAACGGCTGGCCAACGAGATCGCCGTACGCGAGTCCATGGTCTTTCTGGAGGGTGCGACCTATACCGGACCTGGTCCCGGAGTGCGTACCGAGAGCCGCGGGCTGCTCATGCTCACCTACCTGACGGATGTGCGTGGGGAGCGGATCGTGGTGGTTCAAGTGGGCTGGTTCGGCTAACGGTTCACCGATTGTGTGACGGTGATGAGTGGGAGCAACAGGTGAGTGAGCAGTCCTGGTACGGCGTCCGGTGTGTGTTCCGGCATCGCGAACTCGGCGTCTACGAGGAGCGGTTGACCCTGTGGCGGGCGTCCTCGCTCGGCGAGGCCATCAGCCGTGGGGAGTTGGAGGCGCACGAGTACTGCGCGGACCTCGACGGCGTCGAGTACGCCGACTTCGCGGAGGCGTACCGGATGTTCGACGAGCCGGAGGAGGGTGCCGAGGTCTTCTCGCTCATGCGGGAGAGCGGGTTGCCCGCCGGCGAGTATGTGGGGCGGTTCTTCGCTACGGGGGCGGAGCGGGCGGGGTTGGGAGAAGCCTGATGGCGGGTTGAGGTGACCTCACCGAACAGGGGATGCGCGATGCCCACCTGGCCCCGTACACCCCCCTGCACTCCGTACGACTACCGCCCCGTCGGCCGCTGCGAAGAAAGAGGCGAAGTGTTCGCCACCTGAGGCGAATCCGAGTTCGAGTACACCGACGGCGCCGCAACCGACTCCGTCGGATCCGCCGCATCGTCCACTAGGTCCGCCGTCGCACCCCCCACGATGCGGATGTTCGCCTCGTCGAAGGCCCGCTTCACCCGCCACCGCAGCTCGCGCTCGACGCTCACCGACTTGCCCGGCATGGTCTTGGCGGAGAGGCGGACGACCATCGAGTCGATGAGGACGCTGTCGAGGCCGAGGACCTGGATCGGGCCCCACAGCAGCTCGTTCCAGGGTTCTTCCTTGCTCATCCGCTCGGAGACGGAGTCGAGTGTGGCCTTCACCCGGTCCAGGTTCTCGGAGGCGCGGACCGTGACGTCGACCCCCGCCGTCGCCCAGCCCTGGGAGAGGTTGCCGATGCGCTTGACCTCGCCGTTGCGGACGTACCAGATCTCGCCGTTGTCGCCGCGCAGCTTGGTCACGCGGAGGCCGACCTCGATGACCTCGCCGGAGGCGACGCCCGCGTCGATCTGGTCGCCGACGCCGTACTGGTCCTCAAGGATCATGAAGACGCCGGAGAGGAAGTCCGTGACCAGGTTGCGGGCGCCGAAGCCGATCGCCACGCCCGCGACACCGGCCGACGCCAACAAAGGGGCGAGGTTGATCTCG
Organism: Streptomyces sp. NPDC050508; assembly: GCF_040655155.1. NCBI lineage: Bacteria > Bacillati > Actinomycetota > Actinomycetes > Kitasatosporales > Streptomycetaceae > Streptomyces > Streptomyces sp. NPDC050508. The sequence continues at coordinate 23,752 of NZ_JBFAJJ010000007.1, forward strand.
AACGTCGCCAGCACCATCAGCGCGGCCGTGCCCAGGATCACGAACGACGCCACCGAGCGGAGGACCGAGCCGATCGCCTGGGAGCGCTGGCGGCGGCGCTCGGCGTTCACGAGCAGGCCGCCCAGCGCCGTGCCGTCCACCGACTCGACCGTACGGTTCATCCGGTCTATCAGCTTGGTGATCGCCCGCCGCACCGTCATTCTCAGGACCGCCGCGATCACCACGATCAGCAGCACCCGGAGCCCGATCGCCAGCCATGTGGACCAGTTCTGCTCCACCCAGCTGGCGGCGTTGGTCGCGCTCTCCTGGGCGTCCTGGAGCGAGGGCACGGTCACCGCGGTCTCCGAGGGGCTCGGAGACGGCGACGGCGAGGCGGCGGCCAGTAGGACGGCGGACAAGGACACGGCAGGTACCTCCAGGTGCTGCGTCTGCCCCCGGCACGGTCCGGCACGGTCAAGGTCACGAATAGGTCACCGAGAAGGCAGGCCCACCACACTATCGGGGCATCGTGTGTGGATCGTTGCCATGTTCAGGGGAGAGGCTGTGCTCAGCCGGGAATGAACAGGTGGGACCGACCCACACCCGTCCCGGCCCCGCATCACATGTGGTCGAAAACACTCCCAGCCCGTTACCGGGACATGGTGGCGCTTCCACCAGGCATGAGGGGAGACTGACTACAGATCGTCCCGGCGCGAGCCACGCGCCGCCGACGCACAAGGAGGCATCCGTGCCGCATGTCCTGGTCCTCAACGCGTCGTACGAGCCACTCGGCGTCGTACCGCTCCGCCGCGCGCTCGTCCTCGTCCTGGAGAACAAGGCTGTCTCCCTTGAGGAATCCGGCGCCTTTATGCACAGCGCAACCGTCACAGTCCCCGCACCCAGCGTGGTCCGGCTCAAGCGATTCGTGCGGGTTCCCTATCGGGGGCCCGTTCCTCTCACCCGGCGGGCGCTGTTCGCGCGCGACGGGGGCCGGTGCATGTACTGCGGTGGCGTCGCAACCAGCGTCGACCATGTCATTCCGCGCAGCCGCGGGGGCAAGCACGTGTGGGACAACGTGGTGGCGTCCTGCCGCCGCTGCAACCACACCAAGGCCGACCGACACCTCTTCGAGATCGGCTGGCGGCTGCGCCACAAACCAGCCCCACCCACCGGCCTGGCCTGGCGCATCATCGGGACAGGTCATAGGGACCCGCGCTGGCTGCCGTACTTGCAGCCATACGGCGCGGAGGACGCGATGGCCCGGATCGACGGCATCTCCGCCTGACGATCCGGGCTTTTGTGTACCCCCTGTACGGCGCTACCCGTGTACGGCGGTACGGAGTCGTCCGCCCCGGCAGTCCCCTGTGCCGCCGGGGCGGACGGTCATGCGTACCGCAGCTCGCCCGGGCGTACCGAGCGGCGCAGCAGCGGCAGTGACGTGGCCGCCGCCAGCACGCAGCACGCGTACACCCCGACCGGGACCAGCAGCAGCGCGCCGTACGGCACCGGCACGTCCGTGTGCCGCGAGACCGCGGCGCCGTACCAGAAGCTGATCGTCGCGCCGCCGAGGCCCGCCACCGCGATCGCCGGGAACAGCGGCAGCGCGGTCTCCAGGAGGAGCGCGCGGGCCAGTACGGCGTGCGGCACCCCGGCGGCGGCCTGCGCGGCCAGGCCCCGGCGCCGGGTGGCGAGGGACTCGGCGGTGCCGACGGCCAGGGCTGTCAGGACGAGCGCGAAGGCGACGAGGATCGCGGCGGCCGTCAGGTCGATGCCGGTCGTGTAGTAGGCCATGCTCGTGCCGAGGTGGCCCTCGCGGCGCATCTCGTTCAGGTCCGCGAGCAGCACCTGCCGTACGCCCGCGAAGCCCGAGCCGACGACCGTCAGCAGCAGCAGCGCCGCGTGGGTACGGGCGTTCGACCAGGGGTCCTCGCGCATCCGTTCCGCCGCGATCAGCAGCGCGGGGCGAGAGGTGCGGGCCGCGAAGCCCTCACCCAGTTGGCGGGACGAGGCGCCGGAGAGCCAGATCGCGATCAGGCTGAACAGCACGGCCAGCACCAGCACCAGCACCGCCACCGGGCCGAGACCGAAGGAGACGGGGCTGCCGAAGAGCGGGGTCAGGGCGATCGCCACCGCCGTCACCGCGAGCAGCCGGGTAGCCGTACCGAACAGCCGCCCCGGTCCGCGCACCGGCCGTACCCGCCGCACCCGGCCCAGCGGATCGGCCACCACCCGGCGCAGCGCCCCCGCGCTCACGACCGCCCCCAGCACCGGCACGGCCAGGGCCACCAACACGACACCGGCCCAGTCCGTGGCATCCGGCGGCAGCAGCGGTACGACGGCCGCCGTCGCCACCACGGCACCGGCCAGGCACGCGAGCCCCGCCTCCAGCGCCGCGATCCGCCGCACCTGCCAGGGCGCGGCCCCCGCCAGCCGCAGCGCGGCCAGCCGCCGGTCCCGGTGCACCGCCCCGATCCGCGCACACTGCCCGAGGAACCCGAGCACCGGAATGAGCAGCAGGCCGAGTGCCAGGCTCACGTTCTGCCGGTCACTGGGCGAGTCGAACAGCCCCGACCCGAAGGACACGGCGTAGAACCCGTCCAACGACTGCAGCGCTACGACCGCCAGTCCGATTCCCGTCGCCAGCGCGGCCCCGACCGCCGTGAGCCCGACCCGCCACCACTCCCGCCGGTCCGAACCCCGGGTCAGCAGCCAGGCCAGCCGCAGGTCGGACCCCAGGGACCTCATGCCGTCACCCCCGCCGTCGCCACGGTCCCGTCCGTCAGCCGGATCTCGCGGTCCGCGTACGCCGCGACCTGCGCGTCATGCGTGATCAGCAGGACCGCCGTACCGGACTCGCGGGCCGTGCTGATCAGGGCCGTCATCACCTGCTCGCTCGCCAGGGAGTCCAGCGCGCCCGTCGGCTCGTCCGCGAAGACGACCTTCGGGGCGGTGACCAACGCCCGGGCGAGGGCGACCCGTTGGGCCTGGCCGCCGCTCATCTCGCCCGGCCGCAGCTCCGCCTGTCCGCGCACCCCGAACCGCTCCAGCCACTCGCCGGACCGCGCCTGCGCGTCGGTGCGGGTGGCTCCGGCCAGCAGCAGGGGCAGCGCCACGTTGTCGACGGCCGTCAGCTCCGGTATCAGCTGGCCGAACTGGAAGACCACCCCGAACTCGGTGCGCCGCAGCTCGCTGAGCCGCTTCTCGGACAGTTCGTCCAGCCGCTCGCCGGCGTACGTCACCGACCCCTCGTCGGGGCGGACGATCCCGGCCAGGCAGTGGAGAAGGGTGGACTTGCCGCTGCCGCTGGTCCCCGTCACGGCGAGGATCTCGCCGACGCCCAGGTCGGCCGAGGCACCGCTCAGCGCCCGGGTCCTGCCGTGCGTCTTGGCGAGGTCACGGGCCGCGAGCAGCGGCACCGCCGTACCCCCGTTGTCGCTCATGCTGTGTCGACCTCCGCGGTCAGAGTGGTCAGCCGGGCCGCCGTCGTCGCCATCCAACGGAGGTCCGCGTCAAGGTGGTTGAGGGCGTAGTCCGCCGAGAGCACGGTCGCCAGATCGGTGCCCTTGGCGGTCTTGACCGCCGTGAGCTCCCGCATCCGCTCCATGTGGGCGGCGCGTTGGGACCGGAGATACGCCTCCGGGTCGCCGTCGGCCAGGATCGAGACGACGACCTTGGCGAAGATCTCGTTCGTCACGAAGGGCGCGGGCGGCGCGATCTCCCCTGCCCAGCGGGCGAGTTCACGCGAACCGTCGACGGTCGAGCGGTACGCCGTCCGCTCCGGGCCGCCGTCCGAACCGGTGCCGTCGACCTCCGCGAGACCGTCCCGGACCAGGCGCTGCAGGGTCGTGTAGACCTGCCCGTACGCCAGCGGGCGGGCCTGCGGAAAACGTTCGTCGTGCCGTCGCTTGAGGTCATAGCCGTGGCTCGGTCCTCCGGCGAGCAGGCCCAGCAGGATGTGGCGGGTGCTCATGGAGCTCAGTATGCACTGGATACATGTACTGAGTGAATAGTGATCAGCGGGAAAAGTACGGGGAGTGCGGTACGGGAGTGGCTGCGCCGCCACCTGTACCCCAACCTGGAGGTCTGCCGTCGCGCCCACTGGGTAGGGCTGCGGTGACCCTCCCCCACTCTCGGCTTCGCTCGAGCGGGGGGACCCCCATGCACGCCCGACACGACAAGGAGGCCCCCATGGCCGCAGCATCGGCATCGCTTCCGCGCCCGGCCCGCTCCAAACCCACCCCGGAGCCGCCCGCCGACCTCGCACCCGACCTGTTCTTCGTCAACTCCGAGGGCGCCTGGGCCGAGACCCCGCTGACCAGCGAACCGCCGCTGACCGACGCCGAACCCCTCACCAGCGAGCCCCCGCTCGCCGACGCCGCCCCGCTCACCAGCGAGTCCGCCACGATCGCCGCACCGCTGACCAGCGAGGCCGCCGCGTTCGACGACCCGATGAGCGGTGAATCCGGCGCGTTCGCCGACCCGGACTCGACGAGGCCCTAGATGACCGCACCCCGGCCGGCCGACACCCTCGGCGAGGACCTGTCCCGGCTCGCCGAACTGCACGGCGTCGCCACCGCCTACAGCCCCTCCCCGGACCACGCCGTCCCGGCCTCGCCCGGCGCGGTCGTCGCCGTCCTGGCCGCCCTCGGCGTCGACGCGAGTACCCCGCAGGCCGCCCGCGCCGCGCTCGCCGCCCGCCAACAGGAGCTGGCCGAACGGCTGTTGCCGCCGACCGTCGTGGGCCGGCCCGGCAGCACGCCCGCCGCGCTCGACGCGCTGCCCGAAGGCACCGTGGTGCACATCGAGACCGAGCAGGGCGAGTCGCCGGCGAGTGCCGGGCAACTCCCGCCCGGCGTGCACCACTTGACCGCCACCGCACCGGACGGCCGCACCGCCGAGGCTCATGTCGTCATCGCCCCGGACCGGTTGCCCACGCCCACGGGACGGTCGTACGGGCTGATGGTGCAGGTGTACTCGCTCCTCTCCCGGCACTCCTGGGGCATGGGCGACCTCGGTGACCTGGGTGAACTCACCGCCTGGGCCGGGAGATCGCTCGGGGCCGGGTTCGTACAGGTCAACCCCTTGCACGCGGCCGTACCGGGCGCGCCCACCGACCCGTCGCCGTACCGCCCGTCCTCGCGCCGCTTCCCCGACCCGGTGTATCTGCGGGTCGAGGACATCCCCGAGTTCGCGTACGTCGGGGAGGCGGAACGGGAGCGGCTGCGCGGGCTCCTCGAACGGGCCGCCCGGCTGCGTGAATCCGTCCTGGAAAAGGGCGCGTTGATCGACCGCGACGCCGTGTGGGAGCTGAAGCGGGAGGCACTGGAACTCGTCCGCGAGGTCCCCCTCGGACCCGGACGACGGGCCGCCTACGTCGACTTCCTCGCCCGCGAGGGCGAGGCGCTGGAGGACCACGCCACCTGGTACGCCCTCGCCGAGGTGCACGGCTCGAACTGGCGGGAGTGGCCGGCCGCCCTGCGCGACCCGCGCTCACCCGAAACCGCCCGCGCCCGCACCGAGTTGATGGACCGCGTCGACTTCCACTCCCGCCTCGCCTGGCTCACCGACACCCAACTCACCACCGCCCAAAGGGCCGCACGGGAAGCGGGCATGCCGGTCGGGATCGTGCACGACCTCGCGGTGGGGGTGCATCCCGACGGCGCCGACGCATGGGCGCAACAGGACCACTTCGCGGCAGGCATGTCGGTCGGCGCACCCCCGGACGCCTTCAACTCCCTCGGCCAGGACTGGGGTTTGCCCCCTTGGCGCCCGGACCGCCTGGCCGAGTCGGGCTACGCCCCGTACCGCCGCCTGCTCCGCGCGCTCTTCCGCTACGCCGGTGCCCTGCGCATCGACCACGTCATGGGCCTGTTCCGCCTCTGGTGGGTCCCACAGGGCCGGCCGCCCACGGAGGGCACCTACGTCCGCTACGACGCCGAGGCCATGCTCGCGATCCTCGCGCTGGAGGCCTCGCGCGCCGGGTCGGTGGTGATCGGCGAGGACCTCGGGACCGTGGAGCCGGGTGTGCGCGAGACGTTGCAGGAACGCGGGGTGCTCGGCACGTCGGTGCTGTGGTTCGAGCGGGACTGGGAGGGCGACGGCCGTCCCCTCGCCCCCGAGCAGTGGCGCGCCGACTGCCTGGCCACCGCCACCACCCACGACCTGCCGCCCACCGCGGCCCGCCTCACCGGCGAACACGTCGAACTCCGCGACCGGCTCGGCCTGTTGACCCGGCCGGTGGAGGAGGAGCGGATCGAGTCCGCCACCGACGTCGGCGAGTGGCTGGCCCTGCTGTCCCGGCTCGGCCTCTACGAACACGCCACGGGCGGCGGCCGGCCCGCGTCCGAGGAGGAGGCCGAGATCCACGCCGTCCACCGCTTCCTGCTCCGCACCCCCGCCCGCATGATCGGCATCTGGCTCCCGGACACGGTCGGCGACCGCCGCCCGCAGAACCTTCCCGGCACGTGGGACCAGTACCCGAACTGGCGCCTGCCCGTCGCCGACGCGGAGGGGCGTCCCGTGACACTGGAGGAACTCGCCGCGTCCCCGAGGCTGCACGCGCTGGTGGACGTGCTGCGGGTGGGGTTGGGGGCGGGTTCGGAGGACAGCTCAGAAGACAACTCAGGAGGCGGTTCAGGAGACAGCGGAGACAGTGGGGACGGGGGTCCGTGAGGCCCGTACGCCCCATACGGCACCCCCGGGCGCGCGGCTCGTTCGGGCGTTCGCTACTTTTGCGGTGTGGACAAGAAGAACGCCCTGCGCGCCGGCGCCCTGGCTGCCGGTACGACGCTGATGATGCTGCTCATGACGTCCCCCGCGCTCGCGCTCACCCGCGACGACGGTGACGACCCGGGCAAGGGCCTGAGCGTCGCCGAGACGCTGGGGCTCTATGTCCTGTGCCCGCTCGCCCTGTTCGCGATCATCGCGGGGCTCGTGCTCGCCCTGGACAAGTCCAAGGACCGCGCGCCGAAGGCCAAGTCCGGCACGAAGGCCGGCAGCGCCGTCGACGCGAAGGTCTGACCTTTCCCAGGCCTGACCTCACGTTTTTCCGGAGGGCGTCCGCATCACCCACAGCGGTGAGGCGGGCGCCCTTGGCATGTCTTCCGGTATGTCCGCTCACGGGCTGGGCGCCGTCAGGTAGCGCTGCACCGTGGGCCCGAGCCAGGCCACGACCTCCTCGCGGGCCAGCGCCACCGTCGGCGCGAAGCGCAGTACGTACCGCGTGAGCGCGAGCCCCAGGAGCTGGGAGGCGACCAGCCCGGCCCGCGCCGGAGCCTGCTCCGGGTCGGGGCACGCCTGCCGCGCGACCGGCATCAACTGGTCCCGGAAGATCCCCTGCATCCGCTCGGCACCGCCCTGGTTCGTGGCGCCGACCCGGAGCATCGCCGTCAGCTCCTCGTTCTCCTCCCACATGGCGAGGAAGTGCGTCACCAGCGCCCGCCCGACCTCGTCCCGCGCGGTCGAGGTCAGGTCCGGCAGCCGCAGGTCGTAGGAGACGGCCGCCGCGAACAGGCCCTCCTTGTTGCCGTAGTAGCGCATCACCATCGACGGATCGATCCGCGCGTCCTTGGCGATGGCGCGGATCGTGGCGCGCTCGTAGCCGTCGGCGGCGAAGCGCTCGCGGGCGGCTTCGAGGATCGCGTTGCGGGTGGCGTCGGAGCGGCGACTGCTGGTGCCGCTGCTGGTGCTTGGGGCGGTGCTGTCGTTCATGCCAACAAGCGTAGGCCAACGCGTGTTGACAGTCCAGGAGTCGAGTTTTATGTTGGTCAACGAGCGTTGGTCAACAAGTGTTGGCAAACGGACGTTGGCATTTGGAGGCCACCATGAACGGCACCAGCACCAGCACCAGCACCAACACCAACCGAACCGACCGCACCGTCATCGTCGTCGGCTCCGGCCCCACCGGTCTGCTTCTCGCCGGTGACCTCGCCACCGCCGGCGTTCCGGTCACCGTGCTGGAGAAGCGCCCCCAGAAGATCAGCAACCTCTCCCGCGCCTTCGTCCTGCACGCCCGCACCCTGGAGCAGCTCGACGCCCGCGCGCTCGCCGACGAGCTGGAGGCGGCCGGTCAACCCCTCGACCGGCTCCGCCTGTTCGGCCGCCTCACCGTCGACCTCACCCCCCTCCCCTCCCGCTTCAACCACCTCCTCGTCCTCCCGCAGTACGAGGTGGAGAAGGCGCTGCTGCGGCGCGCGGTCGAGGCCGGGGTGGACTTCCGGTACGAGACCGAGATGGCCGGGCTGTCGCAGGACGCGGACGGCGTGACCGTCGAGGTGCGCGGGCCCGGCGGGGCGACCGAGTCGCTGCGCGCCGCGTACGTCGTCGGCGCCGACGGGATGCGCAGCGCGGTGCGGGACGCGATCGGGCTGACGTTCCCCGGTCACTCCGTCATCCGTTCCGTCGTCCTCGCGGACGTGCTGCTCGACGAGCAGCCCGAGACCCTGCTCACCGTGGCCACCGTCGGCGACGCCTTCGCCTTCATCGCGCCCTTCGGCGACGGCTACTACCGCGTCATCGGCTGGAACCGCGCGCACGACGTCGCCGACGACGAACCCCTCGGCCTCGACGAGGTCAAGGAGATCGCCCGGCTCGCCCTCGGCCGTGACTACGGGATGCGCGACGCCCGCTGGATGTCCCGCTTCCACAGCGACGAACGCCAGGCGCCCGCCTACCGGGTGGGCCGCGTGTTCCTCGCGGGCGACGCCGCGCACGTCCACACCCCGGCCGGCGGCCAGGGCATGAACACCGGCCTCCAGGACGCGGCCAACCTCGGCTGGAAGCTGGCCGCGGTGATCGACGGCCACGCGCCGCACGCCCTCCTCGACACCTACCAGGCCGAGCGCCACCCCGTCGGCAAGGCGGTCCTGCGCAGCAGCGGCGGCATCGTCCGCCTCGCCATGGCCAAGCGCCCCTGGACCCTCGCCCTGCGCGCGGCCCTCACCACCGTCCTCGACAAGGTGCCCCCGGCCCGCCGCAAGGCCATCGCCCAACTCACCGGCATCGGCTACGCCTACCCGGCCCCCCGAGGCTCCCACCACCTCGTCGGCACCCGCGCCCCGGACATCTCCCTCGCCGACGGCGGTCGCCTCTACGAGGCCCTGCGCGGCGGCCGGTTCGTACTGATCACGCCGGACCCGTACGAGAGCCAGGGCGCCCGCAAGGACCGGCTGGCCGTGGAGCGCTGGGCGAGCGACCGCCGTACGGCCCTGCTGGTGCGGCCCGACGGATACGTGGCCTGGGCCGCGGACACCGCCGACCCGGTTGGGGTCGAGGCGGCGCTCGTCGAGCATGTCGGCTGAACGGGCCGTAGAGCAGTCGGTCGAACGGGTCGGCCGGGAGCGGGACTTGCTACCGCTCGGTCGAGGTCAGCAACTTCCTCAGCAGGTCGGCCAGTTGGCCGGCCTGTTCGGTGTCGAGGCCGGACAGGGCCGCCGTCTGGGTGGCGAGCCCGGAGCCGACCGCCTCGTCGATCAGCGCCAACCCCTTCTCCGTCAGGGTGACTTGGAGGCCGCGGCGGTCGTGCGGGTCGGGGGAGCGGCGGAGCAGGCCGGCCCGTTCCAGTTTGTCGAGGCGGCCGGTCATGCCGCCCGTGGTGAGCATCAGCGTCGCGGAGAGCTCGCGCGGCGAGAGGGTGTACGGCTCGTCGGCGCGGCGCAGGGTCGCGAGGACGTCGAACTCGCCGCGCGAGATGCCGTGCGGCGCGTACGCCTTCTCCATGCGGTCGCCCATGGCCCGGGAGAGCCGGAAGATCCGCCCGAAGACCTCCATCGCGGCGGTGTCGAGGTCGGGCCGCACCGCCGCCCACTGCTCGACGATCGCGTCGACGGGGTCCTTGTCGTTCATGGGACGAGTATCCGCCGGTCAGCCGGTCGGTCGCAAGAAAGTGGATCACAGGTTAGTGGCTTGACGGTAACTAGCTCAGCGCTAAGCTAGTTGCCAGTGACCTATCTGAAGGGTGTGCCCCATGCCCACCACGAGCCGCCGCTCGACTCTCATAGCCCTGACCGCCCTCGCCCCCGTCTCCTGGGGCACCACCTACGCCGTCACCACCCAGTTCCTCCCGCCCGACCGACCGCTCTTCACCGGCCTGATGCGCGCCCTCCCCGCCGGTCTCGTGCTCCTCGCGCTCGCCCGGGTGCTGCCGCGCGGTGCCTGGTGGTGGAAGGCGAGCGTGCTCGGCGCGCTGAACATCGGTGCCTTCTTCCCGCTGTTGTTCCTGTCGGCGTACCGGCTCCCCGGCGGCATGGCGGCGGTCGTCGGCTCGGTCGGGCCGCTGATCGTCGTGGGCCTCTCGGCACTCCTGCTGGGGCAGCGGCCGACGGCCCGAAGCATGCTCACCGGCGCCGTTGCGGCCTTCGGCGTCAGTCTCGTCGTACTGAAGGCGGCCGGGGCGCTCGACCCGGTCGGCGTGCTCGCGGCCCTCGCGTCCGCGGCCTCGATGTCCACCGGCACCGTGCTGACCAAGCGGTGGGGCCGCCCCGACGGCGTCGGCCCGCTCGCCCTCACCGGCTGGCAGCTCACCGCGGGCGGCCTGCTCATCGCGCCCGTCGCCTTTCTGGTCGAGGGGGCGCCGCCCGCGCTCGACGGCCGGGCGATCGGCGGTTACGTCTACCTCGCGCTGGCCAACACGGCGGTCGCGTACTGGCTCTGGTTCCGCGGCATCGGGCGGCTCTCCGCCACCCAGGTCACCTTCCTCGGGCCACTCTCCCCGCTGACCGCGGCCGTCGTCGGCTGGGCGGCGCTCGGGCAGGCGCTCACGCCGGTGCAGGTGGCGGGGATGGCGCTGGCGTTCGGCGCGACGGTGGCCGGGCAGATCGGTCCGCGTACGTCTCGTGTTCGCGTTCGGGAGGTAGCGTCACGCGGGAATACCGTGACGCAACGCCGGAGGCGCTCGTGGCCGAAGAGTTCTGCCCCAGTTGTGGCAAGCCGCTCACCGCGCGGGCGGGCCGTACCGGTCGGCGTTCCGTGTACTGCTCCGCCGCCTGCCGGCAGAAGGCCTACCGGGAGCGGCAGGGGAGCGTCGGGATCGGTGTCGACGGGCTGATCAAGGAGATCGGGCGGCAGGTGGAGGAGCTGGTGCCGCAGCCGCCTTCCGTCTTCTACTCCGGCGTGACGGAACTGTCCTCGTCCGTCGCACGGCTCCGGCGGGTGGCGCGTACGGCGCGGGACACCGCTCAGGAATCCGTCACCCCCGTGCCCGTCACGGATGTCGCGGGGCTCGCGGAAGTCCCCGTCGACGAAGGCGAGTTCGCCGCCCTCGTCGAGTCCCACCGCCGTGAGATCCAGGTCCACTGCTACCGCATGACCGGGTCCTACGACGACGCCGAGGACCTGGTGCAGGAGACGTTCCTGCGGGCCTGGCGGGCCCGGGACACCTTCCAGGGGCGGGCCGGTGCCCGTACCTGGCTGTACCGCATCGCCACCAACGCCTGCCTGGACTTCCAGCGCCGTACGGCCCGCCGCCCCAAGCGCTACGAGCCGTTGCCCGGCATGAACCACGGCACCGGAGAGCCACCCGCCCGTATCACCTGGCTACAGCCCTACCCCGACGACGAGTTGCCCTCCGCGGAGGAGCAGCCGGAGGCCGCCGCGGTCTCCCGGGAGACCCTCGAACTGGTCTTTCTGGCCGCCGTCCAGCATCTCCCGCCGCGCCAGCGCGCGGTGTTGGTGCTGCGGGACGTGCTCGGGCTGACCGCCGTGGAGACCGGCGAGGCGCTCGACATGACCGTGGCCTCGGTGAACAGCGCGCTGCAACGGGCCCGTCCCACCCTGCGCGACCGGCTGCCCGGCCGGCGTGCGGACTGGACGGCCGACGGGCCCACCGAGCACCAACGCGCCCTGGTCAAGCGGTACATGGCCGCCGCCGAACGCCTCGACCTGTCCGAGGTCGCCGCCCTGCTCAGCGAGGACGTCACCCTCACCATGCCGCCGAACCCGTTCTGGTTCACCGGCCGTGACGCGCTCGTGGAGTTCCTGAGTGTCAGTCTCGACGCCAACTCGCCCATGTTCCTGGGGCATTGGCGTCATCTCCCCGCCCGCGCCAACGGGCAGCTGGCGGCCGGGGGTTATGTCCGCAGGCCCGGTACGACCGTCTACCGCGCCCAGGTCCTCGACGTGCTCCGCTTCGACGCCGACGACCGGATCGTCGAGATCACGTCCTTCGAACCGCACCTGTTCCCGGCCTTCGGACTGCCTCTGCGGTTGTGAGCGATGAGTGGTGGGCCCCCTGTGCGTCTGTACTGCCGACACGAACGACTCGTACGAGTCGTATGACTCGAACGACACGGACATGACGACTCGCAAGGAGATCACCATGCTGCTCACCGACAAGACCGCGGTCATCTACGGCGCCGGTGGCTCGATCGGCGGTGCGGTCGCCCGCGCCTTCGCCGCCGAGGGAGCCCGCGTCCATCTGGTGGGACGCACCCTGAAGACGCTGGAAGCCGCGGCCGCCCATATCAAGGACATCGGTATCAAGGACGCCGAGGTGGCCGTCGTCGACGCGCTCGACGAGACGGCCGTGGAGGAACACCTCGCCCGCGTCGGGGACGTGGACGTGTCCTTCAACCTCGTCTCGCGCGGCGACGTACAGGGGATGCCGATCACCGACATGCCCGTCGACGACTTCCTGCGGCCCGTGCTCAACGGCACCCGCGCCAACTTCATCACCGCCCGCGCCGCCGCCCGCCGCATGGCCGAGCGGGGCAGCGGTGTCGTCCTCACCCTCAACAGCGGTTCCGCGCACGGCAGTCCGATGATGGGCGGCACCGGTCCGGCCGACGCGGCGACCGACAGCCTCGTGCGCAACCTGGCGATGGAGCTGGGCCCGCGCGGGGTGCGTGCCGTAGGACTGTGGGCCGCCGGTATCCCGGAGACCCTCACCGTCGAGAAGCTCGGCGCGGTCAACCCCGACCTCAACGAGGCCGCGATCCAGGGCATCATCGACCACCTGTCGAGCCTGCGGATGACCCGCCGCAACCCCACCCTTGCCGAGATCACCGCGACCGCCGTGTTCCTCGCCTCGGACCACGCGGCGAGCATCACCGGCACGTTCGTGAACGTCACGGGCGGGATGTTCCCGGGCTGAGCGGGACAGCGGTACACGGGAAGGGGCGCCCGGCATCGTGCCGGGCGCCCCTCATGGCCGTAGAAGAACCGACCGAACCGACTACGAAGCCGCCGCGTCCGCGGCCTGGGCCTTGAGTGCGCGCTCCACGCCCGAGCGGGACTCCGAGACCAGGCGGCGCAGGGCCGCGTTGGGCTCGGCGGCCGTCAGCCAGGCGTCCGTGCGGTCCAGGGTGTCCTGGGAGACCTGGATCGACGGGTAGAGGCCGACCGCGATCTGCTGGGCGATCTCGTGCGAACGAGTGTCCCAGGCCCCCTTGACCGACTCGAAGTACTTCTCCGTGTACGGCGCCAGCAGTTCGCGCTGGTCGGTCTGGACGAAGCCCGAAATCACCGCTTCCTGAACGGCGTTGGGGAGCTTGTCGGACTCGACGACCTGCGCCCAGGCCTCCGCCTTCGCCTCCTCGGTCGGACGGGCGGCACGCGCGGTCGCCGCGTGACGCTCACCGGCGGCCGTCTTGTCCCGCTCGTACTCGCCGGCGATCTCCGACTCGTCGAACCGGCCCACGGACGCGAGCCGTTCGACGAACGCCCAGCGCAGCTCGGTGTCGACGGCCAGCCCCTCGATCGTCTGGGTACCCTCCAACAGGGCGTCCAGCAGGTCGAGTTGCTCCGGCGTACGGGCCGTGGCCGCGAACGCGCGGGCCCACGCCAGCTGGTGGTCGCTCGCGGCCTCCGCGGAACGCAGATGCGCCAGCGTGGCGTCCGTCCAACGGGTCAGCAGGGCCTCGCGGGCGGCCGGGTCGGCGTACAGCTCGATCGCCAGCTTCACCTGGCGGTGCAGCGACTGCACGACGCCGATGTCGGACTCCTTGCCGATGCCCGACAGGACGAGGGACAGGTAGTCGCGGGTCGCGAGCTCCGCGTCCCGCGTCATGTCCCAGGCCGAGGCCCAGCACAGGGCGCGGGGGAGCGAGGACTCGAAGTCGCCGAGGTGCTCGGTGACGAACGCGAGGGACTGCTCGTCGAGGCGGACCTTCGCGTACGACAGGTCGTCGTCGTTGAGCAGGACCACGTCCGGACGACGCTTGCCCACCAGCTGCGGTACGGCGGTGAGTTCGCCGTCCACGTCCAGCTCGACGCGCTCGTCGCGCACCAACTTGCCGGTGTCCTCGTCGAGTTCGTACAGGCCGACCGCGATGCGGTGCGGGCGGAGGGTGGGCTCGCCCTTCGCGCCCTCCGGGAGCGCCGGGGCCTGCTGCCGGATCGCGAAGGCGGTGATGACGCCGTCGGCGTCGGTCTCGATCTCCGGGCGCAGGATGTTGATGCCGGCCGTCTCCAGCCACAGCTTCGACCAGGTCTTCAGATCACGCCCGGAGGTCTCCTCCAGCGCGCCGAGGAGGTCGGAGAGCCGGGTGTTGCCGAACGCGTGCCGCTTGAAGTACGCCTGCACGCCCGCGAAGAACTCGTCCATGCCGACGTACGCGACGAGCTGCTTCAGGACGCTCGCGCCCTTGGCGTACGTGATGCCGTCGAAGTTGACGAGCACGTCGTCGAGGTCGTTGATCTCGGCCATGATCGGGTGGGTGGAGGGCAGTTGGTCCTGCCGGTAGGCCCACGTCTTCATGGAGTTGGCGAACGTCGTCCAGGAGTGCGGCCAGCGCGACTGGGGGGCGTACGCCTGGCAGGCGGCCTCGGCGTAGGTGGCGAACGACTCGTTCAGCCACAGGTCGTTCCACCACTCCATGGTGACCAGGTCGCCGAACCACATGTGGGCCAGCTCGTGCAGGATCGTGGCGGCCCGCACCTCGTACGCGGCGTCCGTGACCTTCGACCGGAACACGTACTGGTCGCGGATGGTCACCGCGCCCGCGTTCTCCATCGCGCCCGCGTTGAACTCCGGGACGAACAGCTGGTCGTACTTCTTGAACGGGTACTGGTAGGCGAACTTCTCCTGGAACCAGTCGAATCCCTGCCGCGTGACCTCGAAGATGGCGTCCGAGTCGAGGTATTCGGCGAGCGAGGGCCGGCAGTAGATGCCGAGGGGCACGCTCTGCCCGTCCTTCTCGTACACGCTGTGGACGGAGTGATAAGGCCCGACGATCAGCGCGGTGATGTACGTCGAGATACGCGGCGTCGGCTCGAACACCCAGGTGTCGTCCCGGGGTTCGGGCGTCGGGGAGTTGGAGATGACGGTCCAGCCGGAGGGCGCCTTCACGGTGAACTGGAAGGTGGCCTTCAGGTCGGGCTGCTCGAAGCTCGCGAACACGCGCCGTGCGTCCGGCACCTCGAACTGGGTGTACAGATAAGCCTGTTGGTCGACGGGGTCGACGAACCGGTGCAGTCCCTCACCGGTGTTGGTGTAAGCGCAGTCCGCGACGACTCGCAGGACGTTCGGCCCTTCCAACAGCCCGGCCAGGGCGATCCGCGAGTCCTTGAAGACCTCGTCGGGGTCGAGCGGGTCGCCGTTCAGCGTCACCTCGTGGACCGTAGGGGCCACCAGGTCGATGAAGGACGCGGCACCCCCCTCGGACACGTCGAAGCGCACCGTCGTCGCGGACCTGTAGGTCTCGCCCTCCTGCGCGCCGGAGAGGTCGAGATCGATCTCGTACGAGTCAACGGTGAGCAGCGTCGCCCGCTGCTGCGCCTCTTCGCGAGTCAGGTTTGTGCCAGGCACGCGGTCATCTCCTCGTTATGTGTGGGTTGCGCCATCCTTCCACGGGACCTGTGGAGAACGCGATGTCCGGTTCCCGCCGGTGAGCGGGGCGGACGAGCGCGAGCCTGGGTTCATGACGACGTACACGGCACGACCCATTGACCCCACGGTCCTGAAAGAGCTGCGCTCTGCTGACGATGCGGGACGCCGAATGGTTCCCGTGATCGATGAGGAGGGAGGCGCTCCGCTCCGCTGCTGCCTGCGCCGCAGCGAGCCCGGCGAGCGCATCGCCCTCGTCTCGTACGCCCCGCTGCGCCGCTGGGCGGCGGAGGCGGGGGCGTACGACGAGGTGGGGCCGGTGTTCGTTCATGCGGAGGAGTGCGGGGGGCCTGCGGCGGGTTCCGGGTATCCGTTCGCGGGGGCGCACCGCGTGCTGCGCCGCTACTCGGCCGAGGGCCACATCCTCGGGGGCGAGCTGGTCGACACCCTTGACGACGACGCCTTCCGGAGGGCCTTCGACGACCCGTCCGTGGCACTGGTCCACGTCCGGGCCGTCGAGTACGGCTGCTTCCTTTGCGAGGTACAGCGGCCCAAAATCAGCCCCTCCGGCGTCTGAGGAGCGGGGTCTGGGGCGGAGCCCCAGAAGGATGGGACGGGTAGGGGCGGCGGGGGCGAAGAAACAGCCCCCGCCCGCGTCAGCCCTTCAGCTCCGCCGCCACCAGCTCCGCGATCTGCACCGCGTTCAGCGCAGCGCCCTTGCGGAGGTTGTCGTTCGAGATGAACAGCGCGAGCCCGTGCTCGACCGTCTCGTCGGCGCGGATACGCCCGACGTACGACGGGTCCTGGCCGGCCGCCTGGAGAGGCGTCGGGATGTCGGTCAGGGCGACACCCGGCGCGCCGCCCAGCAGCTCCGTCGCCCGCTCCACCGGGAGCGGCCGGGCGAAACGGGCGTTGACCTGGAGGGAGTGGCCGGAGAAGACCGGGACACGGACACAGGTGCCGGAGACCTTCAGCCCGGGGATCTCCAGGATCTTGCGGGACTCGTTGCGGAGCTTCTGCTCCTCGTCGGTCTCGTTCAGACCGTCGTCGACGATCGAGCCCGCGAGCGGGAGCACGTTGAAGGCGATCGGGCGCTTGTAGACCTGCGGCTCGGGGAAGTCGACCGCCGAACCGTCGTGCGTGAGCTTGTCCGCCTCGGCGACGACCTTCAGCGCCTGCCCGTGCAGCTCGGCCACACCGGCCACACCGGAACCGGACACCGCCTGGTACGTGGCGACGACCAGCGCCTCAAGCCCCGCCTCCGCGTGCAGCGGCTTCAGGACCGGCATCGCGGCCATCGTCGTGCAGTTCGGGTTGGCGATGATGCCCTTGGGGCGGTCGATGATCGCGTGCGGGTTCACTTCCGAGACGACCAGCGGGACCTGCGGGTCCTTGCGCCAGGCGGACGAGTTGTCGATGACGACCGCGCCCTGCGAGGCGACCTTCTCGGCCAGCGCCTTCGAGGTCGCGCCGCCCGCGGAGAAGATGACGATGTCGAGGCCGGTGTAGTCGGCGCTCGCCGCGTCCTCCACCGTCACGCCGTCCAGGACCGTCCCCGCCGAGCGGGCCGAGGCGAACAGCCGCAGCTCGTCGATCGGAAAGTCCCGCTCCACGAGAATCCTGCGCACGACCGTGCCGACCTGACCGGTGGCTCCGACGATTCCGACCCTCACAGCGACTCCTTCACCTGTTCCTGTACATCTGCGGCGTTTCCATCATGCGGCCGACCCTGGTCCACCTGTCCAATTCTTTGCCACGCATGCCCGAGGAGTGGGACACCGCGCTCGGCAGTGTGACGTACGCCTCCGAACGTTTCCGTGCGCTGCGGCGTCGTAGAGGAAACGCGGTGAGGGGGTGGCTTGTGCTGCGCAGAAAGACCCGCCGGGTCCAGGAGGGCGATGATCCTCTGGACGCGGCCCAGGAGCGGCGGGTGCGGGCGGTGCTCGCGCTCGGCGGGGTGCCGCAGGCGGATCTGCCGGACGGCGTCCAGCAGGTACGGCTGCGGTTGCTGGAGCGGGCGGCGAAGGGCGACGAGGCGCCGCGCGACGTCTCGGCGTGGGCGGCGGTCGTCGCATCGAACTTCGCCATGGACTGGCACCGCGCCAAGCGCCGCCAGGAACGGCTGGGGGAGCGGCTGGCCTCCCTGCGCCAGCTGGAGTCCCCCTCAGGCGAGGACACGAGTGTCCTGTCCGTGGCGGTGGCCCGAGGGCTGGACGAGCTGCCCGACCAGCACCGCCAGGTGCTCGTCCTGCGCTTCTTCGCCGACCTGCCCGTGCGCGGGATCGCCGAGGAACTCGGCATCCCGGAAGGCACGGTCAAGAGCCGGCTGCACTCCGCGGTCCGCGCCCTGCGCGACCGCCTGCACGAGGACGAGGTGGTGTGACGTGGCTGCCGAGTACGACGGCGTGGACGCGCTGATGGCCGCGATCACGGACGAGCCGTTGCCGCACGCGGCCCGCGCGGACGCCGGGTTCATGGCCGAGCACACGGTCGCTACGGCCGAAGTGGCGCTGTTGAGGGAGCAGTTGGGGCTCATCGGTCACGCGCTCTCCGCACCGGAGCCGGAGCCGGAAGCCGCGCCGAAGCCCGTGCGCACACCCCGTCCCGCCCGACGTCGCCACCCCGGCCTGCGCGCCCTCGCCTACGGCACGCTCGCACTCGCGGTCGTCGCCACGATGATCACCGGGCTCGCCTGGCTGGCCGGGCACAACGGGGCCTCGAACGACGCGTCGGGCAGCAGCGCGGACTCGGGGGCGAAGAGCAGCAACGCCCCGTCGAAGATGTCCGGCGACGGCCCGCCGCCGTCCGACCCGGAGCTGGCGCTGGCCTGCGACCGGCTCGTCGTCGAGGGCACGGTGGCCCGGGTGGAGACGCGGGTGGACGATCCCTGGTCCCGGATCGTGCTGACCGTGATCCGCTCCTACAAGCCCGCCAAGGGCCCGTCCCAGGTGTCCTTCCTCCTCGACGGCGGGGCGGACCCGAAGCCACACAAGGGCCAGCACGTGCTGATCGGGGTCGGGCGGGGCCAGCGGAACGCGAGCCTCTGGGCCGTCGGCGACGACCGTGTCGCCGCGAACCGTGACTGGATCGTCAAGGCCCTACCGGGCGCCCGCACCACCACCTGCCCCGCCGACTGAACGGGAGAGGGGCGGGCGTCCACCGGACACCCGCCCCTCGTCGATCGGTCGGCGTTACGACGTGACCTTCTCGATCTTCACGCTGCCCAGGCCTGCGACCGTGCCGTGGGTGTTGACCAGCTGCACCTGGCCGAAGAACTCGCGTCCCGCAGGGGCGGGGGCCAGGGCGGTGACACTGCCGGAGACCGTCGCCGAGGCGCCCGTGGCGAGCTTCACCGGCGTCGAACCGTCGACGCTGACCGCGCCGAGCGCCGGGGAGAAGAACACGTCCCGGTAGTCGTACGCGGTCGAGCCGGACGGCACCGAGTAGCCCACGACCTCGACCGTGTACGTACCGGCGGCCGGGTTGGCGATGGAGACCGCTTCCTCCGAGTCGCCGTCGGCGGACTGGCCGACGACGGTCCCGGCGGCGTTCTTCACCGTCAGGTCCAGGTCCGCCGCCGTGTCCGAGACGTTGCCGATCGCGACGTCCAGGGAGGTGGCGCCGGCGGGCACGTCGACCGTGGTGGTCTGGGTGACGCCCTCGGTGATGGTGGGCCGCGCGGTCAGCGAGGAGCCGAGCGGGCCGCCCTTCAACGTGCCGTCCAGCGCCGCGTAGTTGTTCGTCACCTTCCAGGAGGCGGTGGCCGGGACGCCGACCTTCGCCTCGGGCACGGTCACGGTCTCCGGGTCGAAGGCCGCGCCGAGGACGGTGGCGTCCAGCTTGTACGGGTTGTCGAGCAGCGGCGACGTACGGCGCGCCTCGACCTCGATCTCCCAGACACCGGCCTGCGGGTCGGCGTACGACCGCACGTCGGGCTTGCAGCCGTTGCCGTCCAGGTAGTTGTTGTAGCAGTACGGGGTGCCGGTGTCCTCGACCGGAACGCCGTACGGGTGGATGGAGATGAACCGCGTCTGGCTCTTGTCCTTCAGCCCGCTCATCGCGACCTCGAAGGCCTTGGCGCCCTCGGGGACGGTCACGAAGTACGACCGCGTGCTGTTGCGCTGCACCGAACTCGCGGTGGAGTAGGTGTAGTTGACGGGCGTCGAGACCACGACCGTGGTGAGGATCTGCTTGTCGAGGCCCTCGGTCTTCGGGTCGTCGACCTCCAGAATCGCGCTCTTGATGCCCGAACTCCTGGGCGCCGCCTGCACCTTGACGGTCACCGGCTGGTTCAGCGGGAGCTTGACCTCGTCCGAACCGACGATCCGGAAGGTGCCACCGGCGTTGTTCGCGAAGTTCAGCTCGTGCCGAACCGCCTTGTCCGCACCGGTGGTTCGGGTGATGACGACGTCGTACGTCTTCTTCGCGCCGGCCTTGAGGCCGCCCTCGCGGTCGTACAGTCCCGTGCCGAAGCCGGGGGTCTTCAGCGCGAAGTCGATCGCCGTGTCGACGGGAGCCTTCACGGTGTAGTCGTGGGCGGTGGCGCCGTCCTTGATGGACTTCCACGCGTCCACGATGTCGATGAGGCCCGCGCCCTCCTCGTACGCCTGAACACCCTTGATGTGATCGGCCGTTGAGGTCAGCGCCGTGCGCAGGGTGGCCGGGGTGAGGGCGATGTGCTTCTGCTTGGCGGCGCTCAGCAGCAGCGCCGAGGCGCCCGCGGCCTGCGGGGAGGCCATCGAGGTGCCCTGGAGCATCGAGTAGCCGGCCGGCAGCGAGTAGCCCGCCTCGGCGACCGGGGCGCCCGGCAGCCAGGTCTGGGTGGAGTTGATCGCGGCGCCGGGCGCGACGAGCGTCGGCGTGAAACCGCCGTCCTCACGCGGGCCGCGCGAGGAGAACGGCAGCAGCTGGTACGAAGTCGACACCTGCGAGCCGTAGTTGGCGGCCCACGTCTGCTTCGAGATCGCGGCGCCGACCGAGATCACCTTGTCGGCCAGGCCGGGGTCGCCGATCGTGTTGGCGCCAGGACCGGAGTTGCCGGCCGAGATCACGAGCTGCACGCCGTAGGTGTCGATGAGCCGGGTGTACAACTCGGCGCGCGCGTTGTTGCCGTCGTTCAGCGCGGGCAGGCCGCCGATCGACATGTTGACGATGTCGACACCGCGGTTGGCGACGAGGTCGATCATGCCCTCGGTGAGCGCCACGTTGGTGCAGCCGCCGGTCCAGGTGCAGGCCCGCGACGAGACGATCTTCGCGCCGGGGGCGGCGCCGTTCATCTTGCCGCCGAACAGGCCGTTGGCGGCGGTGATGCCGGCGACGTGCGTGCCGTGCTCGGACTCGATGACGCCGATGTTGACGTAGTCGGCCTTCGCGCCGGACGCGTTGTAGACGACGTCCTTGCGGATCTCCACGACGAACGGGACGCGTTCGACGACGTCGGTCGACGGGTCGTCCGTCCCGAAGTAGCCGATCTGGAAGCCGTCCTTGTACGGCTTCATGGGCTCGTCGTCGGTGAAGTCGAGATTGTCGTTCGTGTCGACACGCACGGTGCCGGACGCCGGGTCGTACAGCACGCCCCAGGCGTCGGTGGTGTCACCGTCCCGGTTCAGGTCGCCCTTCTCGTCACCCCCGGCGGTGGCGGACTCGTACATGTAGCTGAACTTGTAGTCGCCCGCGGGCGCCTTGAACGCCTCGGTGCCCTGGGTCGTCGTGGTGATGGAGAAGGACGGGCCGGAGACCGCCGTGGTCATCCGCCGCCAGGTGCCGTCGCCGTCGTTGACCGGGTCGGTGGAGGTGACCCAGTCGACGATCTTCCGCTCACCGGTAGTGGTCTTCTGCAGTGCCGGGTGGCCGAGGTCGACGCCGGAGTCGAGGATGCCGATCGTGACGCCGCGGCCGTCCGCCTTCGGGTTCTTCTTCACGAAGTCGACGGCGCCCGTCTCGAAGGACGGGTTGTACGGGTTCTCGGCGGGGGTGCTCTTGCCCGGACCGGAGTAAGTGGCCGCGGTGGACGTGCTCTTGGCGCCCTGCGCGGTGTCCGCGCTCGGCGTCGGATCGTCGAGCGCGATCTCCTGCCGCAGGTCGATGGCGTGCACCGAGGACAGCTTCGAGGCGGCGGCGATCACCGAGTCCGCCCTGCCGGTGGGGACGGTGGCGCGGACGTAGCCGAGCTTGTCGTAGGTGCGGCCCACCAGGCCGCCCTTGACCGCGTCCAGTTGCCCGGCGACCTGCTCGGTCGCGCCCGGCGCGGTGGCGATCATCATCGTGACGTTCTTGTCGCCGTCGGCCTTGGCCGTGGCGAGCAGATCGGCGTCGTCCGAACCGAGCTTGGCGGCGGCGGACTTGACGGTGCCGTCCGTGGGGGTGGTGGTGGACGGTGTGTCGGCGGAGAAGGCCATGGGTATCGGCCCGGCCGCGGAGAGCGCGGCGACGAGACCGGCGGCCACGGTTATTCGGGCCACGCGTCTCTGGGGGGTGAGGGTCATCGGCATCCCTTGTAGGTGAAGAATCCAGTGCCGGACGAGCGCACAGCTTTACCCAAGGGACAGTTGTTTGGGAAGTGTTGACCGAAACCCTATGAACGTATGGGGAAAACCCCCTATTCGCTCCGGGGGTTCGAGCGCGCGTAGTGGCGGGACGCCTTCGCACGGTTGCCGCAGGCCGTCATCGAGCACCAGCGGCGGGTGCCGTTCCTCGACGTGTCGTAGAAGTGCAGGATGCACGCCTCGTGGGCGCAACGGCGGATGCGGTCGGGGGCGGCGGCGAGCAACTCCAGGTAGTTGCGGGCGGCGAGCCAGCCGGGGCCCCACCGGGGGTCGTCGAACTCGGGGATCTCGCCGGGGCCTTCGGTGGTGAGAGTGGCCCGGATCCGTCCCTGTTCGAGCACGAGGTCGAGGTCCTCCGCACCCTGTGCCAGCGAACCGTCCACCACCGCGTGGAGCGCGTCGCGCGCGATTTTGGTGTGCAGCAGGGTGATCGGATTCGCCTCGAACCGCTCGCCGAGCCCGGTCGAGCCGAGCCATACGGCGAGCCCGCGGGGGCTGGAAAGCAGGTCCTGCACGGCCCCGTCCCGCATCCACCGCGTGTTGAGCAGATCGAGGGCGAGCGGTTCGCCGACGAGCGGGCGGGGGTCGGAGGTCGTCGTCACGGAGGTGTCCCTTCTGATCTAACCGGTCAAGACTACGTGACCGGTTGACCCTCTCGATTCTAACCACTAACGTCATTGACAACGGTTAGACGAGAGGAGAGCTTTCATGACCCTGCACGCCGGCCACATCGGCCTGAACGTCACCGACCTCGACCGTTCGCTCGCCTTCTACCGGGACGTCCTTGGCTTCGCGGTACTCGCCGAGGGCAAGGAGGACGACGACCGCCGGTACGCGTTCCTCGGCGACGGCGGCGACCACCCCGTCCTCACCCTCTGGCAGCAGGCACAGGGGCCGTACGGCGGCGACCGCGCCGGTCTCCACCACCTCGCGTTCACGGCCGACTCGATCGAGCAGGTCGAGCGCTACGAGGAGGCACTCAAGGCCTACGGCACCGACTTCGCGTACGAGGGCGTGGTCGCCCATCGCGAGGGCGCGGTCTCCGGCGGCATCTTCTTCCACGACCCGGACGGCACCCGCCTGGAGATCTCGGTGCCGAGTGGCGCGGAGGGTGCTCCGGCTCCGGATAGCGAAGCCCCGACCTGCGGTTTCTTCTAGCCATGGAGGCCATGGAGGCCATGGGGGCAATGGGGGCCTATCACGCGGGCTCCCGCGCCGTGCAGGACCGGGTGGGGGTGCGTGAAGTCGCCGACCACGTCGGGCAGATCATCGGCCAGGGCATCAAACCCGTGGCCGCGGCCTTCCTCGAACTCCAGCCCCTCCTGATCCTGGGCGCCGCCGACCCGGCGACGGGCAGGGTGTGGGCCTCACCGCTCACAGGCGCCCCCGGCTTCGTACGTGCGACGGGCCCGCACCAGATCTCCATCACCGGCGGCACCCGCACCACCGACCCCCTGACCCCGGCCCTCACCGAGGCACGGGACCTGCCGGTCGGCACGATCGCCCTCGACCCGCGCACCCGCCGCCGTATGCGAGTCGACGGCCGACTCCGGCGCACGGCACGGGGGTTGGCGATCGAGGCGGAGCGGGTGTTCTCCAACTGCCCCAAGTACATCCAGCGGAGAGAGTTTTACGAGACGGTCGTCGGCCGCGAACCCGCGCAGCCCCGGCGCGGCACCGAACTCACCTCAGCACAGGCCGAGTTCATCGCGGCGGCCGACACCTTCTTCTTCGCCACCGTCCACGAGCACGGCGCCGACGCCAGCCACCGGGGCGGCAACCCGGGCTTCGTACAAGCGACTTCGCCCCGCGAGCTGATCTGGCCGGACTACTCGGGCAACGCGATGTTCCTGAGCCTGGGCAACCTGCTCGCCGACCCGCGCGCCGGACTCCTCTTCCTCGACTGGACGACGGGCACCACACTCCAACTCACCGGCGAGGCAAGGACGGAGTTCGGTGGGGAGGGGGAGCGCAGGGTGCGTTTCACTCTCACCGAGGTGGTCGAGACCCCAGCCGCGATCCCACTCCGTTGGTCGGCCCCCGAATACTCCCCTGCCAATCCAACCCCGGCGCGCTGAGCGCCCCCTCAGGGGCGCGGGGAACTGCGCGACCAGCCACGACGGCGCGACAGCCGAACGAATTCGCATTGCGGCCCTTCCCGCAGAGCACCTAACGTCTCCGGATGCGCAAAAAGCTGAGGGTCGCCGCCTATGCCGTCTGCGTCCGCGACGGCCAACTCCTGCTGGCCCGTTCACCGGCCGACGGCGGGGGCCACGAGTGGGTACTCCCCGGCGGCGGCATGGACCACGGCGAACATCCGAACGACACGGTCGTACGCGAGCTGGAGGAGGAGACCGGCTACCACATCGAGGTCACGGGATTCCTCGGCATGGACTCGATCCACCACGTCCTTCCGTGGAGCTACCGACGCAAGGTGGACCAACACGGCCTCCGGCTCGTGTACGAGGGCCGGATCGTCGGCGGCGAGCTCCGCGACGAGATCGGCGGTTCCACCGACATGGCCGCCTGGCATCCGCTGGACGACGTGTCGGGCCTGCGCCGGGTCCCGTTGATCGACGTCGCGCTGCGGCTGTGGCGGGAGCGGCCGGCCGCCGGCCGGGTCGAACGCGTCCCGGAATAGCTTCAGTACCCCGTCAGATGAACGCTGAGTAGCCGCTTCCCGGCGGCTCGACGAGCGTTCACGAACGCACAGGGGGCGCCAAGATCCACGTACGGTGATCGGCGCTACACGTTGCCGTCTCGTTTACGCGCAGGTCATCCCCGATGCCAAGCATCCAGTACGAGCGGGAAGTTCGCGACCGCGATCGAAAACCGATCGCCGTGAACCCCCGCGACCACTGCCGACGCAGTTCGTACTCGGGGAGATCGCGCCATGTCGCGCACACGCTCTGTCGCCAGCTCCGCGCTGGGGGTCAACCGCCGTACCGTCCTCGCCGCCACCGCGGCCGTGTCCGTCTCCGCAGGCGTCGGTTACGCCCTACGGCCCACCGACAGCCAGGCCGCAACGGCGGACGCCGGCCATGCCGCCAACGCTGCCAACGCCGCCGCCGAGGCGCCCGTGGCGCACTCCCGGGTGGCACCGGCCGCACCCCTGGCCCCGTACACCAAGGGCACCACCCTCGCCACGGTCGCCGCCCCGCGCGCCGGCTCCGGCTACCGCCGGCTCGGCGACGGCGCCGGCTGGAAGCGCGTCGTGCGCGCCGACCTCGCCGCCGCCAAGTCCGGGCGCGCGGGCCGCCGTACGGCACTCGCGTCGTTCGTGCAGTTCACCGACCTGCACCTGATGGACACCCAGCACCCGCTGCGCCTGGAGTACCTGCGCTCGACCGACAAGCACGCCTGGCGCCCGCACGAGGCGCTGACCGTGCAGGGCGGGATCTCGCTGGTCGAGCGGGTCAACGCGCTGCGCGGCGCCCCGGTCACCGGCTCCCCGCTGCACTTCGTCATGACCACCGGCGACAACACGGACAACAACGCCAAGTCCGAGCTGGAATGGTTCATGAAGATCATGAGCGGCGGCCGGTTCACCCCCAACACCGGTGACCCGCGCCACTACGAGGGCGTCCAGAACAGCGGCCTCAAGCTGTACTGGCAGCCCGACTCGACCGTGCGCGACGGCGACAAGCAGGTCGGTTTCCCGCACCTGAAGGGCTTCCTGGCCGCCGCGATCCGCGAGGTGCGCAGCCCCGGCCTCAACCTGCCCTGGTACTCGACGGTCGGCAACCACGACGCGCTCCCGCTCGGCTGCTTCGGCTCGCACGCGGACCCGTACCTCACCGAACTCGCCATCGGCGGCAAGAAGTTGATGACCGCGACGGCGGCCGAGGCGAAGAAGCTGCAGAACTCGATCCGGGACGCGAAGGACCCCAAGGGCACCGGCTACCGCGACTTCCTCAAGGCCCATGCCCGCTCCGCGCGTTCGATCACGCCGGACGAGAACCGTGCCCCGTACACCTCCGCCGAGTACCTCAAGGCCCACCTCGACCCGGCCTACCAGGGCCTCGGCCCGGTCGGCCACGGTTACTCCTCCGCGAACGTCGATGCGGGCACCCAGTACTACGCGTTCCGTATCGCCGACGACGTGATCGGCATCAGCCTCGACACCACGGACGCGGGCGGCCACTACGAAGGGTCCATCGGGGCAACGCAGTTGAGGTGGCTCGACAAGACACTCCGCGACAACAAGGACTCGTACGCGGTGATCTTCAGTCACCACACCAGCAAGACGATGGACAACACCCGCCCCGACCCGGCGCACCCCACCGAGCGCCGCTACGAGGGCGACGCGGTCGTCGCCCTCCTCGGCAGCCACCCGAACGTGCTGGCCTGGGTCAACGGCCACATCCACCGCAACGTCATCACCCCGCACGCGGCGCCCGACGGTCGCAGCTTCTGGGAGATCTCGACGGCCTCGCACGTCGACTATCCCCAACTCGCCCGCGTCATCGAGCTGGTGGACAACAAGGACGGCACACTGTCCGTCTTCACCACGCTGATCGAGTCCGCGGCCCCGCACCGCACCGACTTCTCCGACCTCACCCAGACCGGCCTCGGGGCCCTGTACCGCGAACTGTCGTACAACGCGCCGGGTTCCAGCACGGTGCTGGGCGGCGACGCGAAGGACCGCAACACGGAGCTGATCCTCAAGAAGGGCTGAAACTCACTCAACTGGCGTACACCGGAGCAACCTTCGTATCGGACGACCGTGTCCATCCCCCCGACCGAGCCGAACCGGGCTCAACCGGGCTCAACAGAGGGGGAAGACATGGCAGTTCGCGTGGCAGTGATGGGTGCGACGGCGGTGGCACTGTCGGTGGCGCTGGCGGGTCCCGCGATGGCGGCGCCCGCCGGAGGGGACCACACGGCGACCCGGCAGGCGATCAAGGCGGCCGTGGCGGACGGCGTACCCGGCGTCACGGCCACCGTGCGGGACGGCGGCACCACCTGGTCGGCGACAGCCGGCGTGGGCAACCTCCGCACCGGCAAGCCGCGTTCGGCCGACGACCGCTACCGGATCGGCAGCATCACCAAGGCCTTCGTGTCGACGGTGCTGCTCCAACTGGAGGCGGAGGGCCGCCTGTCGCTCGACGACACGGTGGAGAAGTGGCTGCCGGGCACGGTCCACGGCAACGGCAACGACGGCGCGCACATCACCGTCCGCCAACTCCTGAACCACACCAGCGGCATCTACAACTACACGCAGGACGACGACTTCGACCGCGCGTACTTCACCAAGGACGGCTTCTTCCAGCACCGTTACGACACGAAGACCCCGGCCGACCTGGTGGCGATCGCGATGTCCCACAAGCCGGACTTCACGCCGGGCACGTCGTGGCATTACTCCAACACGAACTACGTCCTGGCCGGCATGGTCATCCAGAAGGTCACGGGCCGCTCGTACGCGACGGAGATCCGCGACCGCGTCATCAACCCCCTGCACCTGAAGGCCACTTCACTCCCCGGCACGAAGGTGACGGTGCCGAGCCCGAGCAGCCGCGCCTACAGCAAGCTGGCGGAGGAGGCGACGGGACCGACGTACGACGTCACGAAGCTGAACCCGTCCATCGCCTCCTCGGCGGGCGAGATGATCTCCGACTCCGCCGACCTGGACCGCTTCTACGGCGCTCTGCTGGGCGGAAAGCTCCTCCCTGCGAAGCAGCTCAAGGAGATGCAGACGACGGTCCCGGCGGGCGACAGCCCGACCACGCGCTACGGCCTCGGCATCTCCGACATCAAGCTGCCCTGCGGTGTCCATCTCTGGGGCCACGACGGCGGTATCCACGGCTCGTCGTCGGCGGTGGTGGCGACGCCCGACGGCCGTCATTCGCTGGCGTTCAACTTCAACGGGGACTGGTCGGGGGACGCGGGGGCGGTGGTGGTGGGGGAGTTCTGCGGTAAGTAGGGCTTGGCTTGCATAAGCGGAACGGCGTTCCGTATGGTGTTCCGGAACGCTGTTCCGCTTACCTGTCCTCCCGAGGAGAGCCATGCACTACCGCACACTGGGCCGCACCGGCATCAAGGTCAGCCCCTACTGCCTGGGCGCGATGATGTTCGGCGCGATCGGCAACCCCGACCACGACGACTCCGTCCGCATCATCCACAAGGCGCTGGACGCGGGCATCAACTTCGTCGACACCGCCGACGCGTACTCGCGCGGCGAGTCGGAGGAGATCGTCGGCAAGGCGCTGAAGGGCCGCCGGGACAACGTCGTACTGGCGACGAAGGCACACCTCCCGATGGGCGACGACCCCAACGAGCGCGGAAACTCCCGCCGTTGGCTGGTACGCGCGCTGGACAACTCCCTGCGCCGCCTCGGCACCGACCACGTCGACCTGTTCCAGATCCACCGCCCCGACCCGGACACGGACGTGGAGGAAACCCTCTCGGCCCTCACGGACCTGGTGCACGCGGGCAAGGTGAGGGCGGTCGGCACCTCATCGTTCCCGGCGTCGGACATCGTCGAGGCGCAGTGGGTGGCGGAGCGACGCGGCTTGGTGCGCTTCCGCACAGAACAGCCGACGTACTCGATCCTCAACCGAGGCATCGAACGCGAGGTGCTGCCGGTCTGCGAGCGCTACGGCATGGGCACGCTGGTCTACAGCCCCCTAGCGGGCGGCCTCCTGACCGGCCGCTACCGCAAGGAGGGGCAGGCGGACACCCACCGCTCAGCCTTCGGCTTCAAGCACCTCACCGACGAGCACCGCCTGGACACGGTCGAGCAGCTCATCGCCCTCGCCGAGAAGGCGAACCTCTCGCTGACCCACCTCGCCCTGGCCTTCGCGATCGCCCACCCCGGCGTCACCTCGGCGATCATAGGCCCCCGCACGATGGCCCACCTCGACGACCTGCTCGCGGGCGCGGACACCGTCCTGTCCGACGAACTCCTCGACGAGATCGACGAGTTGGTACCGCCCGGCACGGACGTGGGCACGCTCGACATGGCGTACGCCCCGCCGGCGATCCAGCGGCCGGTGCTGCGCAGGCGGGCGCTTGAGGAGCGCGTGGCCGTCTGACCGGGGTTCGGTGTCGGTGGGTGCCGTCTCGCGCCTGGGGAGGGTGAGGCGTGGAAGTGTGACACTTGGAGCGGAAGTGTCACACTTTTACGGAGAGGGTCTCGGTGGGGGGAGTCCGGACTCGACGTCGGCGGTCGTCAGCCGCGTGAGTCCGTCTCGCGGAGGTGGGAGAGGAAGGGTGCCCATGCGGTCGCGGGGAGGAGCAGGGCGGGGCCGGTGGGGTTCTTGGAGTCGCGGACCGCTATGCCGGTGGGGGTGAGGTGGGCGGCTTCGATGCAGTTCTGGCCCGGGTCGCTGTAGGAGGACTTGAACCAGGCTTGCTGTGGGGCGAGTTCGGAAGCAGTGGGGTATGTCGGCATGACCTACACCTCTCGTCGGAGTCGTCGGTAGTGGTGCAGTGCGGCTGTGATTACTCTTCGAGCGGATCGAGGAGGACGGTCGTGAACCACGCTCAGTGGAAGACCCGGCGGACCAGGAGGCTTCTTTGCGAGTCCGTCGAGGAGTCCCCGGCCTATGCGGAGGCGGGGTACGCGTTCGCTTTGGGGCAGGCGGTATATGGCCGACGTACCGAACTGGGCTTGTCGCAGACCGAGTTGGCGCGCAGGGCAGGGATGACCCGGCCGCACGTTTCCACTATCGAGGGCGGCGGAACCGTACCCACCCTGCCCCTGCTCGCCCGGCTGGCCAAGGCGCTGGACGCCTCGGTGGCCATTGACCTGGATGGCGATACGTCGGCGTTTGCCTTCATCGCACGGGGCGGGCGTTCGTCAGTCGCGCGAGTCCGTCTCGCGGAGGTGGGAGAGGAAGGGTGCCCATGCGGTCGCGGGGAGGAGTAGCGCCGGGCCGGTGGGGTTCTTGGAGTCGCGGACGGCGATGCCGGTGGGGGTGAGGTGGGCGGCTTCGATGCAGTTCTGGCCCGCGTCGCTGTAAGAGGACTTGAACCAGGCCTGTTCCGGGGCGAGTTCGACGCAGTTGTTTCCGGTGCCGTCGCTGTAGGAGGACCTGAACCAGGCGTGCTCGGGGGCGATGTCGGGTGCGGTGCGGCGCGGATTCATGGGTCTACAGCTCTCGGTCTAGGCGGTGCAGGAACTCCGGGGTGTCCTCGGGTGGCAGTGCTGATGCTGCCATGGCGTTGAAACGGCGCGCGAACCGGTCGACTTCACGTGGCTTGTCCGAAGTGGATACGGAACCCCAGGCGCTGTCGGCCTGGACACGTGGTGGCAGCTGGTTGCCGAAGTCGAGGATCGCGAAGTCGTTGATCGAGCGGTAGCTGGGGCGGAACGGCAGCACCTGGACGGTGATGTGGTCCCAACCCGACAACTCCTCGATGCGCGCGAACTGTTCACGCATTACGTCGATGCCCCCGATCGGATACCGCAGGGCGGCCTCCCCCAGGATGACGTGCAGTTTGACGGGACTCTCCCGCGTCAGGATCTCCTGGCGCAGCATGCGCAACTCCACGCTGCTGCGGATGAACTCCGTCGTGTACTCCTCGATCGGCTTCTGCACTTCATGGACGGCGCGGGCGTAACGCTCGGTTTGGAGCAGGCCGTAGACCAGGGTCGGGTGGTACGCCTTCATGGAGTGAGCCTCCGGCTCAAGCCCCACAAATCCCGGCATCCCCGCTGGCATCAACCCCCGGTACTGCGTCAGCCAGTCCTGCTGGTTTGAATCCCGGTTGAGGCCGATCAGCGACTCGACGACCTCCTCGTCGGTGACCCCGTACTTGTTCAACAGCTTGCGCAGGTCGCCCACGTTGCGGAAGTTCAGGGATCCCGACTCGATCCGCTGCAATGAGGCCTCCGAGATACGAAGTCCCACGACCGCCTGCTTGCGGGTGAAGCCCCCACCTCGGTCGCCCAAGCCGCAGTTCTCTCGCAACTGGCGTAGTTGCAAGCCGAGTTCCAGGCGTTGGGCCGTGCGCCCGCGCTTCGCTGCCATGTGCACCTCTCTCCGCCCGTGTACGTACGGCTGGTAGCCGTGCGCAGAGTGTGACATCCCGTGCGAGGGTCGCGCAGTCGGTTGTGCAGAACTCGGCATAGTCCAATTTGCAGCCGCCTGATTAATCAGCTGCGTTTCGATTGAAGTCGAACGGCGTCTCCCGTCACCGTGGTTGGGCACCCCCACCCGAAAGGAACCCCCCCATGCCCCCACCCTCCTCACCCCCGACTGGTCCATGAGCTACCCCATGCCCCCCCCCGAAGCGTCCGCCTCGCCCGGCTCCACACCCGCCGACGCCTCACCCTCTGGAACTGGCCCGGCGACATCGAAGACGCCGTCCTCGTCACCTCCGAGCTCGTCGCGAACGCGGTCCGGCACGGCAAGGTCCCCGGACACGAGGTCTGGCTGCGGGGCGCCGTAGACGAAGAGACCACCGTGCTGACGATCGACGTATCGGACCCGGTACACGCGTTCCCCGTGGTCAGGCAGGCTCCCGGAGACGAGAACGGGCGCGGACTCCTCGTCGTCGCCGGGCTCACCGAATCCCTCGATTGGTTTCTGCGGGGAGACATCGGCAAGACGGTTCGCGTCCAGCTCGCCGTAGGCCCCCGTACCAATTGACCCCCGGATAACCAACCGGACCCAGACACGAGACGCCCAGTTCATTCGGACGAAATGTCCGTGCCGCCTCATAACGGCTAACCCGCTGTTCACGGGGATGGCTCGATTCATACGCAAGGCGGGTGGTCGTGTGCGCGCTAGACACGAACTGCACGTGCTGTCGGTCTACGAAGGCTTCTTCTCCGGGGGAGCCCGAATCGTCCACAGCGACGTCGTTCTGGGACTGGTGGAGGGCGGCCAGCATCATTCGGTGCTGAGCATCCACGGTGAGGTCCACCGAGAAGCAACCCGGCAGGCCATGGAGAACGACGCCTGCTACCAGCAACTGACCGCGGCCGGAGTCGGTGTCTCCACCCTCGGCCGCAGCTTCGGCGGTGACCGGGACCCGGACGGGACCGTCACCGGCGGATTCACCGGGCCCGAGCTCGCCGACGCGGCCCGCGCCCTGGCGGACGCCGACGTCGTCCTGTCGCTCAAGGAACAGCCGCTCTCCCTCCTCAACCAGGCGGGCCTGCCCCGCCGCCCCGTCGTCGTGTGCCTGCACCGTTCGGACCCCGAACACCAGGGCGCCGCCCTCGACGAACTGAAAACCGCCATCGCCGACGGCAAGGTCGTCGCCGCCGTCTGCTGCGCGGAGTCCACCCGCGACGCCTACCAGGCCGCCGGCATCCCGCCCGAGGTCCTCCACGTCATCCCCAATGGCGTGGATCTGTTCCGCTTCCGGCCCGATCCCGCCCGGCGGCTGGCCCTCCGTGCCTCCCTCGGAATTCCGGATGCCGCACCCGTCGTAGTGTTCGCCGCCCGCTACGCCACGATGAAGAACGTCCCGCTCTTCCTCCGCGCCGCCCACGAGTGGCTACGACGCGAACCCGCCGGCCACGTCCTCATGTGCGGCACGGGCATGACGGACGACCAGCCCGCCCTCTCCGCCGACATCGACGACGCCTTCGGGGAGGACAGGGAGCAACTCGCCGAGCGGCTTCATCTCCTCGGTGTGCGGCGGGACATGGAGACCGTCTACGCCGGGTCGGACGTCGTCGCGCTGACTTCCTCCTTCGGCGAGGCCGCGCCCCTCTGCCTCATCGAGGGCATGATGTGCGGAGCCGTACCCGTCGCCACCGACATCGGCGACAGCGCGTCCATCGTCGCCGGGCACGGCATCATCACACCCCCCGACCCGGACGCCGTCGCGTCGGCCTGGACCGAGGCGGTCATCGGCCGCGCGGAGTTCGCCAAGGCCCACGCCCGCAGCCGCGAACGCTTCAGCCGTACGCGCATGATCGCCTCCTACGCCGCCCTCATCGACGGCCTCCACGCGGGACACACGACGACGAGCGCCGCCCCGCCGCCGTTGCCCGAGCCCCTGTAAACAACCGGCGCACATATGAGGAGGGGCCACCGACCCCCGGTGGCCCCTCCTCTCCCCTCCTGATCCCGCCCCGGTCCGTCACTACCGGGGCAGCACCACGACATACGCGGCCGGATCACGGTCCGCCGACGCCATCAGCGCCGTACGGACCACCGCCGCCTGTTGCTCCATCGCGTCCCGGAGCTTCTTGGGGGTGATGTGGACGACCGTGATGCCGAGCCGCTCCAGGTGCTCGCGCTTGCGGGCGTACTCCGACCACAGGGCGTCCTCGTCCTGGCGGGGCGCGCGGGTGTCCAGCTCTACCGCGACCGCCTGCTCGGGCCAGTACGCGTCCAGGCCGCCCAGGTGCGGGCCGCCGGGCAGCCGCAGGTCGACGTTCCACACCGGGTCGGGAAGGCCGTACTCGCTCACCATCCGGTAGAGGCGGTCCTCCGCGATGGCGCGGCCCTCGGCCAGCAGCGAGTCCACCGCGTCCACCACGTGCGGCCGGCCCAGCAGCTTCGCGTCGTTCAACTCCCGTACCACCGCTGCCGGTTCGCAGTGGCCGCCGCGTACCGCCTCGGTGAGCAGCCGGCGTACCGCGTTCGCGTCCGAGAGTTCGGCCACCGCGTCCGCGAGAGCCCGCGGCACCGGGGCGACCGGGACGCCCTTCACCTGCTGCGCGACCGGGAGCGCCGAGGTGCGGACGATGCGGGCGCAGCCCGTCGAGCGCAGCCGGCGCATGCGGGGGACCAGGACGTCGATGTGGTCGAGGGAGGGGAGCGGCGGGGCCGACGTGAAGCCGTGGAGGGTGAGGGCGGCCAGGCCCGTGACCATCGTCTCCGCGTACGTCGGGCGGTGCGGCTCCTCCGCGCCGGGCTGGACCGGGACGCCGGTCGTCCGCTCTCGTGCCGCGTACGTCAGGACCGCGTGCAGCCGCTCCTCGCCGGTGGGCGGGCCGGGGTGCAACAGGACGACGCCGGGGAGGAGTTGCTGCCACGGCCCGTCGGGGCGGCACTGCTCGTTCACCTCGGCGGCCGGGACACCGTGCGCACGGAGCTGAGCCGTCGTCAGGACCCGGCGGTGCACCTCGGAGAGGTGGCTGAGGGGGCGGGGGGAGAGCGGGGTGTTGTGGTTCATGCAACGGGGTTTCCCGCGCCGGATCCGCTCCCTAACCGCTGTTACACGCCCGTCGACAAATCCGGACAACGCGGTACTAAAGGACAGGCGTTCGGATGCCGAGTAGGCGCCGAAAACCCCTGGTCCGGATGGGGCGGACCAGGGGTTACGGGGGCGATTACCTGTATTCAGTAACGGTCACGGAGAGGCCAATCGCAGGCCAAGGCTCAGCCCTGAGAGCCGTCGGAACCCCGACCCTCGTTGTCCGCCGCCTGCGCCCGCAGCGCCCGCGCCAGATCGTCCCGCGCCTCCAGCACCAGCCGGCGCAGGGCAGGCGCCGCCCCCTCGTGGGAGGACAGCCACGCGTCCGTCGTGTCCAGCGTCGCCTGCGCGTCCTCGGCGGCCGGGTGCGCCGGGAACAGCCCCCGCACCACGTCCACGCCGATCTGGATCGACCGCTCCGCCCACACCCGCTCGATCGCCGCGAAGTACTTCTCCGTGTACGGCGCGAGCAACTCCCGCTGCGACGGCTGCGCGAACCCCGCGATCGTCGCCTCCACCAGCGCGTTGGACAGCGCGTCCGACTCCACGACCTGCGCCCACGCCTGCGCCTTGACGGCCGCCGAGGGGCGGGCGGCGAGACAGCGGACCTGGTGCCGCTTGCCGGACGCGGTGTCGTCCCGGGCCAGTTCGGCGGCTACGACGGCCTCGTCGGCGGCACCGTGCGCGGTCAGCGGCTCCAGGAACGCCCAACGCAGCTCCTGGTCCACGGCCAGGCCCTCGATCTTCTCCGTACCGTCCAACAGGCCGCGCAGCAGCGCCAGTTCGTCCGGCGCCGACGCCACCGACGCGAAGAAACGCGCCCACGCCAGCTGCTGCTCACTGCCCGGCTCGGCGCCCCGCAGATCCCGTAGCGCGATGTGCGCCAGGATCTTCGCGCCGCTCTCACGCCACCACGGCGGCGAGTAGTTGACCAGCGCCGAGTTGGCCCAGGCGTGCAGCATCTGCAGGACACCGATGTCGGTCTCCCGGCGCCCGAACCGCGCCACCAGGTCGATGAAGTCGGGTGCGAGCAGCAGCGCGTCCCGCGTCATGTTCCACAGCGCCGACCAGCACAGGGCACGCGCCATTGGATCGGTGAGCGCGCCCAGGTGCTCGCGCAGGGTCGCCAACGAGGTCGCGTCGAAACGGGTCTTGCAGTACGTGAGGTCGTCGTCGTTGACGAGCACCAGCTCCGGAGCGTCCGCACCGGCCAACTCCACTACGACCGTCCGCGGACCGTCGACGTCCACCTCGGCCCGCTCGTACCGCACGAGCCGGTTGTCCTCGCGTCGGTAGAGGCCCACCGCCACCCGGTGCGGCCGGAGTTCGGGGTGGGATTCCGCCGCCTCCTGAAGCACCGTCAGCTCGGCGACACGGCCGCCCTCCACGTCCAACACCACCTGCGGGGTGAGGGAGTTGACCCCGGCCGTCTGCAGCCACGACCGCGACCAGGACGCCATGTCCCGCCCGCTCGTCTCCTCCAGCACCGAGAGCAGGTCACCCAGCCGCGTGTTGCCGTACGCGTTCCGCTTGAAGTAGCGGCGCGCGCCCTCCAGGAACGCGTCCTGGCCGACGTACGCCACCAACTGCTTCAGTACGGAAGCCCCCTTGGCGTACGTGATCCCGTCGAAGTTGAGCTTGGCGTCCTGGAGGTCGCGGATGTCGGCGGTGATCGGGTGCGTGGAGGGAAGCTGGTCCGCGCGATAGGCCCACGCCTTGCGGCGGTTGGCGAAGGTGATCCAGGCATCGGTGAACCGGGTCGCGCCGACGTTCGCGAACGTGCCCATGAAGTCGGCGAACGACTCCTTCAGCCACAGGTCGTCCCACCACTCCATGGTGACGAGGTCACCGAACCACATGTGCGCCATCTCGTGCAGGATGACGTTGGCCCGGCCCTCGTACGACGCCCGCGTCACCTTCCCCCGGAAGATGTACTCCTCGCGGAACGT
The DNA here is from genome assembly GCF_040655155.1 of Streptomyces sp. NPDC050508. Taxonomy (NCBI): domain Bacteria; kingdom Bacillati; phylum Actinomycetota; class Actinomycetes; order Kitasatosporales; family Streptomycetaceae; genus Streptomyces; species Streptomyces sp. NPDC050508. The sequence continues at coordinate 60,090 of NZ_JBFAJJ010000007.1, forward strand.
GACAAGACCCGGGTTCTCCATCGCGCCGAGGTTGTACTCCGGCACGAACGCCTGGTCGTACTTCCCGAACGGATACGGGTAGTCGAAGTGGTCGTGGAAGAAGTCCAGCCCCTGCTTCGTCACCAGGAACACGTCGTCGGCGTCGAAGTACGGCGCCAGACCCTTGCGGCACATCGCGCCGAGCGGGATCTCCAGCGTCGTACCGTCGTCGAAGGTACGGGAGTAGGAGTCCGTGACGTAGTGGTACGGGCCCGCCGCGAACGCCGTGATGTACGTCGAGATCGGCTTCGTCTCCGCGAACTTCCATACGCCGTCGGTCAGTTCGCCGACGCCGTTGCTCCACACCGTCCAGCCCTCGGGGGCCCGCACCTCGGCGCGGAACGGCGCCTTGAGGTCCGGCTGCTCGAAGTTGGCGAAGACCCGGCGCGCGTCGGCCGGCTCGTACTGGGTGTAGAGGTAGACCTCGCCGTCCTCGGGGTCGACGAAGCGGTGCATGCCCTCGCCGGTGCGGGAGTACGCGGCCTGCGCGTCGACGATCAGCTCGTTCTCGGCGGCCAGGTCCTCCAGCTGGATGCGTGTGCCGTCGAAGACCGCGCCCGGGTCGAGGTCCTTGCCGTTGAGCGACACGGCGGTCACGGCCGGTGCGATCAGGTCCGCGAAGCTCGCCGCGCCCGGCTCGGCGCACCGGAACCGGATCGTGGTCACGGAACGGAAGGTCCGCGGCCCCTCTCCGGCATCGTCGCCCACCGCCGAGCGCAGGTCGAGGGACACGTCGTACCCGTCGACGGACAGCAGGGCGGCCCGCTCACGGGCCTCGTCGCGGGACAGATTCTCACCGGGCACGGAGGCACTCCCTCGGATTCGTGTTCGATCAACAGTGTTCGATCAACAGTGTTAGACATGCGGTGTTCGCTATGCGGTCAGGGCCGATCCTGCCATGTGCCCCTGACGCCGGGCACCCGGGAATGAGGTGGGGAGGGGCGGTGTTGCCGTGGGGAAACGGCCGTATTCCGAGGAGCGCCATGTCTGAGACCGCCAAGACCCCCGTGGACTTCTGGTTCGACCCCCTGTGCCCCTGGGCCTGGATGACCTCCCGGTGGGTGCTGGAAGTGGAGAAGGTCCGGGACATCGAGGTCCGCTGGCACATCATGAGCCTGGCGGTGCTCAACGAGCCCCGGCTGGACGAGCTGCCCGAGGAGTACCGCGAGCTGCTCGCCACCAAGGCGTGGAAGCCGATCCGCGTGGTCACCGCCGCCTGGCAGAAGCACGGCTCGGACATCCTCGGCCCGCTCTACACCGCGCTCGGCACCCGCATCCACAACAACGGCGAGGGCCCCACCGTCGAGGCCGTCGCCGGCGCGCTCGCGGACGTCGGCCTGCCCGCCGACCTGATCGACTACGCCGACCAGGAGGACTTCGAGTTCGACGCCGAGCTGCGCGCCTCCCACAAGGAGGGCATCGACAAGGTCGGCCAGGACGTCGGCACCCCCGTCATCGCCGTCCCCGGCCCCGACGGCGAGCAGATCGCCTTCTTCGGCCCGGTCGTCACCCCCGCCCCCAAGGGCGAGGAAGCCGCACGCCTGTGGGACGGCACGGTCGCGGTCGCCTCGGTCCCCGGCTTCTACGAGATCAAGCGCTCGCGCACGAAGGGGCCGGACTTCAGCAACCTGTAGGAATCACTCGCCGACCTGTAGGCCTCACTCGTCCGGCTTGGGGAAGAACCCGCCGTCCTGCCAGTTGAGATGCCGCTGGAAGCGCCTGCAGCCGGGGACGGCACAGCGTATGTACGCCTCGGGGGCGAAGTCCTTCTTCTGCCCCCGGACGTACCGTTTCTCCTTGTCGTCGAGCTCACGGAACTCCCGCAGCGGCCCGCGGCAACCGGGGCACCACTTGTGCACCATGGCCAACCTCCACACAAGCCGAGCCTCGACGACCGAGCGCCCTGGCCCTGCGAGCGTAAGCGCCCGTAGGGCAAGGGCGCAGCCGGGAAACGGACCCGTGACCCGGAATCAGGGCTGCCGCTCCCGTCCCCGCGCCACCGCCAGACGCGCCAGATGATCCTCGTACCCCTTGACGTAGTACGCGACCCGCCCCGCGTCCGGCTCGACCACCTCCGTCGGCCGCGTCCAGGCCCCCGCGTCCAGCGCGACCCCGTACCGCTCCGCCGCCGCGAGCACGGCGCCCCGCGCCCCCACCTCTCCCTCGACGACCCGCAACGGCCGGCCCAGCACCTCGGAGAGCAACCGCATCCAGGCCGGACTGCGCGTACCCCCACCGCACACCGCCAGCGAACCCGTCAGACCCGCCGCCTCCAGACAGTGCCGGGCCGCGTAACCGATGCCCTCGCAGGTCGCGCGGATCAGGTCGGCAGGCGTCGACTCCAGGGAGACACCGGTCAGTTCGGCGCGCAGACGGGGCTCGACGAAGGGCGCGCGCTCGCCCGACGGCGCGAAGTACGGCAGCACCCGGACCCCGTTCGCGCCGGGCGGGGTCGCCGCGAGTAACGCGTCCACCTCCTCGTGCCGGACGCCCGTCGTCGACAGCACCCAGTCCAGGGCCGCCGTACCGACCATCGCCGGCATGGCACGCAACCAGTGGCCCGGCCGGTCGAGGGAGATGTACAGCCCGGCCGGTTCACCACTCAGGTCCAGCTCCGTGGTCGCGACGAGACTGGCGAGACAGGTCCCGACGATGAGCAGCCCGTCGCCCGGTTCCGTCACCCCCGCACCGAGCGCGCAGGCGGGCAGGTCGTACGGCCCGTTCGCGATCCGCGTCCCCGCCGGCAACCCCTCCCCGCGCGTCTCGGCCGTCGCGACCGGGTCGCTGACCGGGGCCAGCAGCCGCCGTCGCCGGGTCAGGCCGAGAAGCTCCACGACACCGTTGTCGTACGACCGCGTCCGAGGGTCCAGGAACGGCATCGACGCGTCCGACACATCAGTGGTCGCCCGCGCCCCCGTCAGCCGCTGGAAGACCATGTCCTTGCAGTACAGGGCGGTCGCCGCCGCGTCCAGCGACTTCGGCTCGTGCGCCGCGAGCCAGGCCAGCAGCGGCCCCGGACACCCCGGGAACATCGCGCTCCCCGTCCGCCGGAACACCGTCTCGAACGTCCCGTCCGCCAGCCACTGGTCGAGCAGTTCATGCGCCCGCCCGTCCATCCAGGACGCCGCCGCCCGCACCGGCCGCCCCTCGGAGTCCACCAGCCACACCCCGTCACCCTGCCCGGTGAGCCCGGCCAGCTCGAACGGCCCGTCGACCTCCGCGGTGAGTTCGTCCAGTACGGCGACGACCGCACCGTAGACCTCGTCCATGTCCTGCTCGACGAACCCACCGTGCATCGACAGCCCCACCGGGCGTGCGGCTACGGCGAGTTGGCGACCGGTGGCGTCGAAGGCGGCGGCTTTTACGGTGGATGTGCCTACGTCGATTCCGATGTACATGTGGGGGGCCTCCTGGGGGGTCTTTTTTGGGTGGGTGTTAACGGGGTATGAAACGCGGCGGAAGCGGGCCCGTGTTGATCAGGCACCCACGCGCGCGCACCTCCTTTGGTTCGGTCGCCTTCGGGGCGCTTTAAGCCGGTGTCGAGAGCCCCACCGTGCTCGACCCTTCGGGCCTCCGCGCGCTGGGTCTCTCGACACCGGCGCGCCCCTACGGCTCCCTCTCGGCCGGCGCGTGGGGACAGTGGGAGGTTGGTGGGCCCTCAACCGAGTTGGTGTGCGAGAGGCTCCCGGCGTGCCCAGCGACCCACCTCCGCCGCCGCTATGCGTGCCGCCTTCTCGGCCACGGACCGGGAGGCACCCCCGAGATGCGGGGTGAGGACCACCCGGTCGGCGAAGCCGAACAGCCGTGCCCCGGCGGGCAACGGCTCCCGCGCATACGTGTCCAGAGCCGCCGCCGACACCTGCCCGCTCTCCAACGCGTCGCACAACGCGTCCTCGTCCAGCAACGGACCCCGCGCCACGTTCACCACCACCGCACCGGGCCGCAGCAGCGCCAGCTCACGGGCGCCGATGAGACCACGCGTCTCGGGGGTCAACCGGGCGTGCAGGGTGATGACTTGGGAACGATGGAGGAGTTCGTCGAGCGTCGCGACGCGCAGTCCGTGGATCTCACCGTGCACATAAGGGTCGTACACCATCACCCGCGCCCCGAACGCACACAGCACCCGCGCCACCCGGCTGCCGACCGCGCCGTACCCGACGAGCCCGACCGGCAGATCCTCCAGCTCCAAGCCACTGCGCTCGTACGTGTAGTAGGCGGCCCCGGCCTCCCAACTCCCCTGCCCCGCAAGGAGTTCATGGGCCTGCGGGATGCGGCGCAAGGCCGCCAGCATCATCCCGACGGTGAACTCGGCGGTCGCGGCGGCATTGCGGCCGGGCGCGAAGCACACCCGTACGTCGTGGGTCTTCGCCGCGTCCAGGTTGACGTTGACGGGTCCGCCCCGGCACACGACGACCAGCTGCAGATCAGGGCAGGCCTCCAGCACGCGCTCCGTGACTGGCCCCATCTGGGTGACCAGCACCTGGGCGTCACCAGTGCCGCCATTGCTCCGCAGGGCGTCGATCAACTCGTCTTCGGCATCGCTGGCTTCCTCCACCTCACCGACGGCCCCGAAGGGCTCCAGAGGCCAGCCGAGCTTCAACTCCCTTACCGTGAAGGGGTGTTCGCGCAGTTCCTCGGCTATGGCTGCTGTGATCAGCGAAGGCAGTACGAAATGGTCACCGGCGGCGACGACACGCAGGGTCTCGGTCATCGTGGGGCTCCCTCCCTCTCCGCCACGATGAACGGGGAACGCCGAATACGTAACCCCTGTGGGAGGTCCGGATGATGTTCGAGGGCGAGGCCGAAGCGTGGCTGGGGATCGACCTGGGCACGCAGAGCGTCCGCGCGCTGCTGGTCACCGCCGACGGCACGGTCCTCGGCAGCGGCACCACCCCGCTGACCAACCACCGGGACGGCGTACGGCACGAACAGGACCCGGGGGAGTGGTGGGAGGCGGTGTGCTCGGCGTCCCGAGCCGCGCTGATGGGGCGCGGGTCGTCGCGGGCACAGGCGATCGGCGGGCTCGCGGTGTGCGGCACCTCCGGGACCGTCCTGCTGACGGACGACCAAGGGCGCCCGCGCACACCGGGGTTGATGTACGACGACGGGCGCGCGGTGGCGGAGGCGGCACGGGTCGGAATGCAGACGAGCTGGGCGCTGCCGAAGGCGTTGTGGCTGCTGGAGGAGTTCGGCCCCGGACGAGTGACCCACCAACCCGATGTGATCACCGCGAAGTTGACGGGCGGGACGGTCCCGACCGACTCCAGCCACGCCCTCAAGACGGGCTACGACGCTGAGCGCGAGGCGTGGCCGCCCCAACTGGCCCACTTGGGCGAGGTGTTGCCGGAGGTGGTCCGCCCCGGCACCCGGCTGGGTGAGGTCTGCCGGGGCGCCGCCGAAGCGACCGGCATCCCCGCCGGTACCCCGGTCATCGCGGGGATGACGGACGGCTGTGCGGCCCAGATCGCGTCCGGGGCGCTGCGCTTCGGCGCCTGGAACTCGGTGCTTGGCACCACGCTGGTCCTCAAGGGGGCGTCGGCGAGGCCCGTCCGGGACGACGCCGGGGTGGTCTACAACCACCGTGCACCGGACGGGAGTTGGCTGCCGGGCGGGGCGTCGAGCGTGGGGGCGGGTGCGCTGCCGGTCGTAGCGGATCCGGCGGCGATGGACAGCCGGGCGGCCGGGTACGAGCCGTCGGGCGTCCTGACGTACCCCCTCGCCTCACCCGGCGAACGCTTTCCCTTCCTCGCCCCGGACGCCACCGCCTTCGTCCTCGGCACCCCCGTCTCCGAGGCGGACAGCTGGGCGGCGGTGCTCCAGGGCGTGGCGTTCACCGAGCGGCTGTGCCTCGACTACCTGCACCACCTCGGCGCCCCGATAGACGGCCCCCTCACCTTCACGGGCGGCGCGGCGCGCAGCGCGTACTGGAACCAGCTCCGCGCCGACATCCTCGGCCGCCCGGCCCGAGTGCCGGAACAGATCGAACCGGCCCTGGGGATGGCGGTGTTGGCGGCCTACGGAACCGGGTCGGCGGCCTCGCTCGTCGCCGCGGCCGACCGCATGGTCCGTATCCGCACGGTTCTGGAACCCCGCGCGTCCCACACGGCCCGCTTCACCGAGCCGTACGCTCGCCTGGTGGACGAACTGGAGAGCCGAGGCTGGCTGCCGACCCCGCTCGCGACCCACACCCGCGCCCGTCTGAACCAGGACACGATCGACTCATGAGCACCACACTCCTCCTCGCCCGCCACGGCCAGACCGTCTGGCACGCCGAGAACCGCTACGCCGGCATCAGCGACGTGGCCATGACGGACACGGGCGTCGCGCAAGCGGAAGCCCTCGGCCACTGGGCGGCGGCGCATCCGGTTGACGCGATCTGGACCTCCCCGCTGTCCCGAGCGGTCCTCACGGCGGCCCCCGCCGCCCGCGCCCTCAACCTCACCCCGCACACCGAACCCGCCCTGCGCGAATGCGACTTCGGGGTGGTGGAGGGCCGCACGCTCGCGGAGTTCGAGGCGGAGGACCCCGGGGCGGCGGAGGCATTCCGCGCCGATCCGGTGGCTCACGCGTTCCCCGGGGCCGAGGACCCGACGGCAGCCGCAACACGCGGCGCTGCCGCCCTGCACCGCATCGCGGCCGCCCACCCCGGCCAACGCGTCCTGGTCGTCGCGCACAACACCCTGCTCCGGCTGGTGCTCTGCCGGATGCTGTCGATTCCGCTCGGTGAATACCGGCGGGTGTTCCCGCGGCTGCGGAACGCGGCGGTCAGTGAACTCCGGGTGCAGGAAGGGGCGGTCGCCCTGCTGTCGCTCAACGTGCCGTGCGGGAAGGAGAGTTAAGGACCGAGTGAGGACGGTCAGTGCGTGGCGCGGCGTCGCTGCCACGCGTACCCCACCCCCGCCAGCGCCAGCGTCATCGCCCCCGTCGCATACAACTGCACCCGTGTCCCCGGCTCCCTGGCCATGAGGACGAAGACCGCTGCCATGCCCGCCAGTGCGACCCAGGTCAGCGCCGGGAACGCCCACATGCGGACGACCAGTTTCTCCGGCGTCTCCCGCTCCAGTTCGCGGCGCAGGCGCAACTGCGAGGCCGCGATGAGGATCCAGACGACCAGGATCGCCGCGCCGATCATGTTCAGGAGCCAGGCGAAGACGTCGTCCGGGCGCCAGTAGCTGAGGACCACGCAGACGAAGCCGACGACGCACGACACGAGGACGGCGGTGCGCGGAACCCCGGACGACACCCGGCCCAGCGCCCTGGGGCCCTGGCCGCGCTCCACGAGCGAGTACACGATGCGCGAGGAGCCGTAGATGTTGGCGTTCATCGCGCTCAGCAACGCCACCAGCACCACCACGTTCATCAGTTGGCCCGCGCCGGGGATGCCGAGGTGGTCGAGGGTGGCCACGTACGGGCCCTTCTCCACGACCTCCTTCGAGTCCCAGGGGACCAGGGTGACGATGACCGCCATCGAGCCGATGTAGAAGAGCGCGATGCGCCACATCGCCGTGCGGACCGCGCTCGCCACGCCCCGCACCGGGTTCTCCGACTCGGCCGCCGCGATCGTGACCGTCTCCAGGCCGCCGTACGCGAAGATCGAGGCGAGCAGGCCGACGACCAGGCCCTCGCTGCCGTGCGGGAGGAAGTCGGTGAGGTTCGAGGTCCCGGGGGAGTCCGTGCCGGGCAGGACGCCCGCGACGGCCAGCACGCCGAGGACCAGGAACAGGGTGATCGCGCCGACCTTCAGGGTCGCGAACCAGAACTCGAACTCGCCGAAGTTCTTCACGGCGACGAGGTTCGTCGCACAGAACACGACCATGAACAGCGCCACCCACGCCCACTCGGTCGTCCCGGGCAGCCAGCCCGTCACGATCCTCGCGGCGCCGATGCCTTCCAGGCCCACGCCCGTGCAGAGCAGGATCCAGTAGGACCAGCCCGCCGTGAAGCCCGCCCAGGGGCCGATCGCCCGCTCGGCGTGGGCGGAGAAGGAGCCTGACGACGGGTACGCGGCCGACATCTCGCCGAGCATCCGCATCACCAGCATCACGAGGACGCCGGAGAGGGAGTAGGCGATGACTATCGACGGGCCGGCTGCGGCGATCCCCGCGCCGGAACCGACGAACAGACCCGCGCCGATCACCCCGCCGAGGGCGATCATCGACAGGTGGCGCTGCTTGAGACCGGGGGAGAGGGAGATGTCCGCCGTGGGGGTGCTGGGCATGGTCGCGAATCGTCCAGTACATGAGAGCGGGCAAAAACCCGGACAGTCTGCCAACCTCCCTGGTCCGTCAGGGAGGTTGACCAGCATGCGGACCGAGCTGCTACGGACCGTGGTTACTCCGTTACTCCTTTACTCCGCTACGGATGTGTAGTGCGAGGCGTCGCCCTCGATCGCGTAGCTCTCCTTGCCCTCGATGCCGACCGGGATGTCACCGGCGACCGTCACGCGGTTGAGGCGGCGCGGCTGGTCGTCGTAGTTGTCGATGGCGTAGTGCTGGGTGATGCGGTTGTCGAACAGGACGAGCTGGTTCGGGGACCAGCGCCAGCGCAGGATGTTCTCGGGGCGGGTGACGTAGGACTGGAGGAGGTCCAGGATCTTGCGGGACTCGCCCGTCGAGAGGCCGACTATCCGCTGCGCGAATCCGCCGATGAACAGGCCGCGTTCGCCGGTCAGCGGGTGGACGCGGACTACCGGGTGGACCGTACGGAACTTGATGGACGTGAACTGGGCGCGCTGCGCGGCCCGTTCGGTGTCGATCTCCTCGTCCGGTACGGCGTAGTCGTAGTCGTTGGTGTGCTCCGCCCAGAGGGCGTCCGCCAGGACGCGCAGCGGTTCCGGTAGATCGCGATAGGCCGCCGCCGAACTGGCTATCAGGGTCTCGCCGCCGTACGGCGGGATCGTGATGCTGCGCAGGGTGCTGGCCTGGGGCGGGTTGAGGACGAACGTCACGTCCGTGTGCCAGTGGTTGGCCCGGCCGCGCTCGCTGTCGACCGGCAGCACGTTCGGGGCGCCGTCGACGGCGGGCACCGTGGGGTGCGCGGTGGTCAGGTCGCCGAAGTGACGGGCGAAGGCCGCCTGGCCCTCGTCGTCGAGGTGGACGTCGTCGAAGACCAGCGCCTTGTGGATGTTGAGGGCCTCGCGGAGGGCGGCTGTCTGCTCCTCGTCGAGCGGCTTGTTGATGTCCACGCCCGACACGCGGGCGCCGATGTTCGCGGTGACCTTCTGGATCTCGATGGACATGGTGAAGTCCTTTCAGACGAGGGCGGGTTGGGTGGGTCGGGTGTACTGGTTGGCGGGGCGGGGGAGGCCGTAGCGCTCCCGGAGGGTCGTGCGCGGGCCGTACTCCGTGCGGAGCAGGCCGCGGGCGCGGAGGAGCGGGACGACGTGGTCGACGAAGGCGTCGAGGCCGGAGGGCAGGACCGCGGGCATGATGTTGAAGCCGTCGGCGGCGCCCTGCGTGAACCACGTCCCGATCGCGTCGGCGACCTGCTCCGGCGTACCGGCGAAGGTGAGATGCCCACGTCCGCCGCCGAGCCGGCCGATCAGCTGCCGTACGGTGAGCCGGTCGCGGCGGGCGAGTTCGACGACGAGCGTGTAGCGGCTCTTGGCTCCCTCGATGGCGTCCTCGGGCGGCAGGTCGGCCGGGAGCGGGGCATCCAACTCCAGGGTGCCGGGCGTCAGTTGCAGCAGGCTCTCCAGACGGTCCACGCCGTGCGTGTACACGATGTGGTCCTCAAGGATCTGCTCGTTCGCCCGCGCCTCGGCCTCCGTCGACCCGAGCACCGGGACGATCCCGGGCAGCACCTTGATGTGCTCGGGGTCCCGACCGGCCGCCGCCGTACGGGACTTGAGGTCCTTGTAGAAGGCCTGCGCGTCGGCGAGGGTCTGCTGAGCGGTGAACACCGCCTCCGCGTACCGCGCCGCGAACGCCTTGCCGTCCTCGCTCGACCCCGCCTGCACGAGGAGGGGGTAACCCTGCGGCGCGCGGGGGACGTTGAGGGCACCCGCGACACTGAAGTACGTCCCCTGGTGACGCGGCGGGTGGACCTTGGCGTCGTCGCCCCACACACCGGCCGCCTTGTCGGCGACGATCGCGTCGTCCTCCCAGCTGTCCCAGAGCTTCAACGCCACATCGAGGAACTCGGCGGCCCGTGCGTACCGTTCGGCGTGCGCGGGCTCGTGCTCCAGACCGAAGTTACGGGCGGCCTCGGCACCGGCGGTGGTGACGATGTTCCAGCCGGCCCGGCCCCCGCTGATGATGTCGAGAGAGGCGAACTTGCGGGCCAGGTTGTAGGGGGAGTTGTAGGACGTGGACGCGGTGGCGATGAGTCCGATGTGCTCGGTGGCGGTAGCCAGCGCGGTGAGCAGGGTGAGCGGTTCCAGTGCACCGGCGGGCCGTTGGGCGAGGTTGCCCCACAACTGCGGCCCGTCAGCGAGGAAGAGGGAGTCGAAGGTGCCGCGCTCGGCGATCCGGGCGAGATGTATGTAGTGGTCCAACTCGACGTGGGCGTAGGGGTTGCTCTCCGGGAGACGCCAGGAGGCCTCGTGGTGACCGGTGTTCATGAGGAAGGCGTTCAGGTGGAGTTGGCGGGGCATGGCAGGTCCTTTGGGTGGGAGTTCCGGTGCGTGAATCAGCCGTTGGGCGACTTCTCAACGCGGGCTGCGCAAATCGGTCTGTTGGGCGACATCTCAATGCCAGGCCGGGCAAATCAGCTCGCCGGGCGACCTCTCAGCGGAGGCCGCGCAAGTCAGCCCGTTGGGCGACTTCTCAGCGCAGGCCGCGCATAGCCAGCCCGTTGGGCGACCTCCGAACGCAGGCCGGCATTTTTCAGCCTGTCCGGCGTTTGAGGACGAGGCCCCTTCAGGGCCGATGGGGGTCTGGGGGCGCAGCCCCCAGCAGACGGCACGAGCAGCGGACGCTCACCTCGCAGCGGACGCTCACCGCGAATCCGACGTCACACCGAGCGCCGCCAACAACCGCTCCCGATACTCCGCACGCGGCACCTCAGGATCGATGGCCAGATCAAGCCCGATCCGCCCCTCCTCCAGCACAAGCACCCGATCCGCAAGCACAATCGCCTCATCCACGTCATGCGTGACCAGCAACACCGAGGGCCGATGCCGCTCCCACAACTCACGCAACAACACGTGCATCCGAATGCGGGTCAGCGCATCCAGCGCCCCGAACGGCTCATCCGCCAGCAGAAGTTCAGGCTCACGGACAAGCGAACGAGCCAACGCGGCCCGCTGCGCCTCACCCCCGGACAACTCGTTGGGCCAGGCCCGCTCACGCCCCGCGAGCCCCACTTCCGCAAGGGCCTCGCGGCCCTTCACGGCGGCTTCCTTGCCCTCTGCCCCCAACAGCACGTTGTCGAGAACCCGCCGCCAGGGCAGCAACCGGGAGTCCTGGAACACCACCGACACCCGCTCAGGCGCGGTGAGTCGACCGCTCCCGGAGACCTCGTGATCAAGCCCCGCGATGGCCCGCAGCAACGTGCTCTTGCCGGAACCGCTGTGCCCGAGCAGCGCGGTGAACTGCCCGGCCGGCAGATCCAGATCGATGTGGTCGAGAACCGTACGCCCGTCGAACGACCGTGTAAGCCCCCGGAGTTGGACCGCAGGGACCGCAGAGACGGCGGGCGCGGTGGTCAGTTGCTGAGTGTGCGGCGCCATGACAGCACCCTCCGTTCGACGAGACGGACCGCGCTGTCGGAGAGCAGACCGAACACGCCGTAGATCAGCAGGCCGACCAGGATGACGTCCGACTGGCCGTAGTTCTGGGCCTGGAACATCATGTAACCGAGGCCGCTGGTGGCGTTGATCTGTTCCAGGACCACCAGACTCAGCCAGGAACCGGTCACCCCGAGGCGCAGGCCCACGAAGAAGCCGGGCAGGGCGCCGGGGATGACGATCTGGCGGACGAACTGGAGCCTCGACAGGCCCTGGACCTCGGCGAGTTCGACGTAACGGTGGTCGATGCCGGACAGCGCGGCGTGCAGGTTGAGGTAGATCGGGATGTAGACGACGATCGCGATGATGGCGATCTTGAAGGTCTCGCCGATGCCCAGCCAGAGGATGAACAGCGGGATCAGACCCAGGGTCGGGATCGCCCGGTTGAGCTGCACGGTCCCGTCGATCAGCGCCTCGCCGACCCGGCTCAGCCCGGCGGCCAGCGCGAGGACGACACCGGCGGTGAGGCCGAGCGCGAAGCCGTAGGCGGCACGCTCCAGGGAGGTCAGCATGTCCGTGGGCAGCGTGCCGGACGTCCACAGTCGGCCGGCGGTCCTCAACACCGTCCAGGGCGCCGGGATCGCGGCCGGGTCCAGCTGCCCGGCGGCGGAGGCGACCGCCCACAGGGCGAGGAAGAGGGCGGGCCCGACGATCCGGGAGGCGGGCAGGCGCTTGCCGGGAGCGAGACCGCGCCGCCGCCGGCGCGGCACGCGGGGGGCGGTCCCAACGGCGGTCACCGGCACGGTGGTTGTAGTGGTGGCCCCGGCCGTCCGGGACGTGGAGGTCGTCATGGCCGTCACTTCCGGTACTCCGCCGCCACGGCCTTCGCCGCGATCCCCTCGAAGCGCCGGTCGAAGAGCGAGTCCACCTTGAACTCCTTCACGAAGCCGCCCTCCGCGAGCAGATCGGCGGTCTCCTGCTCCCACTTCACGGCCTCGTCCCAACTCGGCGGGAACAACGGCTTGTTGGCGAGAGCGGTGACCGACTGGGCCTGCGCGAGGGTCAGGTTCTGCGTCTTGACGTAGAACTCCTCGTTCCAGGTGTCCGGGTTCTCGTACGCCCAGACCTGGCCCTGCGCCCACTGCGGGATGTACGCGGCGATCGCGGCGGCCTTCGCGGAGTCGGCCAGCACGGCGGACGGCGCCCACAGCAAGTTGAGCAGGTCTACGACGTCGGTGGTGATCGCGCGGGCGCCCTTCGCCTCGTACTGCTTGAGGTAGGCCGGTGCCTGGCTGTTGGCGAGCGGGGCGATGTCGACCTGGCCCGACTGCAGGGCCGTGAAGAACTGGTTGCTGGTCAGCGGGACCAGTTTCACCTCGTCGTACTTCAGCCCGGCCGCCTTCAACGCGCGCAGCAGGACGACGCCTTGGGCCTGCCCCTGCGAGAACGCCAGCTTCTTGCCCTTGAAGTCCGCGACCGTGCGGATGTCACTGCCGGGCTTGGTGGCGAAGAGGTAGTTGGGCTTGCGGGTGACGTCGATCGCGACGATCTTCGCGTCGAAGCCCTGGTAGTGCGCCTGGATCGGCGGGATGCCGGCGTTGTTGGCGAGGTCCAGGGACTTGGCGCGGAACGCGTTGATGACATCGGGACCGGCTCCGATGTTCACCCAACTCGACACGGTGAACGGCAACTTGGGCAGTTTCGCCAGCTTGAACTGGAGCTGCTGGGTGTTCAGGTACGAGGAGATCTTCAGGCTCGTGCCGGACGGCACCTTCGCGGCGAGCGGGGCGGACAGACCGGCCCCCGACTTGGCGGCCGCGGCACTGCTGGTGGCGCAGCCGCTGAGGCCGGCGATGCCCGCGGCGGCACCGAGCACGGAGGTGAGGAAGAGTCGCCGGTCGACGCCGGGCGCACGGGAATGGGGCATGGGAGGACTCCCTGATCAAAAGTCGCGGGAACGCGGGAACGCGGGAACGCACGCGGAATTCACGGACGGAGAAAGACGGAGCAGTCCGGAAAAAGAAATGCAGGCAGGATGAGACCGGCGCTCGGGGCGCGTCAACGGGTCAGCAACAAGAAGTGCGACAACTCATCTGCAGGCTCATGACCAGGATGTTCCCGGTCATGCGCACCCCCTGTCAACATTCCGAGTTTCTGAATTAAATACGCCCCGGTGACACGCTCGGTCACACGCTCAAGGGATCCCGGTACAGCACATCGAGCATCACCGAACCGCCCGCCACCGCCAGCACGGAATCCGGGAAACTCGTCGGCACGACAGCGGACGCCCGCGCGTCACCGACCTCCTCGCGCAGCGCGCGCAGGCAGTCCTCCCGCCGTACGACCCCCAGCTCGGTGACGACCACCGTCTCCGGGTTGAGGATGTCGAGCAGCAGCCCGACCGCCCGCCCCACCATGCGCGCCCGCTGCGTCAACAGCCGTACGGCGACGGGGTCTCCGCGCTCGGCCGCGGCCACGACGTGGGTCGGGTTCATCCCGTCGACGATCCCCGCCTCTCGGGCCCGTCGGCACAACGTCCGTTCACTCAGCTCGACTTGGAGGCAGCCGACGCGCCCGCAGTCGCACGGTTCCGTGCCGCCGCGCAGGGGCAGATGGGCGATCGCACCGGCCTGTGAACGGGGACCGTGGTGCACCTCGTCGTTGGTGGCGAAGGCCGCGTCGACCACATTGCCGACGAAGAGGTGCAGGACACTGCGGCTGCCGCGGGCCCGCCCGAAGAGCCGTTCCCCGTTGACCAACGCCCGCGCGTGGCCGTCCACATGGACCGGCAGTCCGGTGCGGGCGCCGAGGATCTCGCGTACCGGCACGTCCCGCCAGCCGAGCAGCGGATGTTCGACGATGGTCCCGGAGTCCCGGTCGACCCAGCCGCCGGCGGCGACGCCGACCCCGAGCGGTGTGCTTCCGGCGGCCTCGGCGAACAGCGCGCCCAGACCGTCGGCGGCCCGGGCCAGTACCCGGGCGGGCTCGGTGCGGTCACCCGCGGTGTCGTGCCGCAGGCGCCGCTCGGCCACCACCCGCCCGCGCAGATCCAGCAGCGCGACTGTCGTATAGGGCACGGCCACATGGACCCCGCCCACAACGAACCGTGACGCGTCCAGGTCGACGGGCACATGGGGCCGGCCCACACCGTTCGAGCGACGGGGTGCGGCGGACTCCCGTATCAGGCCGAGTTCGGCGAAGCGGGCGCAGTAGTCGGTCACCGACGCCGGGGACAGCCCGGTCAGCCGGGAGATGGTGCTGCGGGCCACCGGGCCGTGCTCCAGCACCGAGCGCAGGATGACACTCGCGTTGGTGCGCCGCCGGTCACTGTCGGCGGCGCGGGGCACGGGGGAGTTGGGGGAGCGGGACGTGAGAAGTGGTGCCGCGTTACGGGGCATGGGGATCTTCCTCGGGAACGGTTCCGACAGTGCGCCGTCTCGGATTCGAGGCGCACCGGATCCGCTCCGCCCGCCTCAGGGGCGGTAACAGGTCGCCGCGGCCTGGCGTCGCAGGTCGACATAGCGACGCGACGCGAAGTTCCGGGCCTGGGCAACCATGTGCTCGAAGTTAGCAAAACGGCCCACGGCTGCCCAGACGGTGACCGGTGTGCGAGACGGCACGGGTGCCGGTGTGCGAGACGGCACGAGGCCCGCGTGACCGGCGTCACGCCCGGGCGCGTGTAACGGGCATCCTTTGTCCGGAGCCCACCAAGCGCGCGCCGAAGCCTTTGTCGAACGCTGACGGTGATCGGCCCGAGGACCCTGGGATAGCGTCACAAAGTCCCCCTGTACCCCCGTCAACCTGCGGAGTCCCCTTGAGTACCGCCGTCGCCACCGCCCGCCCCGGACAGGTCCTCGCCGACCTGCTGCCCGCCTCCCGCGTCCGGGACATCGCCCTCGTGCTCGGCGGCGCCGCGCTCACCGGCCTCGCCGCCCAGCTCGCCGTGCCCGTGCCGGGCTCCTCGGTCCCGGTCACCGGCCAGACCTTCGCCGCGCTGCTCGTCGGCACGTCCCTCGGCGCCGGCCGCGGCTTCCTCTCGCTCGCCCTGTACGCGCTGCTCGGCCTCGCCGGCGTGCCGTGGTTCGCCGCCGGCACCCACGGGGCGGGCGCCTCCTTCGGCTACATCATCGGCATGCTGCTCGCCTCCGCCGCCGTCGGTGCCCTGGCTCGCCGCGGCACCGACCGCTCGGTCCTCCGCATGGCCGGCACGATGCTGCTCGGCGAGGCGATCATCTACGCGATCGGCGTCCCGTACCTGGCGTTGAGCCTCGACCTGTCGACGAGCGCCGCGATTGCCGCCGGCCTCACCCCGTTCCTCATCGGCGACGCCCTGAAGGCAGCCCTGGCGATGGGCGCGACCCCGACGGCCTGGAAGTTCGTCAACAAGCAGCGCTGACAAGGCAGTAGAGCTGACAAGGCAGTAGAAAGGGAGGGCTGGGTGCTCCCGCAACCCGGCCCTCCCTTGCCCTTCTCGCCTTCTCGCCCTTGCCCTAGCCTTCCAACGACCGCTGCCTGGGCCGTCGTTGAGACCAGTACAGGCCCGCCGCGCCCGCCGCGATCAGCGCCGCGCCGGCCGCGCCGAGCGGCAGGACGTCACTACCGACGCCGGTCTTGGGCAGCGTGTCGCCACCCGGGGCCACCGGCTTGTTGTCGGTGCCGAGCAGCAACGGGGTGGCCGGGGCGTTCGGCGACGGGTTCGTCGTGCCGAACGGGACCGGGCCCTGCTGCCAGAACGTCTTCTTGCCGTCGGCGGACATCACCGGCAGACAGATCTTCCCGGCCTTGCTCAGGTCGTACGTCGCATCGACGGCGTACGACTTCGACTTCCCCGCGGCGAGAGCGCCGACGGAGCACGTGAACCCACTGTTCGAACCGGCAGGCAGATCCTTTTCGGAAATCGCCGAACAGCCCTGCACATTCGTGACCTTGAGGCCGTCGAAACCGACGACCAGGAGATGGAGATCGCCGCTCTCCTTGGTCCCCTCGTTCTTCACCGTGGCAGTGATCGCCGTCTTTTTCGAACTGTTGTCGACCGAGATCTTCTCCGGCAGGAGAGTGGTCAGCTTCACGCCCGCCGGAGCCGGGTCCACGGCTTTTCCCCCCTTACTGCTCCCCGGTCCCTGGTCATCCGCCGTGGCAGTGAAGGAAAGAATCATCACCGCCGAGAAAGATGCCGTGAGCAGCGACCCCGTGATGGCTGTCGCACGACGAGAACTCATGTTCGTCCCCCTTGCGTTCCCCTGTGTCCCCCTGGGACTGCGCCTGAATTCGCAGTACTTGAAGAGGTACCACAAGATTTCTCCGCACTATGCTGGTACGGCATGAAGTGTGACCATTGTGTTTTGTAGGGGAACGGTTGAGGCGATCGTTGAGGGGGTGCAGCGGATTGCCGGGGAGCATGGGGAATTCGGGGAGTGGCGGTACTCCGGGGCTAGTGGTGACCGGGCGATATCGGTTGGTCGAAAGTATCGGTCAGGGGGGAATGGGGCGGGTGTGGCGAGCCGCCGACGAAATGCTCGACCGGCAGGTCGCGGTCAAGGAAATACGCATAGACGGCCTCGGCGCGGAGGACACCCGCACCCGCCGTGAGCGCACCCTGCGCGAGGCCAGGGCCACGGCCCGGATCGACCATCCCAACGTCGTGCGCGTCTACGACGTCGTGGACGAGGGCGAACGCCTGTGGATCGTCATGGAGTTGGTCGCCGGCCGCTCGCTGGACCGGATCATGAAGGAGGACGGCCCGATCGGCCCACGGGAGGCGGCCCGCATCGGACTGGGACTGGTGGCGGCCCTGCGTCAGGTGCACGCGAGAGGCGTCCTGCACCGGGACATCAAGCCCGGCAACGTGCTCATCGAGACCCGCGGACAACGCGTCGTACTCACCGACTTCGGCATCGCCGCGATCCAGGACGCCGAGGCGCTCACCATGGTCGGCACGCTCGTCGGCTCGCCCGACTACATGGCACCCGAGCGGATCTCCGGCCGCCCGCAGGGACCGCCCTCGGACATCTGGTCCCTGGGCGCGACCCTCTGCGCGGCCCTCGGCGGACGTTCCCCGTTCTCCCGCGGCACAACACTGGCGACCCTGCACGCCGTTCTGTACGAGGAGCCCGAACTCCCGTCCGCAGCGGGCCCGTTGCACGACATCCTCGCCGCGCTGCTGGAGAAGGAGCCCTCGGTCCGTCCGGGGCTGGAGGAGGCGGAAGGGGTGCTGTTTCCGGTGGCGTTCCCGCCGGCGGGCCAGGAGAGTGAGGAACCGGCGGCGGCAGAACCGGAGTTGGCGCAGGAGCCGGCCGAGGCCCACCGGGAGTCACCGACCCCGCCCTTCCTGGAACCGTCGCTCGTCCGCGCGGCACGCGACCCCCGGATATACGACCCGGACCCCGACCTCGACCCGGGCCTCGATCCCCACCCCGTCGAGGACGCCATACCGACGCAGCGCCCCGCCGTGGAAGAGCCGGCCTCCGCCGCAGAAGCCGCCTCCGAGTTGAGCTCAGAGTTGAACTCCGAGGCCTCGTCCGAAAACTCCCGGCGAACCGCCCCACGCAAGGCCGGTGTCTCCCTCGTACGCGCCGAGCAACGCGAACTTGCCGAACAGGCCGAAGCGTTGATCGAGCGAGAGCGCGTGCCCGTCCCGTCCCGCCCGCCGCGCATCGACCTCGGCCCCCATCCGGCTCGCCTGCTCCGCGGCGGTGAACTCCCGGGCCCTGCCCAGCCGTTCACCCCGGACCGGAGCCGCCACACTCACCGCATCCATCGCGGTCGTATCGTGCTGATCGCCGCCGCGGCCGTGGTGGTCGTAGGCGCGGTCGTCGGGACGATCCTCGCGAACTCCGGCGGCTCGTCCGACGACACGGTCACGGGCTCGGCGTCGAAGACATCGAGCCCGTCGAACGCGTCGACCGGCACGTCGACCGGTGCCTCGTCCGGCACCTCTGCCTCGTCCGGAACCTCATCAGCACCGACCGAACCGTCCGCCTCCCCGTCCCCCACCGTCGAGGGCACCTCCCGCCCACCGAGCCTGCCCCCGGGCACGCATCAGGAGGCGGGCGGGTTCGCCTGGGCCACGCCCACCGGCTGGCGGCGTGATCTGAAGACGGGGGCCGAGGTGCACTACACGTCCCCGGACGGCACTCAGGAACTCGTGGGCAAGTCCTCGCTCGCCCGCGGTGACCTGATGCAGACCTGGGAGGCCTCGGAGCGCAACGCCCACCAGGGGCAGAGCTACCAGAAGATCCGCCTCGACAACACGACGTTCCGCGGCTACCCGGCGGTGGTCTGGGAGTACACGTTCACACTCAAGGGCGTCCCCTGGCACGCCCGGCTGCTCGGATTCGACGAGGACGGGAAGTCGTACCAGATCAACACCTGGTACCAGCCGGGCGTGGAGACCCAGGCCCTGAAGACCTACGACAAGGTCAAGAACAGCTTCGTAGTGCTGTGAACTCCCTTAGCCCACGGACACCTTGTCGGTGTCGGTGTCCGTCTCGGCCGCCGTGACCGCCTGTCCGCCCCGCACCCGCTCCTTGATCACCGAGACCGCCACCACGGCCAACGCGACCATCAGGGACAGCAGAACGGTCGTACGGCCGCTGCTCTCGCCCTCGGTGTCGGTGAGCATGTAGCCGAGGACGAACACGATCAGGGCGATCGTCGCCCAGGTCAGATACGGGTACAGCCACATCCGCACGACGAGCTTCTCCGGCGACTCGCGCTCGATGATTCGCCGCAGGCGCAGCTGCGACGCACAGATCACCAGCCACACGAACAGGGCGACCGCACCTGAGGAGTTGACGAGGAAGAGGAAGACGGTGTCCGGGAAGGCGTAGTTGAAGAACACGGCGACGAACCCGAAGACGACGGAGGCGATGATCGCCGCCATCGGCACACCGCGGGAGGTGGTCTTGGCGAACGCCTTCGGTGCGTCGCCGCGTCCGCCGAGCGAGAAGGCCATGCGGGAGGCCGTGTAGAGGCCGGAGTTGAGGCAGGACAGCACCGAGGTCAGCACGATGAAGTTCATGATCTGACCGGCGTGCGCGATGCCGAGGGAGTCGAGGGCGGCGACGTAGGAGCCCTGCGCCTTGATCGACGGGTCGTTCCAGGGGAGCAGGCAGACGACGACGAAGATCGAGCCGAGGTAGAAGACGCCGATGCGCCAGATGATGCTGTTGGTCGACTTGGTGACCGCGCGCTGCGGGTCCTCGGACTCACCGGCGGCCAGCGTGGCGATCTCGCTGCCCATGAAGGAGAAGACGACCAGCAGGACACCGGTCAGGATCGCGCCGGGCCCGTTCGGCAGGAAGCCGCCGTGCTCGGTGAGGTTGCCGAAGCCCGCCTTGTCGGTGTGGGCGCCGGGCAGCACGCCGAAGATCGCCAGCGCGCCGACGACGATGAACGCGCCGATCGCCACGACCTTGATCCCGGCGAACCAGAACTCGAACTCGCCGTAGGAGCCGACCGATACGAGGTTCGTGGCGGTCAGCACCACCATCACGATGAGCGCCCAGCCCCACTGCGGTACGGCCGGTATCCACCCTTCGAGGATCTTCGCGCCGGCGGTCGCCTCGACGGCGAGCACGACGACCCAGAAGAACCAGTACAGCCAGCCGATCGAGAAGCCGGCCCAGCGGCCGAGTGCGCGGTCGGCGTGTGCGGAGAACGAGCCGGACGTGGGGTTCGCGGCCGACATCTCGCCGAGCATGCGCATCACCAGCACCACGAGCGTGCCGACGAGCGCGTAGGAGAGAAGGATGCCGGGGCCGGCGGTCGCGATGCCCGAGCTCGAACCGACGAACAGGCCGGCGCCGATGACGCCGCCGATCGCGATCATCGAGAGATGTCGGTTCTTGAGTCCTGCCTGAAGGCCGGAACCAGAAGTCATGGGGGGAATTCCTTTACGCCGGTTGGGATGCCGGTGGGGGTGCTCGTACGAGCGGCGTACGAGTCGGTCCAGTGAATCGGAGGTAAAGGAATTCCTGAACCTTTGAATCCAGATCGTTACTTGAGGTTTCCTTGAGGTTGCGAGGCGTTGCCTGTATTTAACGTGGTCGGGCCCCGGAGCTGCTTCCCGGAAACAGCCGTGTCACACTCGACCCATGCGCGTGTATCTCGGCTCCGACCATGCGGGCTTCGAACTCAAGAACCACCTCGTCGAGTGGCTCAAGGAGGCGGGCCATGAGCCCGTCGACTGCGGGCCGCACATCTTCGACGCCCAGGACGACTACCCGCCCTTCTGCCTCCGCGCCGCAGAGCGCACGGCCGCCGACCCCGAGGCCCTCGGCATCGTGATCGGCGGCTCCGGCAACGGCGAGCAGATCGCGGCGAACAAGGTCAAGGGCGTGCGTGCGGCCCTCGCCTGGAGCGAGGAGACCGCGTCGCTCGGGCGGCAGCACAACAACGCGAACGTCGTCGCGGTCGGCGCGCGGATGCACACGGAGGACGAGGCGACGAAGTTCGTCGAGACGTTCCTGGCGACGCCGTTCTCCGAGGACCCGCGGCACATCCGTCGGATCGACATGCTGACGGAGTACGAGACGACGGGGGAGCTGCCCCCGATCCCGGCGCACCACCCGAAGCAGTAGGCACGCTTTTCAAGGCCCACCCGTCAAGTGACCGAGACGGGTGGGCGGGTGGGAAAGGAAGTTCGTCAGGTGCCAGAGGGGCACACGATCCACCGACTCGCGCTGGACTACGGCAGTCACTTCGCCAACCGAGCTGTACAAGTCACCAGCCCCCAGGGCAAGTTCAGCAACGCCGCCGCGCTATTGAACGGGACGGAACTCACCCGCACAGAAGCCCACGGCAAGCATCTCTTCCTCGGTTTCCGTGACGAGGAGTGGATCCACATCCACCTGGGCCTGTTCGGCAAGGTGAACTTCGGCGGAGCCCCCGCACCCCTGCCCACGGACACCGTCCGCCTACGTCTCGCGAACGACGCGTCGTACGTCGATCTCCGCGGCCCCACGACCTGCGCCCTGATCACGGACACCGAGAAGCAGGCGATACACGACCGCCTCGGCCCCGACCCCCTGCGCCCGGCGAAGGACACGGACCCGAGCGCGGCGTACCGGCGCATCTCCCGCAGCCGTACGACGATCGCCGCACTCCTCATGGACCAGAAGGTCATCGCCGGCGTCGGCAACGTCTACCGCGCCGAGGTCCTCTTCCGGCACGGCATCGACCCGTACCGCGCGGGCAAGGACCTCACGCCCGCCGAGTGGGACGCGATCTGGGCCGACCTCGTCGGGCTGATGCGCGAGGGCGTCCGCAACAACCGCATCGACACCGTCCGCCTCGAACACACCCCCGAGGCGATGGGTCGCCCGCCGCGCGTGGACGACCACGGCGGCGAGGTCTACGTCTACCGCCGGGCCAACCGGCCCTGCCACATCTGTGGCGGCGAGATCCGCACCGCCGACCTCGCCGCCCGCAACCTCTTCTGGTGTCCCAACTGCCAGAAGCGGTAGGGCTGTTCCGGACGTTCTAGAACCCGTGCGGCAGCCAGGGCGCGACCGTCGACCCGAACGCCACCGAGGCCTCCGCCAGCGCCCCGGCCCGCAGCTCCCGCACCCGCCCGGCGCCCGCGAGTGACGCGAGGGACGCCCCGCCGAGATACGCGGCCGCCAACTCCCGTACGGGCAGGGCGAGATCGGCCGGTTCCCCGGTCCGCTTGCAGGACGCGCCCTTCGCGTCGCCGGTGAGCCGCCAACGCCCCTTGTTCCAGGGGCAGAAGACGTCCTCGACGTCGAACACGACGTCCACCGGCGTCTGGTACGTGCGCGCCTCCAGCGCGGCCCCCAGGTCCACCAGCCGTACGTGCAGCGAGTCCCGCTGCCGGACGGCGCACCGGCGGATGTCGGAGACGAGATGCTGCCAGGCGTCGTCGACGGGACGGCTGCGCATCGAGACCCTCCCCGTCAGGTCGATGTCGAAGAGGAACCGCCACAACGCCGCGTACACCGCCGGGTCCAGCGCCTCCAGATCGCGCAGCAGGACCTCGCCCTTCGGACCGTAGGCATCCCACTCGGGCTTGATGAAGTACCGTGTGTAGCCGACGACTTCACCTTCCCGCTCCGCGACCACGCACTGCAGCGGCGACGAGCCCTCCCGCTCGCTCGCCGGGTCCAGCAGCGGCAGATCCTCCCAGCCGGGCCGCCGCGCCAGCATCCCCGGCCGCCCGGCCACCTGCCGCGCGTACACCGCCTCGCACTCGTCGCGCACGGCCGCGGGGTCGGCGAAGCGCAGCCGTACGTCGTCCGTGCCCGGCGGCACCGAGAGCCGCACGCGGTCGGTGTCGATCTCGGCGGTCGTCGTCATCGTCGCGATGCCGTAGCCGAACCGGCCGTAGATCACCGGCTCGGAGGCCGTCAGTACGGCCAGCGGCTCGCCCCAGGACCGTACGTCGTCCAACTGCCGCCGCATCATCGACGTCAGGATGCCCCGCCGCCGGTGCGTGGCGGCCACGCCGACCATCGTGATGCCCGCTGCGGGGACGGAGGCGCCGCCGGGCACGGTGAGGCGGAAACTGAACGCGCCCGCCGTCCCCACGCACGCGTCCCCGTCCCAGACGCCGAGGGAGCGGTCGAACTCGGTGAGCTGTTCCCACAGCTCACGCTCCTCGGGTGACTCCGGGGCGCCACCGAAGGCGGTGACGAGGCTGTCGTACCAGGTGTTCCACTCGTCCCGGCGCAGCACCCGCAGCTCGGTCCGCCCGGCCCGCGTATTTCTCGTATCTGTCCCCATGAGCCATGCCTATCAGGGCATTGCGGGACGAGCCAGGGAATTTCCGCTCGGCGCCCGCACAGCGGCCTCTGGTGAAGTTCACTGTGAAGTTGAACCTCGCAGGGGGGACAAGTGGGACCTCCCGTGCCAAGCGGCTGGTCGGATGGATAGGGTCCCGAACTAATGGCAGCAGGACGAGAGCGGCGCGCGGAGGCCGACACGTTCATGGCCCGGTTGAGGAAGCTGGTTCACCGGGTCCGCACCGGCCTGCGCAGAAGTGCCGTCGACTACTTCCGCGGGGACGGCTCGGACTGGGTCGCGCTGGCCGGGCTGCTGATCACGATCCCGGTGATCGTGGCGATGACGCTGGCCAACGCGGTGTGGTTCTCACCGGCCGCGCTGGTCCTGCCGATCGTCGCGGGCGGCCTGCTGCTGCGGCCCGCGAGCCTGCTCGGCCTGTACGCGGCGGCGGCCACGGGTCTGATCGTCGAGTCGGTGAAGCTCGGCCCGTACACCGAGGGCCCGGCACGGGTGACTCCGGGCGTGGTGCTCGTGGTGGCCGCGTGCGGCTTCTTCGGGCTGCTGATCGCCCAGTTCCGCAGCCGGGTGGGCGTGCCCTGGCGGCGCGGCGGCACCATGCTCTTCGACCTGCGCGAGCGGATTCGCGTACAGAGCAAGCTGCCCCAACTCCCGCAGGGCTGGCACCGGGAGATGGCGCTGCGGCCGGCGGGCGGGCAGTCGTTCTCCGGCGACTTCGTCGTCGCGGCCCGCACGAACGGCGGCCGGACGATGGAGGTCGTCCTCACCGACGTCTCCGGCAAGGGCATGGACGCGGGCTCCCGCGCCCTGCTGCTGTCGGGCGCCTTCGGCGGCCTACTGGGCTCCCTGCCGCCACACGCCTTCCTGCCCGCCGCCAACGGCTACCTCCTCCGCCAGGACTGGGACGAGGGCTTCGCGACCTCGATCCACCTCGTCCTGGACCTCGACTCCGGTGACTACGAACTCTTCTCCGCCGGCCACCCGCCGGGCCTCCAGCTCAGCGCGGGCAGCGGACGCTGGGAGGAGAAGGCGGCCGAGGGCCCGCTGTTGGGTGTGTACGACGGCGCGCAGTTCGACCCTGTGAAGGGATCGCTGCGGCCGGG
Organism: Streptomyces sp. NPDC050508; assembly: GCF_040655155.1. Taxonomy (NCBI): domain Bacteria; kingdom Bacillati; phylum Actinomycetota; class Actinomycetes; order Kitasatosporales; family Streptomycetaceae; genus Streptomyces; species Streptomyces sp. NPDC050508. Next base: position 84,660 of record NZ_JBFAJJ010000007.1, read on the forward strand.
GGACGTGTTGATGCTGTTCACAGACGGTCTGGTGGAGACCTCCGACCGGGACATCGTCGAGGGCATCGACCGCCTCACCGGCGAGGCCGACCGCTATGTCGCCGGCGGCTTCCACGGCGCCGCCTGGCACCTGATCGAGGCAGTCGCAAAGGACGTCAACGACGACCGAGCCCTGCTGCTGGTCTGCCGGGAGGGCCCGACGGCCCAGGCGGGGCGCTGACGCGTCACCGGCGGCCGACGCGGTTCCTTCCCCGAGCTTCGGTTTCGGTGAGGAAAGTTTGCTGACTTTGTGATGGTGCAGGCCCCAGGTTGCCCGGACGATTCGGAAGTTGATACTGATGAATCCGTATGTGACACGAGCGGCGCACGCCGCATGAGCCTGTACGGGGGGAGCCGACATGAAGTTCGACATGGGTGCGCAGGCGCTGTCGACGTTGATGCGTGACTCGCGCGGATCGAGTCAGGATCTGGGGACGCTGATCCGGCAGTTGGTGCAGGCGGCTGAGCCGTTGGAGGGGAAGTTCAACGGTGGGGGCCGCGCGGCTTTCGATCAGTTCAAGGCGCGGGCGGACGGGATCACGAAGGAGCTGAACTCGTCGTTGGCGGCGATTCTGGGTGGCCAGTCCGGAATGGACAGCGCGTTCAGTACGGGTGACGACGAGCAGCGTGACAACGCCCGGCAGCACATGGGGTCGGCCAATTTCGACGCGGCGCGGTTCTCGGGCCGCTGAGAGTTCGGTTCGTTCAGGTCGTTCAGGTCGTTCAGGTTGTTTTCGGGGAGTGGTGTGTGATGGCGGGTGCGGGTGCGGATCGTCGTTCGTACGACACGACGGCGTCGGCGGACGTGCAGGGGAATCTCGCAGGGGTGATCGCCCAGTTGGAGGCGGTGATCTCCGGGCGGGACAAGCAGGTGAAGAAGGCGATGGCGGACTTCACCGCTGATGGTGTGGCGGATGAGTACCACGGCAAGGAGCACCGCTGGAACCAGGCCTCGCAGGAGGTCCGGAACATCATTCAGCTGCTGAAGACGACGATGGAGAAGAACGACTCGACGGCGCATTCGACGTTGGCGAAGGCGAAGTCGGCGGTGGACAACATCGGCTGAACCGTGGCCGGTTGGTGGTTCGTCGGTGGTTCACCGGGGCTGCCGCGGCTGTTGTGGTTCTTGATGGTTCGTGACGGCCGGGTGCCGGGTTCACGGGGGTTGGTATGACGGGCTGGGATCTGCATCCGCAGGGCATCCAGTATGTGCTGACGACGACGGGTACGACGGCGTCGCATCTGGAGACGTACGCCAAGGACTACGGCGCGCATCTGCAGTCGGCGGCGTCGAGCGCGGGCACGATCTCCGCGGACGGCGGATCGGGCGGGGCGTCGGGCGGTCAGGGTGGCAAGGACGGCGGGAAGGCACAGGGCGGCCTGGTGGCGTTGGCGCTGTCGCAGTACGCCGAACACGCGATGAAGGACCTGCAGTTCATCGCCGCGCGGGCGGGTAAGTCGATGCAGGGCGCGGTGGACGCGACGACGGCGTATCTGAACGGCGACGACGCGATGGCCGCAGAGGTGCAGCGCAAGGCGTCCATGCCTGGGGTGACGATGCCGGGAGTGGGCCAGAAGTGATCAATCCGGAGGAGATTCCTGAGTTCACCGGTGATCTGGAGCAGTTGGAGAAGGACTACGGCGCTCTGAAGAAGGACGCCGGGAACATCCGCTCCACGGGTGCGGACGTGCACTCGCAGTTCCAGGGGCTGTCGGCGTACTACCACGCTCCTGAGGCGGAGGCGTTGTTCGCGTCGACGAAGCCGGTGTCGGATCGCTCGGACACCTTCGCCACGGATCTGGAGACGGTCTCCTCGGCGCTGTCGGGATATGCGACCGAGATCCGTCCGCTGGTGGCGAAGCTGAAGCAGTTGAAGACGGAGGCGACAACATTCGTCGCCTCGGTCAAGGGGGACGACGACTGGGAGTACGACGGGGACAAGGTCGACAAGCACAACCGGATCCGGGATGACATCACGGCGGCGGTGGCGGCGTTCTGGGCCGCCGAGCGTACGTGCCACAACGAGATCACGGCGTTGTGGCACGGCACGCAGATGGTCGCAGGTGACGGCTCGGACAAGAAGAACCAGTACGGCTACAACGCGTCGGACCTGAAGGACGCGAAGCTGCCGTGGGGTGACCCGGTGGAGCAGAAGCACCACTGGTACGACGTCGGGCACTGGGTGAAGTCCTTCGTGTGGGACGGCCTGATCGTGGACGGCGTCTGGGGCACCATCAAGGGTCTGGGGACGCTGGTCGGGTTCGGCGGCTGGGACGCGATGGGGCAGGCGTGGAAGGGCCTGGCGCAGTTGGCGACCGGGCTGACGCTGTCGATGATGCCGGGTGCCCAGACCCTTTTCTGGGCGTTGCCGGACAAGGACATGCCGTCGTGGTTCCGTGAGTCGCGCAACACGATGAAGCAGACGGGGAAGGCGCTGCTGGCGTGGGACGAGTGGGGCAAGAATCCCGCGCGTGCGGCGGGTGCGGTCACCTTCAACGTCCTCACCACTGTCTTCACCGGTGGAGAGGGTGCGGCCGCGGCCGGGGCCGGCAAGGCGGGCGCGGTGGCCAAGGCGGTCTCCCTGGCCGGGAAGGCCGGCAAGATCATCGACCCGATGACGTACGTCATGAAGGGTGCCGGCGCCGGCCTGTCCAAGGTCGGCGACATCGCCAAGAACCTGAAGGGCATCGGCAAGGTCGACATCCCGACCCTTCCCGACGGCTCGGTACACCTCCCCGACGGCCGCCTCCTGCAGCCGAACGGAAACCTCCTCGACCACGCCGGCAACGTCGAGACGACCCCGATCCCGAAGGAAGCGGCGCCGGGACTCCCGTCCCATTGGACCGTCCCGGCGTCGGAACCGGCGTCCGTGGGCGTCTCTCACGCGGCGGACAACGGGGTACACGGGGGGCTCCCGCACGCGGCGGACAGCGTCTCCGGCGGGGTTCCCCACTCTGTGAGCAACGCCGTGCATGGCGGTGTCCCGCATGTTCCCGGGAACGGGATCCACGGCGGCATTCCGAAGTCCGTCGGGGACGGTGTCCACGGCGGGGTTCCCCACTCTGCGAGCAATGCCGTGCATGGCGGCAAGCCGCATATTCCGGGGAACGGGATCCACGGTGGTATCCCGAAGTCCGTCGGTGACGGTATCCATGGCGGGGTTCCGCACTCTGCGAGCAACGGCGTTCACGGAGGCGTCCCGCACGTCCCCAGCAACGGCATTCACGGAGGCGTCCCGCACGGCACGGGCGACGCGGTCCCGGCGGGCGCACACGTCGGTACGACGCCTTCGGCGTGGTACCACGAGACCCCGACGGCCCCCGCGCACGAGGTGCCGCACACCACCCCGCACGACGCTCCGCCGACCGCCCCGCACACGGGCGGCCACGACCCGCAGACGCTGCACGAGCCGGGCCACGACGCACCCGCGCACGACGGCGGCCATGACGGGCACGGTCACGACGGCACTGACCACCACGGCGACGTCGGCCACGGCGACGCAGGGCACGTCGATCCGCACGGTGGGATGGACACTGCCCTGCACGGCGCCGACGCCGGTCACCTGGGCACGGACGTGCCGGGGCACCGGGCCGGGGAGCCGTTCGAGTACAAGCCGTCCATGTCGAACGATGAGTTCGAGGCTCTCACGCCCGAGCAGCAGCACGCGGCGGCACTGGCCGAACTGGCGCACGGCACGAACCCCGCGCCCAGCGTCAGCAACGCGGCAGGGCTGGAGTACGGCCACGCGCACTGGAAAGAGTTCATGGACGGCCTCGACCCCGAGAGGAAGGAAGGGCTGGTCACCTACACCGGCTCCGCTTACGATCCCATCAACAACCATCTCCGTTTTGACACCAAAGTGCCCGATTCGATCTTGCACACCATCGACGAGATGGACAAGGTCATGGACGCTCGCCCCGTGCCCGAGGACATCATGGTTGTCCGCGGCACCGGCATCGGCCACCTCGGGCTCGATTCGCCGATGGAGTTGCAGGGCGGTGTCTGGGACGACAAGGCGTTCACCTCCACTGCAATCGGCAAGACGCCTCCGCCACCTTTCGACGCCAAGCCGGTGTGGATGCATCTGCGGGTGCCCAAGGACACGCCTGCCCTCTGGCTGGAGTCCATCACCCAGGTCAAGGGAGAACGTGAACTACTCCTCGCCCGCGGTACCGAGTACAAGGTGACGCGGGTCTTCGTGGACGAGGCGGGCAAGTGGCATGCGTACGGAGAGGTTCTGCCGAGGCCGTAGCTTCTTTGCGGAGCAGGGAGTGGCAAAGGAATGTGGACATCATGAACACTGAACGACCGATCAACCCGCGCTTTGACGATGACCTGCACTTCAACCTCGTGAAGCCGGGCCCGCCGAGGTACCAGACTCGGACCGAAAAGCCTGTGCGGTACTTCGAGGTGGCCGACAGAGAGAACGGTTTGGTTCTCGGATACGTGTGGGCCGGTGACGAGGATGACGCCGCCGCGTGGGAACCTCGGCAGGCTGCCGGACCCAGAGGGTTGATGGAGGGCCTCGGTTGGTTCAACCGTCTGGAGAAGGCCAAGGGACGGGGTATCCGACCGTCCCAGGCCATCGAGGAGATGCTGGCCGAACCGGCGACAGGCAAATTCGGCCGGGCCCTGCCGGACTCCCTGACCGACGCCCCGAACGCCGCGGCGGTCAAGGCCCTTGCCAAGGGTGACTAGCAGGGATGCGCACCGCCATGAGCAGTGAACGACCGATCAACCGGCGCTTCGACGAGGACGTGCACTTCAACCTCGTGTCTCCAGGGCCGCCGAAGTACCGGAACCGGACCGATAAACCGGTGCGGTACTTCACGGTGGTCGACAAGGAGGGCGGCGCGGTTCTCGGGTATGTGTGGGCCGGTGACGAGGACGAGGCCGCGGCGTACGAGCCGCGGCAGGCCGCAGGGCCTCGGGCGGTGAACGAGGGCGGCTTCTGGATCCGGCGGCTGCGCAACGCCAAGGAACGCGGCCTTCGGCCGTCCCAGGCCCTCGCCGAGTTTTCGGCCGGCCGGGACCCGGCCGGTAAGGGCCGTCCCCTGCCCGGCTCCCTCACCGACGCCCCGAACGCTGCCGCGGTCGAGGCCCTCGCCCAGGAGACCTGACCCCCCATGCAACACCCCGTCCAGTACGTCGCCGTCGAGACCCCCGACGGCGACGTCGTCGGATACATCTGGGCCGACTACGTCGAAGGCACCCTGAAGTGGACGCGGCGCGCAGCGACCGGTGCCGATGGGTATCGCCTCGGTGAGACATGGGCGGCCAAGGTGGCGGAGGCCGGTGAGGGAGGGCTCCCCCTGGCCGGCGCGCTGACCCGGCTCGCCCGTGACGCCGGCACCGGGCCCCCGGTCGGCGTCCGCGGACCCGAGGCCGTGGACGAACTCGCCCGCGCCGTCACCGAGGCCGACGACCGGCGCTTGCTGGCCCAGCTCGACCACGGCGACATCGAAGCCTGGCAGGAGCTGGCCGACGCCTACGTCGCCCTCACCGACGACGACCGTGACATCCGCTGGGGCGGAGGCGAGAAGAACGCGAACGGCGCGACCCAGTGGCCGTATCCGATCTACAGCGAGCCGCTGTGGCGGGTCGTCAGGGCCCTCTGGGGCATCGGTGCCGTCACCCCGGAGTACCGCTGGAGCTCCGCTCCGCCTCCCGCTGTGCCGCCCCATGGACGGCTGCGTCCCGCGGACGCCGTACGCGCCGCCACCTTCCTCGCGGTCGGTGAGCGCGTCAACGAGGGATCGGTGGACGAAGCCGTCCGGAACGGTCTGTTCGACGCCATGGTCGTCGCGCTCCTGGACCGGCACGCCGCACACGCCTCCTAGTGAGCCGGATTCGAAATCGGGACACCAGGTGTGCAGGTTCTGCGGAGGTTTCGGCGCCGTTCCCGGCAGTCCGGCCTCCCCGGGTACGCCGCCCCCGCGTCCATGTTTTATGTTGCACGGGCGAAGTCACGGGGACAGGGGGATGCGGTATGCCGTACGACGGGTTGCCCGCTCCTGTCATGACGCTCGCCGAGGTCGAGTCCGTCGCCCGTGCCGCGCACGCCGCCCAGCGGGACAAGGCCGGCCGGCCCTACGTCGAACACCTGGAGGCCGTCGCCGAAGGCGTACGCGCCCGCGGTGGCGGTTGCGAACTCATCGCCGCCGCCTGGCTGCACGACGCGGTCGAGGACGGTGTGCTGAGCGCGGAGTGGCTGGCGGCGGCCGCGCTCACCCAGCGCACCAAGGACGTCGTACGGGCCGTGACCAAGCGGCCGGCCGAGCAACCGCAGGCGTACGCGGAGCGGATCCTGGCCACCGAGGGCGCACGGCTCGTCAAGGCGGCCGACCTCGCGCACAACGCCGACCCGCGCCGGCTGGCCGTACTCGACGAGCCCACCGCACGGCGTCTGACGCGGAAGTACGCCGCCATGCGGCAGTACCTCGGCATCACCGCCGAAAACCCGGATATCCCAGGCATCCCTGACATCCCCGATATTCCTGGCATCCCTGAAACCTCCACGACCTCCGACGACTGACGACCGCACAGAGAACACAGGCACAGGACCAACTCAATGGCACGGGACTACGACAGCCAACTGCTGGAGTCGGTGGCGGTGCGCCGGCGCCGGATGCGCGACGCGCTGCTCTTCGGCGCGCAGCGCACCCGGCGCTCGGCCGACGAGCGGCTCGGGAAGGTGTTCGCGGGCATCGCCATCGCGGCCGTCCTGTGCGCCGGATGCGTCGGGTGGTCCTTCCTGCAGGCCACCCTGAACAAGCAGCAACAGCAGCAGGAGCAGCAGCAGTACAGCAGCCCCTCCGCACAGCCGTCCTCGGCATCCTCGGCCACAACTTCGCGATGAATGGGTTCCGGTAAGTGGTGAGTACAGCAACGACGTCCCGGACACAACTGAGCCGGGTCACCCTGGTCGGTGAGCGCCGGCGCGTCGACATCGTCCTGCCGTCGGACACCCCGATCGGCCAACTGCTGCCCGACATCCTGCAGTTGCTCGACGACCGGGCCGCCGCGCGGCCCATGACACGGCAACTGATCACCTCCGACGGCTCGGTGCTGCCGCACGAGGCCACGCTGTCGTCGTCCGAGGTGCCCGACGGCGCCGTGCTCCAGCTGGTGCGCGCCCATGCCGCGCCGCCCGCGCCCGTCGTGCACGACGTCACCGACCAGGTCGCCGACGACCTCGATCTGCGTGCCTGGCGCTGGCGGCCCGCCGCACGCCGGGCCAGTTCCGGGGTGGCCACCGTCGTGTTCGCCGTGGCCGCGGCCCTGCTGGCCCGGCGCGAGTTCGCGCTGGAGTCCGTCACCATCGCGCTCGCGGCCGTCACGGCCGTGTTCCTGGTCGCCGGCGCGCTCGTCTCGAAGATCGGCGACGGCAACCGCGGGCTCGCCACGGCGCTGCTGCTCGCCTCCGGGGGGCTCGGACTGCTCGCCGCCTGGACCGCCGCCGACGCCTACGGCTGGTCAGGACCGGCCCGGCTGGCCGGTGTCGTCGCGGCGCTGGTGCTCACTCTTGTGCTGCTCGCCTACTTCTCCCCGCTCGGCCGTGGCGCGCTCCTCGGGGCCGGCGCCACCGCCTTCATCACCCTGGTGTGGGAGGCCGTCGCCGCCGTGCAGGACCGGCCGGACCGGCTCGGTGCGGTGATGGCCGTGTTCTCCGTCGTGCTGCTCGGCGTGCTGCCGCGGCTGGCGCTGATGGCCTCGGGGCTGACGGGACTCGACGACCGGCGCTCCGCGGGCGCGTCGGTCAGCCGCCACCAGGTCGCCAACGCACTCGCCGCGACGCACCGCGGGCTCGCGCTGATCACCATCGCCACCGCCGTCTCGGCCGCCGCCGGCGGCTGGCTGCTGACCGCGGCCGGGCGGCCGACCGTGTGGACGGTGGCCCTCACCTCGCTCACCGCCGTGGTGCTGCTGTCCCAGGCCCGGGCTTTCCCGCTGGTCGCCGAGGTCGTGGCGCTGTTCTCCGGCGCCGCGCTGCTCGTCGTACGGCTCGCGGTGGAGTGGGTGGACCGCGCGGGCGGCGCCGGGGCGCTGGTACTGCTGTGCGTTGCCGGAGTGCTGCCGCTGCTGGTCCTCGCGGTCCAGCCGCCCGAGCATGTGCAGGTGCGGCTGCGGCGGACCGGCGACCTGATCGAGTCCCTCGGCGTGATCGGGCTCTTCCCGCTCGCCGTCGGGGTGTTCGGCATCTATGGGCAACTGCTCAACAAGTTCTGAGGCCAGGGCAGGAGTGAAGGGCGACATGCCGAGCGGGGACAACTGGCAGAGCGACGTGCTGCGCGATCTGAGGGGCGGTACGCCTCAGCATCAGCAGCCTGTGCCGCAGCAACAGCCACAACAGCCACAGTCACAACAGCAACAGCCACAACAGCCACAGGCGTACCCGGACCTGCCTCCTCAGCACCAGCAGCAGGCGTACCCCGACCCGCCTCCTCAGCACCACCAGCACCACCAGCCCCCGCCGGCGCAGCGCGTCACCCCCGACTCCCGGCCCGTGCTCGACAAGCGGCTCGCCGCCGCCGCGCTCAAGCCGCGCCGCGGTGAGGCGTTCGGTACCCGTGCCCTGCGCGCCGTACGCCGTACCGTCTCCTCCTCGGCGGCCCGTGAGGTCGCCGACAGCGCGGCGACCGCCGAGGTGCTGCAGCAGGCGGTCACCACCGGGCGGCAGATCGCGGTCACGTCCATCCGCGGTGGCTCCGGCAAGACGACGGTCGCCGCGCTGCTGGGCGCCGCCTACGCCCACTACCGCCAGGACCCGGTGCTCGTCGTCGAGGCCGACCCGGCGCTCGGCTCGCTGCCGCTGCGGCTCGGCGCGGAGACCCTGCGCTGGACCACCGGTGACCTCGCCGGACTGGTGGAACCGCAGATGTCGCTGCTCGACGTCACCGGCTACCTGGTCCAACTCCCCGGCAACGCCTGGCTGTTGCCCGGCAGCCAGGGCCAGGTCGGCGCCATGCTCGACACCGCGGGCTACGAGCGGGTCATGGTGTCGCTGCGCCGTTTCTTCGGGGTGACCGTCGTCGACTGCGAGACCCTGCCCGCCGAGGTCGCCCGTACCGCACTGTCCGCCGCGCAGGCCCGGGTGCTCACCGTGCCCGCGACGCTGGAGGGCATCGCCAGCACCCGCGCCGTCCTGGAGTGGATGCGCAACCTGCCCCCGTACGTGCTGGCCTCCACCGTCGTCGTCCTCACCGAGGTCGCACCGCACGCCGGCGTCGACCTGGGCAGGGCGACCCGGGAGCTGACCGAAGCCGGAGTCACCGTGCGGGTCCTGCCCTACGACCGCCACCTCGCGTCCGGCGGCACCATCCGTACGGATCTCCTCGCCCGGGCCACCCGGCACGCCGCCACCCGGCTGGCCGCCGACGTCTTCCAGCTCTCCCAGAAGCAGCGCTGACCGCCCGAAAAGAAGGGACCGAGGAATCCAACCCGAGGACCAGGCAACGTAGATGAGCACCCGACTGATCCACCGTCCCGCGCGCACCACCCGCCCGCCGGCCGCCCCCGAGCCGCGCACCATAGAGGCGCCGCCCAACCTGCCCGAGGGCAAGGCCGGTTCCGTGCTGCACTCGCTGCTGCCGGTCGCCGGGGTGATGTCGTCCGTCGTGATGATGACCATCGTGCGCAACAGCCAGTTCGCCGGGCTGGGCGCGATCATCCTCGTCGTCACCCTGGCCGGCTCCCTCGCCATGGCCTTCTCCCAGCGGGGCAAGGCCCAGCGCGTCCGCCGCACCCAGCGCGAGGCCTATCTGGCCTACCTGGAGGACCTGCGCGAACAACTGGCGAAGGAGGAACGCGAACGACGCGAGCGCGCGCAGGTCCTCAACCCGCCGCCGGACGCGCTGTACGACATCGTGCGCGACCCCGCCCGCCTGTGGGAACGGCGCCGGACGGACGGGGACTTCCTGCGGGTGCGCGTCGGCACCGGTCAGATGCCGGTGCGCGATCTACAGGTCGCCCAGCAGGGCTCCTCCGCGCTCACCCCGCCCGATCAGTTCATGCTCAACGAGGCCTCCGCGCTGACCTCCCGCTTCAGCACCGGCACCGAACTGCCGCTCACCGTCCCGCTCGACCGCGTCGGCAACATCAGCGTCATCGGCCCGCGCGAGGACACCCTGCGCGTCGCCCGCGCGCTGCTCGTCCAGGCCGCCGCCACCCACGCGCCCGACGACGTGGCCCTGGCCGTCGCGGCCCCCGGCGACCGGCTGGCCGACTGGGAGTGGGCCAAGTGGCTGCCGCACCTGCTGGACACCGAGCAGTCCGACGGCCCGGTCGCCGCCCGCCGTATCGCCCCCTCGCTGCCCCAGCTCGCCCGGCAGATCGGCGGTGAGCTGCGCCGCCGCGCCTCCTACGCGGCCGAGGTGCGCCGCGGCATGTCCGGCCAGGACGCGCTCGGCATGACCTCCCGGCTCCTCGTCGTCGCCGACGCGCACGGGGACGACGCCGTCGACCTGCCGCGCCCCGACGACGCGGTCGGCCTGCGGGACATGGGCGTCACCGTGCTGCACCTGCTCGACGAGCGGGTACGGGAGCCCGGCAGCGTCGGTGTGCGCATCACCGTCGACGGCGCCCGGATCGTCATCGAGGACCTGCGTGAGGCCGAGCCGATCAGCGCCCACGGCACGGTCGACGAGGTCGGCACCGCCTTCGCCGAGGGCCTGGCCCGGATGCTCGCCCCGCTGCGGCTGTCCGCGGAGTCCCTGGTCGGTGCCCCGCTGACCGGTCCGGTCGACTTCGCGGAGCTGCTCGGCATCGACGACGTCGCCGACCTCGACCTGGACCGGCTGTGGGCGCCACGCGGCGAACGCGCCTTCCTGCGCGTCCCGATCGGCGTCGGCGACAGCCACGAACCCGTGCTCCTCGACCTGAAGGAGTCCTCCGAGCTGGGCATGGGCCCGCACGGCCTCTGCGTCGGTGCCACCGGTTCCGGCAAGTCGGAGCTGCTGCGCACCCTCGTCCTCGCGCTGCTCGCCACCCATCCGCCGGAGGATCTCGCGCTGGTCCTCGTCGACTACAAGGGCGGAGCCACCTTCGCGCCCTTCGCGGACGTCCCGCACGTGGCGGGTGTGATCACCAACCTGGAGAACCAGGCCGGTCTCGTCGAACGCGTCCACGCCTCGCTCGCCGGCGAGGTCAAGCGGCGCCAGCAGGTCCTCAAGGAGGCGGGCAATGTCGCCGACATCGGTCACTACGCCGCCCTCCGGGCCGAGAAGCGCCCCGACCTCGACCCGCTGCCCCACCTGTTCGTCGTGATCGACGAGTTCGGCGAACTCCTCACCGCCAAGCCGGACTTCATCGACCTGTTCCTGTCCATCGGCCGCATCGGCCGCTCCATCGGCGTCCACCTGCTGCTGTCCAGCCAGCGCATCGAGGGCGGCAAGCTCAAAGGCCTGGACACCTACCTGTCGTACCGGCTCGGCCTGCGCACCTTCTCCGCCGACGAGTCCCGCACGGTCCTCGACACCACGGACGCCTTCCACCTGCCCCCGCTGCCGGGCTTCGGCTACCTCAAGGTCGACACCAGCCACTACGAGCGGTTCAAGGCGGGCTACGTCTCCGGTGCCTACCGCGGCCCCGTCCAGCGCGACACCGAGGACACCGGACCGCTCGCCCTGGAGTATCCGGCGTACAACACCCTGGGCCAGGACAAGAGTTCGGGGCCCGAGGAGCCGCAGATGCGGCGCCGGGAGACCGGGCTGACCGAGATGGGCGTCATGGTCCGGCAGATCGAGAACGCCGACACGAGGCCCGTACGCCAGATCTGGCTGCCTCCGCTGCCCGGCGCCGTCGCCCTCGACCAGGTCGCAGGACCCGTCGAGGTGGGCGCGCGTGGCATGCAGCTCGCCCGGCGCCGAGGCCCGCTCCAGGTGCCGCTGGGCATCCTGGACGATCCGGCCCGGCAGCGGCAGGGCCAGTGGTACCTGGACCTCACGGTGGCGGGCGGACACGCGGTCGTCATCGGCGGCCCCCAGTCCGGCAAGACCACCCTGCTGCGCACCCTGGCCCTGTCCCTGGCCCTCACCCACACCCCGCAGGAGGTCGGCGTCTACGGCCTCGACCTGGCCGGCGGCGGTCTGCAGGCGCTGTCCGGCCTGCCACACGTGGGCGGGGTGGCCGGCCGGGCCGACCGGGAGCGGTGTGCCCGCACCGTCGACTCCGTGCGCGGCATGCTGGACCAGCGCGAGGAGCTGTTCCGCCGCCACCACATCGACTCCCTGGAGCAGCTGCGCACCCTGCGCGCCGCGGGCCGCGTCCCCGAGCTGGCCTCCACGGAGATCGTGCTGCTCATCGACGGCTTCGGTGCCCTGCGCGACGACTTCGAGGAACTCGACGAAGGGGTCGGCGACATCCTCAAGCGCGGCAGCGGCTACGGCATCCACGTGGTCGCCGGCATGCTGCGCTGGAACGACGTGCGCATCGCCGCCCAGTCCCAGTTCGGCACGCGGGTGGAGCTCCGGCTGAACGACGCCGGCGAGTCCAGCATCGAGCGCAAACTCGCGCAGACCCTCTCGCCCGACGAGAAGGGGCGCGTCCTCACCGACACCAAGCTCTTCGCCCAGGTCGCCCTGCCCCGCACGGACGGCGTCGCCGACACGGCCGACCTCGGCACGGTCCTGGAACACACGGCCCGTACGATCCGGGCGACCTGGTCCGGCGAGACCGCCCAGCCGGTCAGGGTGCTGCCGCACGTCCTGGAGCCGCACCTGCTGCCCGGCCCGGCGGCCGAACCGCGCCGGGTCCCGATCGGCCTCGACCAGACGCAGCTGGCGCCCGTCCTGCTCGACCTGTTCGAGCACGACCAGCACCTGCTGATCATGGGCGACAGCGAGTGCGGCAAGACCAACCTGCTCAGGGCCGTCGCGGAGGGCCTGATCGAGCGCTACAGCGCGGACGAGCTGGTCTTCGGGGTCATGGACCCGCGCCGTGGACTGCGCGGCGCCGTCCCGGAGGAGTACCGGGGCGGCTACGCCTACAACGCCAAGCTGTGCGCGGGTCTGTCTGCGGGCATCGCCACCGAACTGGAGAAGCGGCTGCCCGACGAGAGCGCGGACGGCGCGGACCTGGAACCCGGCAGCTGGGGCTCGGGCCCGCGGATCGTGATCCTCGTCGACGACTACGACGTCCTCACCACCGCAGGCCAGCAGCCGCTCGCCCCGTTCCTGCCGTACATCCCCTCGGCCCAGGACATCGGCCTCCACTTCGTCCTCACCCGCCGGGTCGCGGGCGCCTCCCGAGGCCTGTACGAGCCGCTGCTGCAGAGCCTGCGCGAGTCCGGCGCCTCGGCGCTGGTGATGGCGGGCGACCGCAGCGAGGGCCAGCTCTTTCCCGGTGTGTACGCCGGCCAACAGCCGTCCGGTCGCGGCGTCCTGGTCCGCAGGGGCGAGCCGAACCGACTGATCCAGACCGTCCACGCGGGCAACAGGTAGGACCCGGTGGGAACAGGCAACGGGACGAGGTACCCATGACGAAGGATGTCGTCGCTCTCACCAGGACGATGCCCGACCCGCTGAGCGTGCTCGCGGGGCTGCTGGCCGGTGGCCCGGACATGCTGGCGGGCGTCGAGGGGGACGGCGCGGTGGTGCAGCTCTGCGACGAGCGGGGCCGTCCCCTCGTCTCTATCGAGGCACCCCTGCTGGTGCGGGTCAGGGGAGAGGCGCAGCGGCTGCTCGGGGCGACCGAGCCCGAGGTGCCGTACTGGTGGACCGAGGCCCGTGCCACCACCGGCGTCAAGGAGGCCGAGGAACTCGCCGGTACCTTCGCGGCCCGCGTCGCCACCCTGGTCGGCGGCACCGCCTGGCCGCCGCAGGCGGCGCGGTCGCTGGCGGTGGTCGACACCGACGGGGTGCGTGCGGTGTCGGCTCCGGCCGCGGCGCAACCCGCCGTGGACGTGCTCACCGACAAGGTCGCCGTGGTGATCCAGGACCGCCCGGTGGTCGCGATGACCGCCTGGCTCTCGAACGCCTTCAAGGCCGTCGCCAACGCCGGACTGGGCCTGCAGATCGTCACCCCCGCCGGCACGCGCCTGTCCCCGGCGGTCCGCGGCAACCTGCCGGGCTGGCCCTCGCGCTGGGTGGTGCAGGACGAGAAGGACGGCTACTACGACGGACTGTCCGGAGCCGTACTGCGCTGGGACAACGGCCTGTTCGTGACGGTCGGGTCCCCGGACGCCACGTCGGAGGACCCCCGCACCTCCGTGGCCGAGTCGTTCACCCCCGAGGTCGCCGACGACGGCGAATGCCAGCTGGCCGTGTCCTTCCGGGCCGTCCACCCGGCGGACGAGCGCCTCGTGCTCGGCGGCGCGCTGGAAGCCGTATGGCGTGAGCTCACCGGTGAGCCGCCGGCCGGCTGGGGCACCGAGGAGCCCGCCAACCTGCCTTGGTCGCTGCGCCAGTTGACGGATGTGGCGTACGAGCGGGCGCCCGAGCCGACCTGGCTGGTGGTCGTCGGCAGTCCGGAGCGCCCGGGCCTCGCGACGGTTCGGATCAGCCGTACCGAGGGCGGTGTGGAGGAGGACGTCACGCTGGCGTTCGGCTACGGCCCGGGTGAGACGGTGCCGACGGACGCCGACGTGACCCGGGCGGCGGAGGTCCTCGCCACCCGGCACGATCTGCAGTCGATGCTGGTCCAGGTCCGCCGGGCCCGCCGCGACCTGTCCGTACCGCCGCGCTTCGAGGGGCCCGGCGTCCCGTACGCCTTCGTCCTCGGTGCCGAAGAGGTACGTGAGATGCCCGGCGACCGGGCCAGGCGCACCCCGCTGCCGTGGCAGCCGCGCGAGTTGGGTCCGAAGAGGCGTCCCGCGTTGTACTACCCCTTCCGGGGCGACCCCTCGGACCTAGCGGGATGGGCGGACTTCGAGCGCCTGATGAGGCACCTCAAGGGCGCCTGAGACACCTCGGCGGTGCTCGGGTGCTCAGCCCACCAGCACTCTCTGTCGCTCACGCGCGACTTCGGCCGCTTCCTGCCTGAACGCCCACTCCATGCCCGGCTCGACCGCGAAGCGGAACACCCGTCGTACGGGTGGGGTGCACAGCAGCGTGACGGCGGTGACCGCGAGGGCGGTCACGAGGGCCACGCCGTAGGGCCGGTGCAGCCAGGCGTGGTCGAACAGGCCCGCGTAACCGGCGCCCTTGATCAGGAACCCGTGCAGCAGATAGCCGTACAGCGTGCCCGCGCCGAGCGCCGTGAACCACGTCTTCCGGCTCGGCACCCAGGAGTAGAAGCCGGCGGTCAGCAGCAGCGAGCAGCCGAACATCGCGAGCATCATCACCGGCCCGACCCACCAGGGAGCGCCGAACTCCTGGGCGGAGTCGTGGTGGTAGAACCAGCCGGCGTTCATCCGCGGCACCGCCCACCAGCCGACCACCAGCGCGCTCACGAACACCGGCACGGCCAGGATCCGCATCTCACGGCGGCGCACCAACTGGAAGTGCTCGGGCTTCAGGACGAGGCCGAGCACGAAGTACGGCAGGAACTGCGCCAGCCGCTGCAGATCGAAGTCGTCGGTCATCTTCGGGGTGCAGGACGCGAGCATGGCGATGCCGAGGGCGATCGGCAGGGGGTGGCGGACCAGTTTCCAGATCGGGGTGGTCAGCCGCCAGATGAACAACGCGCACAGGAACCAGGTCAGATACAGCGGGTCGAGGAGGGTGATCTGCTGGTGCGGGTCGTCGTTGGCGTAGCGGCTGAAGAGCGAGTAGGCGATCTCGAAGAGGATGTACGGCACGGCGACTCCGGTGAGGAGCCGCTTCAGCCGGGCGGGGCTCAGGTCGAAACTTCGGGAGAAGTAGCCGGAGATGATGATGAAGGCCGGCATGTGGAAGCTGTACACGACCATGTACAGGCCCTGAAGCACTCTGTTGTCGCCCTTGAGGGGCTCCCAGGAGTGCCCGATGGCGACCAGCAGGATCGCCAGGTACTTCGCGTTGTCGAAGAACGCGTCGCGCTGTTTGGTCTGTTCGTTCTGTTCGTTCTTTTTGCTCTGTTCGTTCTGGCCGGAGGGCGTGGCAGCGTGGAACATCTGAGGCACCCTAGCGTTGCCTGTGGGAATCGGTAAAACCATCGGACGCGCGTCCGAAATTTATCCGAGATGTCACGATTCATGCCCATCAAAAGTCGCAAATAGGCATGCCGGGAACGCTCGTTCGTGTGCTTGTGCCAATAGTTCGAACGAACTGCGAACGCGTCTCTTCCGAACCTTTGCGACCAACGATGCGTCACCCGCCGCATAGGTGGGCCGCGTTGGTGGCACGATGGTTCTGGCGGGGTGCGCGGGGTCGCGTCCCCGGGCCGGGAGTGCGGACCGACCGAGGGTGTGATCAGTTGTGGCCATTTCACTGTCTGTGGTGCTGCTGTTGGCGATCATCCTGGTGGTGTTGATCCGAGGGGGATCGATCAAGGCGGGCCCAGCCATAGTCGCGATCCTCTTCGGCTTCTTCCTCGCCTCGACCGGCATGGCACCGTCCATCAACCGGTTCCTGAACTCGATAGCGGAGACGATCAACTCGATCAGCTTCTGAGCCCGGACCGGGAGCGTTGCCGGGAACGACTCAGGGCCAGGCGGAGAAATGATCCTCCGACCTGGCCCTGAGATGCCTGGAGCGGGCGACGGGAATCGAACCCGCGTAGCTAGTTTGGAAGACTAGTGCTCTACCATTGAGCTACGCCCGCACATGACGCGCCGCAGGTCAGACGACCGCGGCACAGAAGGCATCGTAGCGGGTCGGGTGCCCTCGGCGCACACCGCATTCCCCATGCCCCTTCCGGCACCCCGGCGCTCGTGAAATGCGGCGGCCCGACCGGCTGCGGGCATGTACCCTACGTGTCGCACCAGACGGGGTGTGGCGCAGCTTGGTAGCGCGTCCGCTTTGGGAGCGGAAGGCCGTGGGTTCAAATCCCGCCACCCCGACCACCTGCCGGACCTCCGGGACCGGTACCTAACGAGATCGCCTTTTGGGGGGTCTCGTCGCTGCGGCTACTATGCAAGCTGCGCGCCCGTGTGTCTCACACTCTGAAGTCCTCCGGGCGACCAGAAACCGCCGGACCTGTCTGGGTCCGCAACCCAAGAAGTCAGCCCCCAAGGAGACCGAACCGTGAAGAGCGCCGTGGAGACCCTGAACCCGACCCGGGTTCGGCTCAGCATCGAGGTGCCCTTCGAGGAGCTCAAGGACAGCCTCGACGCGGCGTACAAGAAGATCAACCAGCAGGTCACGGTGAAGGGCTTCCGGAAGGGCAAGATCCCGGCTCGCGTCATCGACCAGCGGTTCGGCCGCGGTGCGGTCCTGGAGGAGGCGGTCAACGACGCGCTTCCGAAGTTCTACACCGAGGCGGTCAACGAGGCCGAGCTCAACGTCCTGGGCCAGCCCGAGGTCGACATCACGGACCTGAAGGACGGCGAGACGCTGAACTTCACCGCCGAGGTCGACATCCGCCCGGCCATCGAGATCCCGGACTACTCGGGCATCGAGGTCGAGGTCGACGCCGTAGAGGTCAGCGAAGAGGACATCGACGAGTCGGTCGAGCAGCTCCGCGAGCGCTTCGCGGCGACCTCCCCGGTCGAGCGCGCCGCCGTCGACGGTGACGTCGTCACCCTCGACCTGGAGGCCAAGGTCGACGGCGAGGTCCTTGAGGACGGCGTCGCCGAGGGTGTCTCCTACACCATCGGTTCCGGCGAGCTCCTCGAAGGCATCGACGAGGCCGTGACGGGCCTGGAGGCCGGTGGCGAGGCCACCTTCGCCTCCGAGCTCAAGGGCGGCTCCGCGGCCGGCCAGGAGGCCCAGGTCACCGTCAAGGTCACCCAGGTCGCCGCCCGCGAACTGCCCGCGCTGGACGACGAGTTCGCACAGCTCGCCTCCGAGTTCGACACTCTGGAGGAGCTGCGCGCGGACAGCCGCAAGCGCCTGGAGAACATGAAGCAGTACGACCAGGCCACGCAGGCCCAGGAGCGCGTCCTGGAGAAGCTGCTGGAGCTCGTCGAGGTGCCCGTCCCCGAGAAGCTCCTTGAGGACGAGATCAACACCCGCAAGCACAACCTGGAGCACCACCAGCTCGGCCAGATGGGCCTCGACCTCGAAAAGTACCTGGAGATCCAGGGCAAGACGGCCGAGGAGTTCGACACCGAGACCAAGGAAGCCGCGGTCAAGGGCATCAAGACGCAGTTCGTCCTCGACGAGCTCGTCAACAAGGAGAAGCTGAACGTCAACCAGGAGGAGCTCACCGAGCACCTCATGCGGCGCGCGGCCTCCTCCGGCATGTCCCCCGACCAGTTCGCCCAGGCCGTCGTCGAGGGCGGCCAGGTTCCGCTCCTGGTCGGCGAGGTCGCCCGCGGCAAGGCCCTGGCAGTCGTCGTAGAGGCCGCCACGGTCAAGGACACCAACGGCGAGATCGTCGACCTGGACGACGAGGACGACGAGACGGCCACCGAGACGGCCGAGGCCGTCGAGGAGCCGACCGAGGCGTAAGCAAACGCACACGAGGGCCCTGGGGACATCGAACCCCGGGGCCCTTTTGTCATACGCCCATTGGACGCGCCCGAAGGGGCGCGGGGAACTGCGCGACCAGCCCCCACGAACCCGCAGCCCCGCCACGAACCGAACCCACCCCACCGCGAGGGATTCCGCTCAGGCCAGCGCAGCGATGTGCTGACAGCGAACAGTTCCCTTTGCGGGATTCCCCGGAGGGACCCGCGCGTTAGGGTCCATGAATACGAGGGCAGGGGAGTCCCCGTTGCCCCCGGCAGTACACGTGAGACGGCCCGGCGCCGTCGTAAAGACGAGCAGGTGGATACGTGACGAATCTGATGCCTACAGCCGCCGGCGAGCCCTCTTTCGGTGGCCTCGGCGACCAGGTCTACAACCGGCTGCTCGGCGAGCGGATCATCTTCCTCGGCCAGGCGGTCGACGACGACATCGCGAACAAGATCACCGCGCAGCTGCTGCTCCTTGCCTCCGACCCGGAGAAGGACATCTTTCTGTACATCAACAGCCCCGGTGGTTCGATCACCGCGGGCATGGCGATCTACGACACCATGCAGTACATCAAGAACGACGTGGTGACCATCGCCATGGGCATGGCGGCCTCGATGGGCCAGTTCCTGCTCAGCGCCGGCACCCCCGGCAAGCGCTTCGCGCTGCCGAACGCCGAGATCCTGATCCACCAGCCCTCGGCCGGCCTCGCCGGTTCCGCGTCGGACATCAAGATCCACGCCGAGCGGCTGCTGCACACCAAGAAGCGGATGGCGGAGCTGACCTCCTTCCACACCGGCCAGACGGTCGAGCAGGTCACCCGTGACTCGGACCGCGACCGTTGGTTCGACCCGATCGAGGCCAAGGAGTACGGCCTCATCGACGACATCATGCCCACGGCCGCCGGTATGCCGGGCGGCGGCGGCACCGGGGCCTGAGGCCCCAGGACAGCCCCCAGCCGACCGCCACAGCCCCCAGGAGAGAGACAGTGAACGACTTCCCCGGCAACGGCCTGTACGAGCACGCACGCGCCGAATACACGGCTCCCGCCGCCGAGTCCCGTTATGTGATCCCGCGTTTCGTCGAGCGCACCTCGCAGGGCGTCCGTGAGTACGACCCGTACGCGAAGCTCTTCGAAGAGCGCGTGATCTTCCTCGGTGTCCAGATCGACGACGCGTCCGCCAACGACGTCATGGCGCAGCTGCTGTGCCTGGAGTCGATGGACCCCGACCGCGACATCTCGATCTACATCAACAGCCCGGGCGGCTCCTTCACGGCGCTGACTGCGATCTACGACACGATGCAGTTCGTGAAGCCCGACGTCCAGACGGTCTGCATGGGCCAGGCCGCGTCCGCCGCCGCCGTCCTGCTGGCGGCCGGTACGCCGGGCAAGCGCATGGCGCTGCCGAACGCGCGCGTGCTGATCCACCAGCCCTACAGCGAGACGGGCCGGGGCCAGGTCTCCGACCTGGAGATCGCGGCCAACGAGATCCTCCGCATGCGTGCCCAGCTGGAGGACATGCTGGCCAAGCACTCGACGACGCCGATCGAGAAGATCCGCGAGGACATCGAGCGCGACAAGATCCTCACGGCCGAGGACGCCCTGGCGTACGGCCTGATCGACCAGATCATCTCCACCCGGAAGATGAACAACGCCGACGTCCGCTGACCCGGACCTGTATCGTCCACCACCCCTCGGCACGGTCCACGTGGAAGTGAACCGTGCCAAGGGGGGCCCGAACGGGGGGCCCGGCAAGGTACCGTCGGACATAAGGCAGCACCAGGAGCCGCTGGACCTAGGCGTCTCCCAGGCGAAGGGGAAGCACACCGTGGCACGCATCGGTGACGGCGGCGATCTGCTCAAGTGCTCGTTCTGCGGCAAGAGCCAGAAGCAGGTCAAGAAGCTCATCGCAGGGCCCGGTGTGTACATCTGCGACGAGTGCATCGACCTCTGCAACGAGATCATCGAGGAAGAACTCGCGGAGACGAGCGAGGTGCGCTGGGAGGAACTCCCCAAGCCCCGCGAGATCTACGAGTTCCTTGAGGGCTATGTGGTCGGGCAGGAGTCCGCCAAGAAGGCGCTCTCCGTCGCGGTGTACAACCACTACAAGCGCGTCCAGGCCGGTGAGCACGGCGGCGGCCAAAACCGCGAGGACGCCATCGAGTTGGCGAAGTCCAACATCCTGCTGCTCGGCCCCACGGGCTCGGGCAAGACGCTCCTGGCACAGACCCTGGCCCGCATGCTGAACGTCCCGTTCGCGATCGCCGACGCGACCGCGCTCACGGAGGCGGGCTACGTCGGCGAGGACGTCGAGAACATCCTTCTCAAGCTCATCCAGGCCGCTGACTACGACGTCAAGAAGGCCGAGACGGGCATCATCTACATCGACGAGATCGACAAGGTCGCGAGGAAGAGCGAGAACCCCTCGATCACCCGTGACGTGTCCGGCGAGGGCGTGCAGCAGGCCCTGCTGAAGATCCTGGAGGGCACCACCGCCTCCGTCCCGCCGCAGGGCGGACGCAAGCACCCCCACCAGGAGTTCATCCAGATCGACACGACGAACGTCCTGTTCATCGTGGGCGGCGCCTTCTCGGGCCTGGAGAAGCTCATCGAGTCCAGGGCCGGCGCCAAGGGCATCGGCTTCGGCGCGACGATCCGCTCGAAGCGGGAGCTGCAGGCCAAGGACCAGTTCGAGGACGTCATGCCCGAGGACCTGGTCAAGTTCGGCATGATCCCCGAGTTCATCGGCCGGCTGCCCGTCATCACCTCGGTCCACAACCTGGACCGCGAGGCCCTGCTCCAGATCCTCATCGAGCCGCGCAACGCACTCGTCAAGCAGTACGAGCGCCTCTTCGAACTCGACGGCGTGGAGCTGGACTTCGAGCGCGAGGCCCTCGAAGCCATCGCCGACCAGGCCATCCTCCGCCAGACCGGCGCCCGCGGCCTGCGCGCCATCATGGAGGAAGTCCTCCAGGGCGTCATGTACGAGGTCCCGTCCCGCAAGGACGTGGCCCGCGTCGTCATCACGGCGGACGTCGTCCTGTCGAACGTCAACCCGACCCTGATCCCGCGCGACGCGCGCGGCCGGGGCCCGGGCGAGCAGAAGACGGCGTAGCGACAAGTCCTTTCACTGCGAAGGGGCCCAGGTCAGTCCAACTGACCGGGGCCCCTTCGCAGTTGAGCCGTGGCTACGTCGTCTACGCCATCAGGCCTTGACGCGCACGTCGTTGCGGACCTTCGCGGTCAGCGCCGCCGCGTCCGAGAGGGAGCTGCTCTTGCCCGCCGCCAGGGCGGCCATGTCGTACGACAGCACATAGGCGACGGTGCTGTGGTCGCCCCAGATGCAGAACGGCATCTTCGCCGTCGTACCCTTCGAACTGCTCTCGATCTCCTGGCACTTCATGACACCGTTGCTGAAGCCGGCCGGGGTGAACGCCTGCGGGCTGCCGACGAGCTTGCCGTCGGAGGAGGAGCCCGACGAGGAGTCCTTCTTCATCTGGGCGAACATCGCGTCGACGACCTTGGCCGGGTCGTCGATGCTGCCGTACACACCGGAGATCAGCAGCTGCTTGGCGGTGAGACCGGTGCCCGAGGTGTAACCCGCGCTGACGTCCTTGGGGTTGTCGATGCCCCACGACTGCGCGTCCTTGAGGTCGGAGTCGGTCATCTTGCCGGAGCCGGAGTCGCTCTTCTTGTACTGACCGTCGAGGATCGTCGCCGGCGTCGTCAGCTTGTGCGCGCCGTCGTCGCCCACGCCGCCGCTGCCGCTGCCGCCGCCGATCACGAAGTACGCCCCGACCGCGATGGCGGCCACGACCGCCACCGCGCCGATGACGATCCCCGTCCTCTTCTTCCCGCCACCGGGCGCGGGCGGCTGCGGAACACCGTACGGAGGCTGGCCGTACGGCGGCTGCTGGCCGTAGGGGCCCTGCGGCGGGACGCCCTGCGGGGGCTGGGGCTGCTGCGGGTAGCCGTAGCCGGGTTGGGCGGGCGGAGCCTGCTGGGGGTAGCCGTAGCCGGGCTGAGGCGCGCCCTGCGGCGCCTGCTGAGGAGGCTGGCCGTAGGGGCCCGGCTGACCGTACGGGCCGGGCTGCTGAGGCTGCCCGCCGTACGGGCCCGGCTGGTTGTAGCTCATTCTGGGTTCCCCTCCAGATGCTTATGTGTTCCCGACATCCTGGCGCAGCCACAGGAACCACATGGCATTGGGGGGCGCACCGTTACAGAACAAACGCGTTTCGGGACACCCCTGCGACACCCCTAAACTGGGCGCGTGACCGAGAACGCTCAGCAGCAGCCATCAGCGCCCGACTCCGAACTGCCGACCCAGTACGCGCCGGCCGACGTAGAGGGGCCGCTGTACGAGCGCTGGGTGGAGCGGGGGTACTTCGAGGCGGACGCGAAGAGCGAGAAGCCGCCGTACACCATCGTCATTCCGCCGCCGAACGTCACGGGCAGCCTGCACCTCGGGCATGCCTTCCAGCACACGCTGATGGACGCGCTGACCCGCCGTAAGCGCATGCAGGGTTTCGAGTCGCTGTGGCTGCCGGGCATGGACCACGCGGGCATCGCCACCCAGAACGTCGTCGAGCGCGAGCTCGGCAAGGAGGGCAAGTCCCGCCACGACCTGGGCCGCGAGGCGTTCGTCGAGCGCGTCTGGCAGTGGAAGGACGAGTACGGCGGCAAGATCCTCGGCCAGATGCGCCGGCTCGGCGACGGCGTCGACTGGAGCCGCGAGCGCTTCACCATGGACGAGGGCCTGTCCCAGGCCGTCCAGACCATCTTCAAGCGGCTCTACGACGACGAGTTGATCTACCGCGCCGAGCGCATCATCAACTGGTGCCCCCGCTGTCTCACCGCGATCTCCGACATCGAGGTCGAATACCAGGACGACGACGGCGAGTTGGTCTCCATGAAGTACGGGGAGGGGGACGACACCATCGTCGTCGCCACGACCCGTGCCGAGACGATGCTCGGCGACACCGCCGTCGCCGTCCACCCCGACGACGAGCGGTACAAGCACCTCGTCGGCCGGCACATCAAGCTGCCGCTCACCGACCGCACCATCCCGGTCGTCGCCGACACCCACGTCGACCCCGAGTTCGGCACCGGCGCCGTCAAGGTGACCCCGGCGCACGACCCGAACGACTTCGCGATCGGCCAGCGTCACGGCCTGGAGTCGCTGACCGTCATGGACGAGCGCGGTGTCATCACCGTGCACGGCCCGTTCGAGGGCCTGGACCGCTTCGAGGCGCGTTCCGCGATCGTCGCCGCGCTGCGCGCCGAGGGCCGGATCGTCGCGGAGAAGCGGCCGTACGTCCACTCCGTCGGCCACTGCTCCCGCTGCAAGACGACCATCGAGCCGCGCCTTTCCATGCAGTGGTGGGTCAAGGTCGCCCCGCTCGCGAAGGCGGCCGGCGACGCGGTCCGTGACGGCCGCGTCAAGATCCACCCCCAGGAGATGGAGAAGCGCTACTTCGACTGGGTCGACAACCTTCACGACTGGTGTATTTCAAGGCAGTTGTGGTGGGGTCACCGCATCCCCGTCTGGTACGGCCCGGACGGCGAGGTCGTCTGCGTCGGCCCCGACGACGAGCCGCCCACCGGTGAGGGCTGGACCCAGGACTCCGACGTCCTGGACACCTGGTTCTCCTCCGGCCTGTGGCCCTTCTCGACCCTCGGCTGGCCCGAACAGACCCCGGATCTCAAGAAGTTCTATCCGACCGACGTCCTGCTCACCGGCCACGACATCATCTTCTTCTGGGTCGCCCGGATGATGATGTTCGGCCTGTACGCGATGGACGGTGAAGTCCCCTTCAAGACCATCGCGTTGACGGGTCTGGTCCGCGACCAGTTCGGCAAGAAGATGTCCAAGTCCTCGGGCACCGCGGTCGATCCGCTGGACTGGATGAACGCGTACGGCTCCGACGCCGTCCGCTTCACCCTGGCCCGCGGCGCCAACCCCGGTACGGACGTGCCGATCGGCGAGGACTGGGTCCAGGCCTCCCGGAACTTCGCCAACAAGATCTGGAACGCCACGCGCTTCGCGCTCATGAACGGCGCGACGATCGAGGGCGACCTTCCGCCGGCCGAGAAGCTGTCGGCCACGGACCGCTGGATCCTCTCCCGCCTGAACGAGACGGTGACTCAAGTCGACGCGCTCTACGACGACTTCCAGTTCGCCAAGCTCTCCGACGCCCTCTACCACTTCGCGTGGGACGAGGTCTTCGACTGGTACGTCGAGCTCTCCAAGACGACGTTCATGGCCGGCGGCGAGCCCGCGAAGGTCTCCGGCCGCGTCCTCGGCGAGGTCCTCGACGTCACCCTGAAGCTCCTCCACCCGATCGTCCCGTTCGTCACGGAGACCCTCTGGACGACCCTGACGGGCGGCGAGTCGGTGGTCGTCGCCGAGTGGCCGAAGGACTCGGGCTTCCGTGACACGGCTGCCGAGCGTGAGATCGAGACGCTCCAGCAGGTCATCACCGAGGTCCGCCGTTTCCGCGCCGACCAGGGTCTCCAGCCCGGCCAGCGCGTCCCGGCCCGCCTCACCCTGGACGGCACGGCTCTCGCACCTCACGAGGCCGCCATCCGCCAGCTGCTGCGCCTCCAGCCGGAGGGCGACGCCTTCGCGGCGACGGCCACCCTGCCGGTCGGCGGTGCCACGGTCGCCCTCGACCTCTCCGGCACGATCGACGTCGCGGCGGAGCGGAAGCGCCTCGCGAAGGATCTGGCGGCGGCGGAGAAGGAGAAGGCCCAGGCGACGGCCAAGCTCGGCAACGAGGCGTTCCTGGCGAAGGCCCCGGACAACGTGGTCGAGAAGATCCGCGGCCGCCTCACCAAGGCCGACGAGGACATCGAGCGCATCAAGGCCCAGCTGGAGGGCTTGCCGCAGGCGTAAGGGTTTGTAGTCGGGTGGGGGCCCCGGTGCGTATTCAGCACCGGGGCCCTTCGCCTGCCATCGGGCGCCGGGACCTTTCAGCACCGGGCGCCCTCCCGTACCTAAGGGGCGCGGGGAACTGCGCGACCAGCCCCCACCGGGCCCGCGGACGAAAGACAACCCAACCTCCGTAGACTGACTGGCGTGACCGACAGCGACCCCTTCGACGAGATCATCGACGCCGAGACCGACCGCGACCCCGACCTCGCGGTCATCGAGGCCGGCAGCCGCACCCTCCGCACCCAGGGCACCGGCGCCCCCCAGGCAGACGTACCCGGCCGCCCGGAAGACCCCGAGGTGGACAAGGCCCTCCGCGACGTGGAGGCGGACCTCGCCACCCGCTGGGGCGAGACCAAGCTGGAGCCGTCGGTCAGCCGTATCGCCGCGCTGATGGACGTCCTGGGCGACCCGCAGCGGTCGTACCCCTCGATCCACATCACGGGGACGAACGGCAAGACGTCCACGGCCCGCATGATCGAGGCGCTGCTCGGCGCCTTCGAACTGCGCACCGGCCGCTACACCTCCCCGCACGTCCAGTCGATCACCGAGCGCATCAGCCTCGACGGCGCCCCGATCTCCGCCGAGCGGTTCATCGAGACGTACGAGGACATCAAGCCGTACGTCGAGATGGTCGACGCGCAGCAGGAGTTCCGGCTGTCCTTCTTCGAGGTGCTGACCGGCATGGCGTACGCGGCCTTCGCGGACGCGCCTGTCGACGTGGCCGTGGTCGAGGTCGGGATGGGCGGGTCCTGGGACGCCACCAACGTCATCGACGCCGATGTCGCCGTAGTCACCCCCATCGACCTCGACCACACCGACCGCCTCGGCGAGACGACCGGCGAGATCGCCACCGAGAAGGCCGGGATCATCAAGCAGGACGCGACCGTGATCCTGGCGCAGCAGCCGGTGGACGCGGCGCAGGTGCTGCTGAAGAAGGCTGTCGAGGTCGACGCGACCGTGGCCCGTGAGGGGCTCGAATTCGGGGTCGTGTCGCGGCACGTCGCCGTCGGCGGGCAGCTCATCAATCTGCGCGGCCTCGGTGGCGAGTACGAGGAGATCTACCTCCCGCTGCACGGGCCGTACCAGGCGCACAACGCAGCCGTCGCGCTCGCCGCCGTAGAAGCCTTCTTCGGGGTGGGTGCGCAGCGGCCCGATCCGCTCGCGATCGACACCGTGCGGAAGGCCTTCGCGTCCGTCACCTCGCCGGGGCGGCTGGAGGTCGTGCGGCGGTCGCCGACCGTCGTGCTGGACGCTGCGCACAACCCCGCGGGCGCCCGTGCAACCGCCGAAGCCGTCGCCGAGGCCTTCGACTTCAGTCGGCTGATCGGCGTCGTGGGCGCGAGCGGCGACAAGAACGTGCGCGGGCTGCTCGAAGCCTTCGAGCCGATGTTCGCCGAGGTCGTCGTCACGCAGAACTCCAGTCATCGCGCGATGGACGTGGACGAGCTGGCCGCGATCGCCGTCGAGGTGTTCGGCGACGAGCGCGTGCAGGTCGAGCCGCGGCTGCCCGACGCCCTGGAGGCCGCGATCACGCTGGCCGAGGAGGACGGCGAGTTCGCGGGCGGCGGGGTGCTCGTGACCGGTTCCGTCATCACCGTGGGTGAGGCCCGACTGCTCCTGGGGAGGGGCTGACTTCCGTGCGTGTGCTCTGTTCCTCGACCTTGATCGGCGAGTTCTTCGTGATCGGCTTCGCCGGGCTGGTGGCCATGAAGGAACCCGACCTGGCCACCTCCACCGTGTGGACGGTCAGCGGCATCGCGATGTTCCTGTCCGTCGCGCTGTGCGGCGTGGTGACCCGGCCGGGCGGCATCGCGCTGGGCTGGGCGCTGCAGATCGCGCTGATCGCGGCGGGCTTCGTCGTGCCGTCCATGTTCTTCCTCGGGGCGATCTTCGCGGCCCTG
The DNA here is from genome assembly GCF_040655155.1 of Streptomyces sp. NPDC050508. Lineage (NCBI taxonomy): Bacteria > Bacillati > Actinomycetota > Actinomycetes > Kitasatosporales > Streptomycetaceae > Streptomyces > Streptomyces sp. NPDC050508. Next base: position 112,009 of record NZ_JBFAJJ010000007.1, read on the forward strand.
TGGTGGGCCTCCGTCCACTACGGCCGGAAGATCGACGAGGCGAAGGCGAGGTTCGCGGCGCAAGCGGCGCAGGCCGCCTCCACTACACCTGACGCTGCGTAATGGACGCATGGACACGCCCTGTAGCCTCGGGTTTGTCGTGAGACGACTGTGACACGACCGTGAGTCGACCCGCACATCATGATCCGAAGGAGTCCCGTCGTGACCCAGCGCACCCTCGTCCTGCTCAAGCCCGACGCCGTACGTCGTGGTCTGACCGGCGAGATCATCAGCCGGATCGAGCGCAAGGCCGGCTGGCAGATCACCGCGCTGGAGCTGCGCACCCTGGACCAGGACACCCTGGAGCAGCACTACGGCGAGCACAAGGGCAAGGTCTTCTACGAGCCGCTGGTGGAGTTCATGGCCTCCGGCCCTGTCGTCGCCCTGATCGTCGAGGGCGACCGGGTCATCGAGGGCGTACGCCAGTTGGCCGGTCCGACCGACCCGATCGCCGCCGCGCCGGGCTCGATTCGCGGGGACTTCGGGGTCATCGTGCGGGAGAACCTGATCCACGCCTCGGACTCGGAGGAGTCCGCCCAACGTGAGGTGAAGATCTTCTTCCCCGGGCGGGCCTGAATCTCCATCAGTAACCCACATGCCTGACCAGGGACGGCCGCGATTTTCCGGCCGTCTCTTGGCATATGCGTGCCGATCGGGGGAACGAGTGCCCCCGTTGGGCCGTCTCCACAAGCGAGGCGGTGCCTCACATGCTGACAATGGCGAAGACCCTCGCGCAGTGTTCGTGATGGCGCGTCTACGATGGAAGCCTTCACGTCACTGCACCCACTTCGCCGACCTGAAAAGCCCTCAAAAGCTCCCAGGAAGGCCAGACGAATCCTGATGGGGAACTCAATGTCGTTCATCGGCCGTGACATGGCTGTCGACCTCGGGACCGCCAACACGCTGGTGTACGTCAGGGGTCGCGGGATCGTACTCAACGAGCCGTCCGTCGTCGCGATCAACACCAACACCGGTGGAATTCTCGCGGTCGGCGCGGAGGCGAAGAAGATGATCGGGCGCACGCCCGGCAACATCGTTGCCGTGCGTCCGCTGAGGGACGGTGTCATCGCCGACTTCGAGATCACCGAGCGCATGCTCCGCTACTTCATCCTGAAGATCCACAAGCGGCGCTATCTGGCCCGCCCCCGTGTCGTCGTCTGTGTGCCCTCGGGCATCACGGGCGTCGAGCGCCGTGCCGTCATCGAGGCGTCGTCCCAGGCCGGCGCCCGCCAGGTGCACATCATCGAGGAGCCCATGGCCGCGGCCATCGGTTCCGGCCTGCCGGTCCACGAGGCCACGGGCAACATGGTGGTGGACATCGGCGGCGGCACCACGGAGGTCGCGGTCATCTCGCTCGGTGGCATCGTCACCGCCCAGTCCATCCGCGTCGCGGGCGACGAGTTGGACAACGCGATCATCCAGCACATCAAGAAGGAGTACTCACTCCTTCTCGGTGAGCGGACGGCCGAACAGATCAAGATCACGGTCGGTTCGGCGTACGACCTCGACACTGACGAACACACCGAAATCCGCGGCCGGGACCTCGTCTCCGGCCTGCCCAAGACCGTCGTCATCTCCGCGGCCGAAGTCCGCAAGGCCATCGAAGAGCCGGTCAACGCGATCATCGACGCCGTGAAGACGACCCTCGACAAGTGCCCGCCGGAGCTGTCCGGCGACATCATGGACCGCGGAATCGTTCTGACCGGCGGCGGAGCCCTGCTGAAGGGTCTCGACGAGCGGCTGCGCCGGGAGACCGGTATGCCGATCCACATCGCCGAGGACCCGCTGGACAGCGTGGCGCTCGGCTCCGGCAAGTGCGTCGAGGAGTTCGAGGCACTCCAGCAGGTTCTGGACGCCCAGCCGCGCAGATGACGTAACGCTTCGATTCCGCCGTACGGGATGATCTCCTCTCGTGCGGCGGATCGTTGATACGGAGGCATAGGCTCCGACATAAGCCTCCGTATCCGTCTGCGCGTACAACACGTGCACGTACAACACCTGCATACCCGAACCTCTGCACATTTCTATGAGGAAGGCACGGCCGCCGCACGTGAGGGACACACGAGAGAGCCGGCTGCTCCTGGTGCTGCTGATCGCCGTCGCGTTCGCGCTGATCACGGTGGACATCCGGGGAGGGCAGGACTCGCCGGTCGAGGGTGCCCGCCGGGCCGCGGCCACCGTGTTCGGTCCGATCGAGAACGGTGTGTCGTCCGCCGTCAACCCGGTCGGTGACGCGGTCTCCGCGGTCCGCGACTCCGGTGAGCGGCACGACCGGCTCGCCGTCCTGGAGAAGGACAACGCGGCTCTCAAGGCGAAGCTCGGCAGCGACGACCGCAACCGCAGCCGCCTGAACCAGCTGGACAAGATGCTGAAGGTGGCCGGCGAGGGCCAGTACGGGATCAAGGGCGCCCAGGTCATCGCGATAGGAGCCGCCCAGAGCTTCTCGTGGACGATCACCATCGACGTCGGCGCCAACGACGGCATCAAGCGCGACATGACCGTCCTGAACGGCAACGGCCTCGTGGGCCGGGTGACCACCGTCGGACCCGACGCCTCCACCGTGCTCCTCGCCAACGACCCCGACTTCACCGTCGGCACCCGCATGGAGGGCAGCGACGAACTCGGCTTCGCCTCCGGTGAGGGCGACGGCCCGCTGCGCGTCGAACTCCTCAACGGCAAGGCTGAGGTGCAGAAGGGCGACCGTCTTGTCACCTTCGGCTCGCAGGGCGACAAGCCGTTCGTGCCCGGCGTCCCGGTCGGTGTCGTCTCGCGCGTCGACCCCTCCGGCGGCGGCCTGACCCGCACGCTGTACGTCACGCCGTACGTCAACTTCACCAAGCTCGACATCGTCGGCGTGGTCGTGGAAGCCCCGAAGAAGGACCCGCGCGACACGGTCCTGCCCGCGAAGCCCAAGCCGACCCCGATCCCTACGGTGACCGTCACGGTCACCCCGTCCGCGAGCGCTTCGGCCACCGGCCAGTAACAGCAGTAGGAGCTCAGCCCCATGCGTGTCAACCGGATCCTGCTCTCCGTGCCGCTGGTCGTCGTCGCCCTCGTGATCCAGGTGAGCGTCCTCGCCCGCCTCCACCTCCCGGGCGCCGTCCCCGACCTGCTGCTCCTCACGGTCCTCGGCCTGGCCATGGTCTACGGCCATGTCACGGGCGCCCTCATCGGCTTCGGCGCGGGTCTCCTCGCCGACCTGGCCCCGCCCGCCGACCACGCGGCCGGCCGCTACGCCCTCGTGCTCTGCGTCATCGGCTACCTCGCGGGCCTCGCGAAGCCGGAGAACGGCCGCCTCAAGTCGGCCACCGGCCCGATGGCCGTCGTGGTCGCCGCCGCGATCGGCGCCACCCTCCTCTACGCCGGTGTCGGCGCCCTCGTCGGCGACACCGCCGCCCGCCATGTGGGCCTGGGCAGCCTGCTGTTCACGGCCTCCCTGTACGACCTGCTGCTCGCCCCGTTCGTCGTCCCGGGCGTCATGGCGCTGGCCCGGCGCGCCGACAACGACCCGCTCGCCGAGACCAACGCCGCCAAGTCGGCCGACATCTCCTCGGGTTGGCTCTCCTCCGGCACCGGCCTGAAGATCGGCGGCCAGCGCGGCGGCCTGCGGATGAAGACCGCACGCGCGCGCGTGGCCCGTGCCGGGCGCATCAAGGGGGTCAAGCGGCTGTGAGGGCAGGGGAGTTGGCGTACCGCCGCACAGGTAGGTCGTATATGACTCATACACACATCGAGAGGGGGAGGCAGCACAAGTGACCAACATCCCGGAGACCGGTCGGACTCCACGGGTTCAGATCAGGCTCGTCGTCATCCAGATCCTCGTCCTCTCCCTCCTCGGCACCCTCGGCGGGCGCCTCTGGTACCTGCAGATCCGTGAGGGCGCCGCGTACCAGAAGGAAGCGTCCGGCAACCACGTCCAGCAGGTCGTCGAGCCCGCGGTGCGCGGTTCGATACTGGACGCGCGCGGTGTGCCCCTCGCCGACAACGAGACCCGGCTCGTGGTCTCCGCCTCCCGTACCGACCTGTTGAAGCAGGCGGACGACGGCAAGGCCGTCCTCACCAAGCTGGCCGGCGTGCTGGGTCTGAAGCCCGAGGACGTCATCCAGAAGGTCCGGCTGTGCGACGCGAAGACCCCGCAGCCCTGCTGGAACGGCTCGCCCTACCAGCCCATCCCGATCACCGACAAGGCCACCGCCAAGCAGGCCCTGCAGATCCGTGAGCGCGCCGAGGACTTCCCCGGCGTCACCGCCGAGCCCGAGGCCGTCCGCCGTTACGCGGCCCCCGGTGACGCCAACGCGGCCCAGGTGCTGGGCTATCTCTCGCCGGTCACCGACAGCGAGATCACCCAGGCCAAGGACTCCGACTCGCCGTATCTGCGCTCCGACCAGGTCGGCCGCTCGGGCCTGGAGCGCGAGTACGACAAGGAGTTGCGCGGCAAGGCCGGCGTCACCCGCTACGAGGTGGACAACCTCGGCCGCGTCATCGGCAAGGCCAAGTCCGATGCGGCGCAGCCCGGTTCGAACCTCGTCACCAGCATCGACGCCCGAGTGCAGCGCGTCGCCGAGTACCAGCTCGACAAGGCGATGAAGACCGCCCGCGAGCAGTTCGACAAGATCACCGGCGAGAACTACAAGGCCGACTCCGGTGCCGTGGTCGTGATGGAGGCCAAGACCGGCCGGATCGTCGCCATGGCGTCCGCGCCGACGTACGATCCGAACGTCTGGGTCGGCGGCATCTCCGCCAAGGACTACAAGCAGCTCACCGGCAAGAACTCCGACTACCCGCTCCTCAACAGGGCCATACAGGGTCAGTCGGCGCCCGGTTCGACGTTCAAGGTGGTCTCCACGGCCGCCGCGGTCGAGGCCGGCTACACGTGGGACGGCGGCTACCCCTGCACGAGTTCGTACTCGGTGGGCGGCCAGGTCTTCAAGAACTTCGAGGGCGAGAACTTCGGCCCCATCTCGCTGGGCCGCGCGCTCGAAGTCTCCTGCGACACGGTCTTCTACGGTCTCGCGGACGCCCAGTGGAAGAAGGACGGCGGCATCAACCCGAAGAAGGGTGAGCCGAAGGACTACTTCTACAAGGCGGCCCACCAGTTCGGCCTCGGCAAGACGACGGGCGTCGACCTCCCGAACGAGGTCACAGGCCGCGTCCCGGACCGCAAGTGGAAGCAGCAGACCTACGAGGCCAACAAGGCCTACTGGTGCAAGACCGGCAAGAAGGACGGCACGTACGTCGAGAAGATCGCCTACGAGAACTGCCTCGAAGGCAACAAGATGCGTGAGGGCGACTCGATCAACTACTCCATCGGCCAGGGCGACACCCTCGTCACGCCGATCCAGGAGGCCATGATCTACGGCGCCCTCGCCAACGGCGGAACCGAGTACGTCCCGACCATCGGCAAGGCGATCGTCAGCGCCGACGGCAAGACGGTCCAGGAGATCAAGCCGCAGGTGAAGGCGAAGCTGCCGATCAGCGCGGCCACGCACAAGGGCATCGACAAGGCCCTCGCGGGCGTGGTCACCAGCGGTACCGCGGCCTGGAAGTTCCAGGGCTGGCCGCAGGACAAGATCACGCTGCACGCCAAGACGGGTACGGCGGAGGTCTACGGCAAGCAGACCACCTCCTGGTTCGCCACGTACACCAAGGACTACACGGTCGTCATGACGATCGCGCAGGCCGGTACGGGTTCCGGCGCCTCCGGTGAGGCCGTGCGCAACATCTACAACGCGATGTACGGCGTCCAGGCCGACGGCTCCATCGACAAGAAGAAGGCGCTGCTGCCCACGCCGCAGACGAGCCTCCCGAAGGTCCGCGCGGACGGCACGATCGCCTCCCCGAAGATCACCGCCGACCCGGCCAAGGAGCTGGAGAAGCAGCAGGAGAAGGCGACCGAGCAAGGCGTCACCGCCGCGGACAACGGCCAGCAACCGGCCACCTCGCCCTCACCGTCCACCACCAACAGCAACACCCGTAGGCGTCCGCGCAGAAGGGGAAACCGGAGGATGCTCACATGACCGGCAACAGCTTCTCCGTCTCCGGATACGGGCCCGACCGGGCCGGCTGGACGCGGGTCTTCGCCCGTGACTCGCTGGCCCGCCGGCTGGACTGGCCGATACTGCTGTCGGCGATCGGCCTGTCCCTGATCGGCTCGCTGCTGGTCTTCTCGGCGACCCGCAACCGCACCGAGATCAACCAGGGCGACCAGTACTACTTCCTGATCCGGCACCTCATGAACACCGGCATCGGCATCGCCCTGATGATCGCCGTCGTCTGGATCGGCCACCGCACCCTGCGCGTCATCGTCCCCTTCCTGTACGGCGCCTCGGTGTTCGGCATCCTGCTGGTGCTCACCCCGCTGGGCTCCACGGTCAACGGCGCGCACTCCTGGATCGTGCTCGGCGGCGGCTTCTCGCTCCAGCCCTCGGAGTTCGTGAAGATCACGATCATCCTGGGCATGGCGATGATCCTCGCCGCCCGGGTCGACGCGGGCGACAAGCCCTACCCCGACCACCGCACGGTCCTCCAGGCCCTCGGCCTCGCCTCGGTCCCGATGATGATCGTCATGCTGATGCCCGACCTCGGGTCGGTCATGGTCATGGTCATCATCGTGCTCGGCGTGCTGCTGGCCTCCGGCGCCTCCAACCGCTGGATCTTCGGCCTGCTCGGCGCGGGCACCCTGGGCGCGATCGCGGTGTGGCAGCTGCACTTCCTGGACGAGTACCAGATCGCCCGCTTCGCCGCCTTCGCCAACCCGAGCCTCGACCCGGCCGGCGTCGGCTACAACACCAATCAGGCCCGCATCGCGATCGGCTCCGGCGGCCTCACCGGCGAGGGCCTCTTCCACGGCTCCCAGACGACGGGCCAGTTCGTCCCCGAACAACAAACAGACTTCGTGTTCACCGTCGCGGGCGAGGAGTTGGGCTTCGTCGGCGCGGGCCTGATCCTCATCCTCCTCGGCATCGTCCTCTGGCGCGCCTGCCGCATCGCCCGCGACTCGACCGAGCTCTACGGCACGATCGTCGCCGCCGGAATCGTCGCCTGGTTCGCCTTCCAGGCCTTCGAGAACGTCGGCATGACCCTCGGCATCATGCCGGTCACCGGCCTGCCACTGCCCTTCGTGTCGTACGGAGGCACGTCGATGTTCGCGGTGTGGGTGGCGGTGGGGCTGCTGCAGTCGATCCGGGTGCAGAGGCCCATGTCCGCCTAGCCGTTACCTGTCCATTCGCCCGAGTTTCCTCGATGTTCATTCCGGACGCCCTCTGCCATCCTGGCTCGTCAGGAACTAGATTCAGGTCATGGCGGACACAAAGCGCGAAATCGAGCGTAAGTACGAGTCCGACGAGAGCGGTCTGCCCGACCTGACCGGCGTCGCCGGGGTCAAGGCCGTCATCGACAAGGGCGTCGCGCAACTGGACGCCGTCTACTACGACACGGCCGACGAGCGCCTCGCCGCGGCCTCGATGACCCTGCGCCGCCGCACCGGCGGCTCCGACGCGGGCTGGCACCTGAAGGTGCCGGTCGCGCCCGGTGTCCGCGACGAGATCCGGGAACCGCTCTCCGACACCGTGCCGCGCAGCCTCGCCGCCCTGACCCGCTCCCGCGTGCGCGAGGCCGAACTGCGCCCCGTCGTACGGCTGCGCTCCGACCGCGACGTACGCCACCTCGTGGACGCCGAGGGCAAGCTCCTCGCCGAGGTCAGCGTGGACGCCGTACACGCCGAACGCCTCACCGAGGGCGGCGGCACCGTCCAGTGGACCGAGATCGAGGTCGAACTCGCCGACGACGGCGACCCGGACTTCCTCGACACAGTGGAGAAACGGTTGCGCAAGGCGGGCGTCCGCCCGTCCGCCTCGGCCTCCAAACTGGCGCGGGCGCTGCAGGAGACGTCTCGCCCGTCGGGGTCGGGAAAGAAGAAGCGCAAGGCGCCGCCGTTGCCCGAGGAGCCCGCGGTTCCCGTCACCGCCGGCGACCACGTCCTCGCGTACGTCCGCGCCCAGCGCGACGCGATCCTCGAACTCGACCCGGCCGTACGGCAGGACGCCTACGACTCCGTGCACCGCATGCGCGTCGCCACCCGCCGGATGCGCAGCACCTTCCGCTCCTACGGCAAGGTCCTCGACCGCGGGGTCACCGGCCCGATCGGCGAGGAACTGAGATGGCTGGCGGGCGAGTTGGGCGTGGACCGCGATCGGGAAGTCATGACCGAGCGGCTCACGACAGTCCTCGGCGAACTGCCCCGCACCCTGGTCTCCGGCCCGGTCCGCACCCGCCTGCGCACCTGGGCCAAGGCCCGGCACGGCGGATCGCGCCGCCGGCTGATCGGCGTCCTGGACTCCAAGCGCTATCTCGCACTCCTCGACACCCTCGACGCCGTGGCCGCCGACCCGCCCCTCCTGAAGGACGCCGGCGGCACACCGGAGAAGGTGATCGCCAAGGCCGTACGCAAGGACTTCGGAAAGGTCTCCGCCCTCGTGGAGGAGGCGATAGAGGCGCCGCCCGGCGCGGACCGTGACCTCGCCCTGCACGAGGCCCGCAAGAAGGCCAAGCGGACCCGGTACGCGGCGGAGGCGGCCACTCCGGCCCTCGGCACTCCGGCCCGTGCCCTCGCCAAGTCCATGAAGTCCCTGACCAGCCTGCTCGGCGAGCACCAGGACAGCGTCATGGTCCGCGAGACCCTGCGCGAGCTGTCCGCGGTGGCGCATGCGGCGGGGGAGAGCTCGTTCACGTACGGGGTGCTGTACGGGCGCGAGGAGCAGCGGGCGGCGGCAGTGGAGGCGGCGCTGCCGGAGATGTGGAGGGAGATCGGGGCCGAGACGGCCGTCTGAGCGTACGGGGGAGTCCCCCGATCGCGTTAGGCTGGATGGTCACCCGTCCGTTCAGTCCCGCTCACGAAGGTTCGCGAGATGCCTGCCGAAGTCGCTGCGGCCGCAGAGTCCGTTTTTCCGCAGCTCGAAGCCCTGCTCCCGCAGGTGCAGAAGCCGATCCAGTACGTCGGCGGAGAGCTCAACTCCACGGTCAAGCCGTGGGAGTCGTGCGATGTCCGCTGGGCCCTCATGTACCCGGACGCGTACGAGGTCGGCCTCCCGAACCAGGGCGTCATGATCCTCTACGAGGTCCTGAACGAGCAGGAGGGCGTCCTCGCCGAGCGCACGTACAGCGTGTGGCCGGACCTGGAGGCGCTGATGCGGGAGCACAAGGTCCCGCAGTTCACGGTGGACAGCCACCGCCCGGTGGGCGCGTTCGACGTGTTCGGCCTCAGCTTCTCCACCGAACTCGGCTACACGAACATGCTGACGGCCCTGGACCTGGCGGGCATCCCCCTGGAGTCGAAGGACCGGACGCTCGACGACCCGATCGTGCTGGCCGGCGGCCACGCGGCCTTCAACCCCGAGCCGATCGCCGACTTCATCGACGCGGTGATCATCGGCGACGGCGAGCAGGCCGTACTGGACATGACGAAGATCATCCGCGGCTGGAAGGCGGAGGGCCGCCCCGGCGGTCGCGAGGAGGTCCTCTTCCGCCTGGCGAAGACCGGTTCGGTCTACATCCCGGCCTTCTACGACGTCGAGTACCTGCCGGACCACCGCATCGCGCGGGTCGTACCGAACAAGAGCGGTGTCCCGTGGCGGGTGAGCAAGCACACGGTCATGGACCTCGACGAGTGGCCGTACCCCAAGCAGCCGCTGGTCCCGCTCGCCGAGACGGTCCACGAGCGCATGTCGGTCGAGATCTTCCGCGGCTGCACGCGCGGCTGCCGCTTCTGTCAGGCGGGCATGATCACCCGCCCGGTCCGTGAACGCTCCATCACGGGCATCGGCGAGATGGTCGAGAAGGGCCTCAAGGCGACGGGCTTCGAGGAGGTCGGCCTGCTGTCCCTCTCCTCGGCGGACCACTCGGAGATCGGCGAGATCGCGAAGGGCCTGGCGGACCGCTACACGGAGGACAAGGTCGGCCTGTCCCTCCCGTCGACCCGCGTGGACGCCTTCAACGTCGACCTGGCGAACGAACTGACGCGCAACGGCCGCCGCTCCGGCCTCACCTTCGCCCCCGAGGGCGGCTCGGAGCGCCTCCGCAAGGTCATCAACAAGATGGTGTCCGAGGAAGACCTCATCCGCACGGTCTCGACGGCGTACGGCAACGGCTGGCGTCAGGTGAAGCTGTACTTCATGTGCGGCCTGCCGACGGAGACCGACGAGGACGTCCTCCAGATCGCCGACATGGCGATGAAGGTGATCGCCGAGGGCCGCAAGGTCTCCGGCCAGAACGACATCCGCTGCACGGTGTCGATCGGCGGCTTCGTCCCCAAGCCCCACACCCCCTTCCAGTGGGCACCGCAGCTCTCGGCGGAGGAGACGGACGCCCGCCTCACGAAGCTCCGCGACAAGATCCGCGGCGACAAGAAGTACGGCCGCTCGATCGGCTTCCGCTACCACGACGGCAAGCCCGGCATCGTCGAGGGCCTGCTCTCGCGCGGCGACCGCCGTATCGGCGCGGTCATCCGCGCGGTCTACGAGGACGGCGGCCGCTTCGACGGCTGGCGCGAGCACTTCTCCTACGACCGCTGGATGCGCTGCGCCGAGAAGACGCTGCCCGCCTTCGGCGTGGACGTCGACTGGTACACGACCCGCGAGAAGACCTACGAGGAGGTCCTCCCCTGGGACCACCTCGACTCCGGCCTCGACAAGGACTGGCTCTGGGAGGACTGGCAGGACGCCCTCGACGAGACGGAGGTCGAGGACTGCCGGTGGACGCCGTGCTTCGACTGCGGGGTGTGTCCGCAGATGGACACTTGGCCACAACTGAGCGACAGTGGGAAGAAGTTGCTGCCGTTGACGGTCAAGAAGGACGGTCCGGCCGGCGGACACACGCACTGACGTGAGCGACGCGTTGGGGCGGATCGCTGAGGTGCTGGGGGACGGCGGCGAGGAAGAGGTGGCTGCCGTCCTGAGGATGCTCGGTGCGCAGAGCGGGCGGCGGGCAATCGTGCAGGAGACGCCGAGAACGCCCCTGCCGCCCCCTGGAGGCTTGGCGACTGTCCATTCCGAGGTGGAGTGGGTCTGAGGGGCGGCGGGCCGAGACAGCGTCGTGCACGGGCTTGGTTGATCACCGTCACCTACGTCCCTCACGGCGACCAGCCTTATCCGCAGCCATGAGTGCTAGGCATGCCATCAACGACTACGCCCCGCTACCGTTGGTGCGTCGTCGACTCGGGCAACGACGCCCCACGGGTCCGGTAGTTTGGTCTTGTGACAGATGTTCTGGTGGGGGATCTGATGATTGCGCGATTCGCCCCGTACAGTGCGGAAAAGATCAAGGAAAAAGCAGAGCGTGACTACGAGCGGTTGCGCCTTGAGGGCAAGGCCCCGTTCTATGGGATCTCCACGTACGCCATCGTGCGCCCGGACGAGGAGACAACCGTTGAGGATCTGATCACACACATCTGTCAGACCGTGAAGATCAACGGTAGGAAAGTCGCTGTGACTACCCGGCGACACCTTGAGGCAGAGGGGTTCCGAGTGGAACGCTCAGAGCCTCCACGGCATCATCATGACGTGATCCTGGGCAACGAACTGCGCGACAGCGACGTTAAAAGGTTGGAAGCCGTTTTGAAGGCCGACATCAGGAGTAACCCTTCATGGGCAAGGTAACGGAAACCTCCACCCGCCCCCGCGTGCGCATCGAGATCGATCTGAACTCTCGCGACGAGGAGGGGCGTGTTCCTGCGTACATCGAGGACGCCGACGGCTTCATTCAGGCGGGCGACGTCGTCACGGCCTTCGAATCCGAGGATGAAGTCGCCGCACCGGCAGTCGTCAAGAAGATCGCACACGGCTTCGCCTATCTGGACGTCGACTGGGACGCAATGACAGAAGACCGTCCGCAGCCAGTAGCTCACCCCTTCACTGCCGCCCTCGCCGACAACCGCAGCGCGACCTCCTCTGGCGCCAGCTGGGTGCCCGTCAAGATCAAGCAGATGGTGACCCCCATACTGGCGACAGCCGCTGCCTTCGCTGCGGCCACGTCCGGTGCAGCGGTCACCGGTGCGCCCGGCATGAATACGCAGAACCCTGTCAACTCCATCTCAGTGCGTGACGTGACGACAGCCATGGAAGCAGGCGACACAGCGTGAAGCTCAACATGGCAGCCCTTTGCGACCGGGCAACCGTCAGAGAAGGGCTGCTGCACATCCTCGGGGCAGGCGTAACGCAGACGTCTCTCTCGTTGCCCGCCGCCGCAGACCTCGATCTCGCTGTATTGATTCGCGCAGAAGCACTGAACGAGCTCAGCGGCCAGCACCGCCTCACCGTCACGGTGCGGCACGAAGATGGCACCGAGGTCGGCAAGGTGCAGCTGGGGTGGGAGACACCCGATATGCAGGCGCAAGACGAGCTGGCGCTGTCCAAGCAACCCCTACCGCAACTTCCCATCTCCGTCCCCCTGCGCAGCCTCCTGCTGAATCAAGAGGGCGAGCACTACGTGCATCTGGACGTGGATGACACCGAACTGGCCACCGTGTCATTCAACGTCACCAAGGCGGATCTGCCCGGGGTCACCGTTCAGCTTCGATGATGTCCTGGTTACCCCACGCCGGCACGGAGATCACAGCGCTGGAAAAACGATCAGCACTGCTAAATCCCATGCCCGTAGTGCACTTGTGCCCACGCGCCACACCGACCCCCGCCCCGAGCGGGGGTTTTCGCTGTCGAGCCCGGGGGAACCTCGCTGCACCTGATCCGCGCCGCTGGCGATTCCAACGGGCCTGTCCACCACCCGCAGGAAGAGGCGGCTGCCGTCCTCAGGGCGCTCGGTGCGCAGGCGATCGTGGGGGAGACGCCGAGGACGCCCCTGCCGCTCTCTAGGGGCGCTTCAACCGCCACTCCGAAGTGGAGGGTCTGAGGGCTGACAGCTCGGCAGAGGGCCACATGCGGCGACTGTCGACCGAGTGGCTGCTCTCGGTTCGCGAGGGGTACTCGCTGGCCTCCTAGCTTTGCGATATCCCCCACGGAGGAGAGGCGGGCACGTCGGAATGCGAGCCACTCGTAGGCGGACCGCTGCCGAGCGGTCCTCAGTGGGGGGAGAGAGAGACCCGAGTGGTGGTCGTCCTCCTCAGGGCTGCGCCAGTCAGTGGACGTGAAACGGCCACCGTGACCCCAGGTGGGTGGGGCCGCGGCGGCCGATGGCGACGGGTACGTTGGTTTGCTTACCGCGTCATCCGAGACCTCACGTGGGTGACCACTTCACGAGCTGACACGTCCAAAATCGACCTCCGCCCGGATCCGGGATGGCTGCTTCCCTCGCCATCTGGGTGAGGCTGGCTCCCTCCCACTGCAGGCGGCGGTATGGCCCCGCCCTTGGCCGGGATCGCGAAGAACGGCATCAGCAGAGTGGTCGCGGCACTCACCGAGAGGGCGGTTGGCACGAACGACCATCCCAACCCAAAAACGCAAATACATGCAAGTGCATATATAAAAGACATTGTGGCCAAGAAGCACCGTTCGGCGAGATGGCGGGCTTCGATGATCCACAAAGTGGTCTGTAGTCCGATCAGGGCTCCCATCACGATGCTGAGCAAGAGAGCTTCATCAAGTTGTAGTCGATGAGTTGTGGTGGCCGACAGAACGAAGCTGACGAGTCCTGCGATCGCCAGCGCGAGAGTGTGTGGTGTCCTCATGGGGCCTCGATATTGATCGGTATGGCGGAGTGGAGCTGCAGTGCACTACATGATTGCTGCTTCATGTGACGCCTCCTTGGCCTGATTGATATGAAATATTCACGAACCCGTCACATGTAACGTTACTTTCGAGACTGCGCCTTGTGAATGGCATCACAATGACTACTTTGTGTTGTGGAGTGCGCACGTGGCCACTCCCGTGGAGGAGCCTCTACTTCGTCACCTCGCTGCTCCCTCGTAGTTGCCCGGTCTCGTACTGGACCGTTACTCCCCGATACGGTCGGGATCGTGTCCGGTGCACGCGGGTTGGTCACCCGTCGATGTGCACCGGTTGATCGCGCGCGACTAGGGGAGCTGGTACGGGCATGGCGGTTGACGCTGCTCGCACGGAAGAGGGGTTCACGTCGGCGAGGGCTACGCGGGTGATGGTCGCCGCGTGCCAAGCTGCGAGACTCGACGACAGAGGCGCGGAGCTGATCCGCCTCGGGGAGAACGCGCTGTTTCGGCTGGCCTCCGTGCCGGTGATCGTGCGTGTGGCTCGGGGAGAAGAGTGGTTGCCTACGGCTCGCGTCGAGGTGGCTGTGTCGCGGTGGTTGGAGAGGGAAGGGTTCTCGGCTGCTCGCATCATCGAGGATCTGGAGCAGCCGTTCTTGATCGATGGCCACCCGGTGACCTTCTGGCATCTGATCGTCGAAGGCGACCGCAAGGCAACGTATGGGGAACTGGGCGGCGTGTTGCGAGATCTGCACTCGCTGACCGTGCCGGAAGGCCTGGTACTCCCGTCGTTCGATCCCTTCGACAAGCAACAGCTACGGCTCGACCGTGCCGTGATCCCGGACGATGACAAGGTCTTCCTGCGAAAGCGGTGGCGGGAACTGCAAGACAAGTACGCCGAGTTGAGGTTCGAGACGCCCAAGGGGCCGGTGCACGGGGACGCTCATGTGCAGAACCTCATGGTCGACGACCAGGGACGCGTCATCCTCATCGACTTCGAAGCCTTCTGCTACGACCATCCTGAGTGGGATCTCATGGTCACGTCTGTCGAGCACTACAGCCTTGGGTGGCAGACCGACGAGCAGTACGCCGACTTCGTGGGCGCCTATGGACGGGACCTGCACGACTGGGAGGGGTACGAGACGCTGCGGGGCATTCAAGAGTTCGGTATGACGACGTGGCTGATGCAGAACGTGCAGGAGGACGAAGCGACGGCGGCCGAGTACCGCCGGCGTATCGCTGGTCTGCGCGATGACGACGGGCCGCGGGACTGGCGGCCCTGGTAGCGGCTACTCGTCGTCCTCGTCCAGGCGGTTGAGCGCGTCGCGCACCTTCTCGTTGAAGGCGGCCACGGTGGGGTTCGTGGCGTGCAGGCTGACTTCGTTTTGGAAGTCGGTGACGTAGCGCTGGAAGCGGTTGGACTGGAGGGAGTCGCCACCGTCGACTGCGAGGCTCGCGGTGGTGACGGCGGCTTCCAACTCGCCGTTGAGTAGCTGGCTTTGGGCGAGCACCATCCGGCAGAAGCCCAGGGTTCGGGCGTACTTGGGGTCGGTGCTGTCCACCGCTCGCTGGGCCTGGGCGACGGCGTCTCGGCGCATCCTGAGATCGCGGAAGCAGTGGCAGAGTTCGCCCATCAGTTCTGCGGAGTCGAAGTAGCTGATCCAGGCCGGGTCTTCGGCGGTGTGGGCGCGCTCGAAGTGGCGTTCGGCCTCGTTCATGGCGCGACCTGCCGCGTTGGGGTCGCCTGCGTTGGACAGGGCGCGGGCTTCCATCGCTGAGCTCAGCGCCATGACGCGGGGAGTCGCTCGGCCCTTGGCGCCCTCGACTGCGGCCCGGGCTAGTTGGATGGCTTGGGCGTGGTTCCCTAGGTAGTTGGCCTGGTGGCTGAGGTTGCCGAGGATGCGGGCGCCGAACATGCGGTCGTCGATGACTTGGGACAGGCGCAGTGTTGAGGTTAGGTATCGGTGGGCGAGTCGGTGGTTGCCGACGTCGTACGCGGTCCACGCGAGCAGCTGGGAGAGGGTCTGTACGCTCACCGGTGTAATTGATGATCATGGAAGAGACGTCAAGTGACTGACACCGTGACCGAGTTCGTGGACGCCGATGACCAGGCGGATCCGTCGCCCGTGGCCGCGACGGTCGAGCAGAGGCTGATCGACCAGCTCGTCGAGCAGGCCCGCAGCAAGGGGCTGCAGCTGACTGGCGAGGGCGGGCTGCTGCAGCAGCTGACCAAGAAGGTTCTGGAGTCCGCCCTGGAGGGCGAGATCACCGACCATCTCGGCTATGACAAGCATGATCCGGCGGGCAAGGACGGCGGCAACTCCCGTAACGGCACCCGTTCCAAGACGGTGCTGACGGACATCGGGCCGGTCGAGATCGACGTGCCCCGCGACCGGGAGGGCTCCTTCGAGCCGGCCATCGTCAGGAAGCGGCAGCGCCGGCTGACCGGCGTGGACGAGATGGTGCTCTCGCTGTCCGCGAAGGGCCTCACGCATGGCGAAATCTCCGCGCACCTGGCCGAGGTCTACGGCGCGGACGTGTCCAAGACGACCATCAGCACCATCACCGACAAGGTGATGGACGGCATGGCGGAATGGCAGAACCGGCCGCTCGACCGCGTCTACCCAGTCGTCTTCATTGACGCCATCAACGTCAAGATTCGCGATGGCCAAGTAGCGAACAGGCCGATCTATGTGGCCCTGGCGGTCACCGCCGAGGGACACCGCGACATCCTCGGCCTATGGGCCGGCGACGGCGGCGAAGGCGCGAAACACTGGCTTCGAGTGCTCTCCGAGCTCAAGAACAGGGGCGTCGAAGACGTCCTCATGCTGGTCTGTGACGGGTTGAAGGGGCTGCCCGACGCGGTCGGCGAGGTCTGGCCCCGAACTGTGGTGCAAACATGCGTGGTTCACCTGCTGCGGGCGTCGTTCCGCTACGCGGCCAGGCAGGACTGGGACAAGATCGCCAAGGCGCTCAAGCCCGTCTACACCGCGCCGACCGAGGACGCGGCCACGACACGGTTCCTGGAATTCGCCGAGACCTGGGGCAAGAAGTACCCGGCGATCGTCCGCCTCTGGGAGTCCAGCTGGCCCGAGTTCACACCTTTCCTGCAGTTTGATGCAGAAATACGCCGCATCGTATGCACAACGAACAGCATCGAGAGCGTCAACGCCCGTATCCGCAAGGCCGTCCGCTCCCGCGGGCACTTCCCCACCGAACAGGCCGCCCTCAAGTGCGTCTACATGGCCGTCATGAGCCTCGACCCGACCGGCGCCGGCCGCAAACGCTGGACCATGCGCTGGAAGGGCGCCATGAACGCCTTCGACCTCGCCTTCGACGGCCGCCTCACCGCAGGCCAACTCTAGCCACACCAAACCCAGTTACACCGCTCGCTTTACAGACCCGGCCGGAATTGCCGATGACCTCTCAGAGTCTCGACGGCTTGGCGCGGAGGCGACGAATGAGGGGGAGTGGTGCCGATAGCCGCCCCGCCTCAACATGAACTTCGGCAGTCTGGGGTCGAGGCGCTGCCCCGGTCTGGCAGTGACAGGCTTACCAGCCTGATCGAAAGCGAGATCGTGATTGTCGACGACGACGGCATGGAAGAGCCGTTTGACCCGGCGTCATGGTTCAGGCGGCCAACTGCCTCGTAGCCTGTGTTGATTGACGGTGAGTCTGGCGGAGGGTGTGGAGTGGCGGAACCAAGTGCAGCGCAGCGGCGGATCGTTGCAGGTGCCCGTAATGCGACTCGCATCCTCACTGTTGGGTCGGGGGTGGTTGTCGCTGTCATCGCTGCGCGGATCGTCACTAGTGGACAGTCTGTTCAGGTATCGACAGTTACGGTGCCTGTGAACAGATGCTGGTTGGCCCTGGCTGCGCTGACTGTGGCTCACATCTTCGTCTCGGTCTTCCTGGTACGCCACATTGAGCAGTACCTAGACACCCTTCCGTCCGGCACGCGGGCAGGCTGGGTCTTCGACGAGATCACTTCTGACGGTAACGGCTTTGTTCACGGTCTAGTGTCCCGCGCTGTGCCGCGTCGTCCTGGCGGGGTAGTGCATCGCATGTCTTGGGCCGATCCCTCTACTTGGGTGGCGTGCTTCTTCGCCGTCCTGGCTGTCCTGGCAGTTGTTCCCTGGCAGTGGGAGAAGAGCGGGCCAACCTGGAACGGCGGCATGTACATGCTTGCTGTCGCGATCGCCTTAGCGGTCGCCAACTGGTGGGCCGGTTCGTGGTGGCTGATCGCGTTGTCACGCTTGGAAGCCGTCCGGACCGAGGCGAACAAGCCGCCTCAGGGACGGATCACTCTTGCTGAACTTGTCGGAATGCGAAACGCGGCCGGATCTAGCCGCAGGTATTGGGAGGCGCGCCGAGATCAATTCCAATGGCTACTCCAGAGATACCGCAGGTTGGCTGCGTATCAAGTTGCGATTGTGGAGCCGGGTCGTCGAGGTTGGACCAATCAGAACGGAGCGCTCGCCCAGGCGATCACGACGACTGAGCGAGCGCAGTTGGCGAGCCTCTACCTGGCTCTTCAGTCCCGATATCCGGAAGCAGAGCTGCCGCTCACCCCTTGGTTCGTAACAGATGATGACCGCGGACAACGCGGGCGCGATTTCCCGATTGTCCATGTCATCCCGAAGCCCTCCCTGAGGGAGAGGTTCAGGATCACCTCGGTTCCGCTTGTGTGACCCCCAACATTGGGGGCTGCGTCTGTCAGGGACGTCAGAAGGCTTTCGCGAAGTCGTCTTCCTTGATGATCAAGCGATCTCGCACGTCCTTGGGGATCATGAGCTTCATGTGGATGTGCGGGGCGCGGACACCCTTGACCTTGGTTCGCGTGATCTTGCACTTCACGCCGACTCGGAGCAGGTCCGCTGACATGGCCTCCATGCCGCCGTCTTCCCAACGAGCCCTGAACGTCTTGCCGTTGTGCACAGCAACCCACCGGTCCACCGTGGCGTCGGGGTCCATGGCCTCCAACTGCTTGATGAGACCGTCCAACGTCGTCTCGGCCTGCTCCTTCGTGAAGCGTGTCTTCGTGAAGCGGCCTCCGGGTTCAAGGCCGGTCATGTAGTAGCTGACGGACTCTTCGAGGCGCTTCTGTTCCTTCCGCGCCTCGGCCCCCTGGCGGTACTCACGCACCATCACCGGTTCGTCTCCGAGAACCTTCAGGACGTCCTCGACCAACTGGGCATAGATCTCAAGGGGATTTGGCGCCCCCAGGCCTCCCGCCTTGCACCCGGAGCAGCGGAGGTAGGTGTACGCCCTACCCTTGGTCGTCGTCTTCTGCACCGTTGTGTTGGTGCCGCAGTCGTGGCAGGTGAGCACTCCAAGGAACTGCGTCGCGCCGCCGATCTGGCGGGCGGGCTGGTTCTTGCCTCGGCGGTCCAGCACCTCTTGGAGACTGGAGAACTCGTCTTCTGTGAAGACGGGCTCTGCCACTCGGATGGGCTTGCCGTCCTTGCCCAGGATGAGTTTCGAGCGACGTACGCCGCCGTCTTTGTCCTCTTCCACCCGGTAGCCCATGAGCGCGGGGTTCCGCAGCCTGCGAAGTAGTGTCGAGGCTGTGAGTCCTGGTCCGCAGAGCCCGGATCGCACAAGCACTTTGACCATGCGGCGGGCGGAAGCCTCTCGCTTCCGCATGGCGGCCATACGGCACCAGTGCAGAGCCTTGTACGCGTTCTGGTTGTGGGCGAGAACGACGTTCCCGTCCTCATCCACCGCTGTCTCGTAGCCGTACGCCGGCTTGCCCACAAGCCACTCGCTCTGCGTCTTCGTGTACTCCCAGAGGCTCGCGACGCGCGTGCTCGTGTTGGCGGCCTCGATCTCAGCGATGCCACCGACGATCGTGACCATGATCTTCCCGGCCGTCGTGGTCAGGTCGATGGAGTCGTTCTTGGAGACGAGGTTCTTCCCGTACTTCAGGCACCAGTCGATCATGGTGCTGAGGTCCGAGAGGCGGCGTACGAAGCGGTCCAGCTTCCAGAAGAGAACCTCGTCGAACTCGGGCGCTCTGTTGTTGAGCCAGTCTCCGAGCTGCTTGCGCTTCCACGGAGGGACCTTCGTTGCCGACACGTTGAGGTCGCTTGCTACACCGACGACTCGGGAGCCACGGTCCAAAGCCAGTTTGCGTAGATCAAGCTCTTGCCGGGCCGGTGACGTTGTGTCGTCGGTCAGGACCGACAGTCGCACGGACAACAGAGCCCGTGGAGCATCGTCGGGCAAGAGGGCATCTGCCCTCCGTAACTCCTTCAGGACTGCTAAGTCGGCCTTGGTCCACTCGTCCTCAACTGCGTACTGACGGCGGTCAGTTGCCGTACGCGCCCTAGTTCGCTTCGCCATGACCTCGACGGTAGCGGTTTTGGGTCCGTTGGTGAATAGCCGCAGATGGACACGTCCATCCAGATCGGCCCCACGGGCAAGACCCTGCTGCCGTTGACCGTGAAGAACGCGGCGTCCGCCGGTGCTTCCGGTGGGCATGTGCACTGAGGATCGTCTCGTCACACCTGGTTGCGGGGGCAACCGGAGCTCTGTCGGCGCTGCCGACGTCCTGGGGAGGGCTTGCCGTACATGAGTCGTCGCTCTAGTGGTTTTGTCGGCGTCTGGGCCGAGATGCAACGTCAGCAGCAGCGTCAGCTCGAAGCCGAGGCGAGACGGCAGCGGGAGCAGACGCGGCAGGCGAACGCCTACCAGCGGCAGGTCGCGCAGAGCCACAAGGAGTTCCGGCAGGCCGAGGCCCGACGGCGTACCGAGGAACTGGAAATACAGGTCGCCTCTCTGCAGGGGTTGCTCGCCGTCGGCTGCCGGGCGCCGGCTTTCCGAGCGGCCTCGCTGCTGCGCTCCGCGGAGGTCCAGCCCTTCTCGCCGGGGCCGTTGGCCGCTCCCGTTCCGATGCCGGATCCGAACCAGTACCGGGCCCAGGGCGGGTGGACCGCGAGCCGTCGCGCGCAGGCGGAGGCCGAAGCGCGGGCGCGTTTCGAACGGGACTGGCATGCGGCGCAGGCCGCGGAGGCGCAGCGGCAGCAGCAGTTGGCGGCCAACCGGCGCGAGCACACGCAGTGGGTGGAGGGGCAGCTGGCGGAGGTGCGCCGGCACAACGCCGGTATGGCCGAGGTGACCGAAGGGGTCCGGGGCAGAGCCCCCGACTCCGTAGTCGAGTACTTCTCGGCCGCTCTCTACTCGTCGACGGCATGGCCGGAGGGGTTTCCCCGGCAGGTCACGGCGGCGTACGACGCGGCGGCCGGGCAACTGGTGCTCGACTGGCAGCTGCCGTCGTACGACGTCGTGCCCGAGACGAAGACGGTGCGGTACATGCCCACCCTCGACCAGGACAAGGAGACCCCTCGTCCGGTGGGCCAGCGGCGGGCGTTGTACCGGGAGGTGCTCGCGCAGTGCATGCTGCTGGTGCTGCACGAGCTCTTCGCGGCGGACGAGTTCGGTGCGCTGGAATCGGTGGCGTTGAACGGGTTCGTGGACGACCACGATCCGGCGACGGGCCGGGAGGCGCACATCTTCCTGGCGACCCTCATGGCACCGCGGTCCCTGTTCTCCGGACTGCACCTGGAACAGGTGGACGCGGTCAGTTGCCTGACCGACGGGCTGCGCGGGCAGCTTTCCTCCCGGCCCGACCAACTCGGCCCCGTACGGCCCGGTCGTAAGCCGCAGGACGTCGGGAACCGTGTCGTCACCCATGGCGGCGACGAGGAACCGGACCTGTACGAGATGGATCCGATCGCCTTCGAGTCGCTGGTCGCCGAGCTCTTCCGGGCCATGGGGATGCAGGCCGTGACGACCCAGCGCTCGAACGACGGTGGCGTGGACGTCGATGCCGTGGACCCCACCCCGATCCGCGGCGGCAAGATCGTCGTCCAGGTGAAGCGCTACCGCAACACGGTGCCGCCCACGGCCGTACGCGACCTGTACGGCACTGTTCAGGACGCCGGCGCGAACAAGGGTGTCCTGGTGACGACCGCGGGGTTCGGCCCCGGCTCGCACACCTTCGCCAATGGCAAGCCGCTGGAGCTCATCTCGGGCGCTGAACTCATCGACCTGCTGCATCGGCACGGGCTGAGGGGACGCCTGGGGGAGGGCGGTCGCCCGGTGCCGGTACGGCCGTCGGTGCCCAGCGCCGCCACCCCGTCCGACGACTACAACGTGTTGGGCATGTCCTGGTCCGGGACCGTCGCGCTGGATGTGTGCGCGCTCGTGTGTTCCGGCAACAGGGTCCTCAGCGACGACCACTTCGTGTTCTTCAACAACCCCCGGTCCCCGGACGGTTCGGTGAGCGTGCTGTCGGCCACGCCTCCGGACAGAGCGGCGATCCGCGTCTCCTTCGACGCGTTGCCGCCGGGCGCGGACCGGTTCGTTCTCGTGGCCGCCGTCGACCCCGAGGCCAATCCGGAGGCCGATCTCTCCGGGTTCACGAACGCCTGCATCCGGCTGCTCGACCCCGCGATGACGGAACTCGGCCGTCTTGAGGTCTCGGACGGGCGTCCCCGGGAGACCGCCCTGGTACTCGGTTCCTTCCGGCGCAGGGGAAGCGGCGACTGGGACTTCGTGCTCGGCGGCAAGGGCTATACCGGGGGTCTGGAGCAACTGGTCCGGGACTTCGGGATCGACGTCGAGTAGCGGTGGTCGCCGATCAGCCGTCGGAGCCCGGGCCGTAGAGCGCCGCGATGTCCTTGGACGTCGCCCATCGGCTGTAGGTGGGCGACTGGGGCCAGGCGTCGGGTGAGTCCTGCCACTCCTCCTGGCGTCCGTACGGCAGCACGTCGATCAGCGCGAAGCTGTGGCTGAGCTGCTCGGTGCCGCGGCCGTTGGTGTGCCAGGTGCGGTAGACGGTGTCGCCGTCGCGCAGGAACACGTTGACCGCGAATCCTCCGTCGGGCGGTGCGCCGACGTCGGCGCCGAACGAGCTGTTCGCGGTCGAGTACCACGGCATCCGGTTGCCCACCCGCTGCTTGTAGGCGAGCGCCTCGTCGATCGGGCCCTGGGTGACGACGACGAATCGCGCGTCGTAGTTGTCCAGGAACTCCAGGCGGGTGTACTGCGAGGTGAAGCCCGTGCAGCCCGGGCACTGCCATTCCTTGCCGGCGAACCACATGTGGTTGTAGACGATCAACTGCCGCTTGCCGTCGAAGACTTCCGCCAGACGGACGGGGCCGTCCTCGCCGTCGAGGGTGTACTCCGGCATCTCGACCATCGGCAGGCGGCGACGCTCGGCGGCGATGGCGTCGAGCTCCCGTGTCGCGGCTTTCTCCCGGGCGCGGAGTGTGTCGAGTCGGTGCTCCCACGTCGCGGTGTCGACGACGGGGGGTAGGGCGTCTGCGGTCATGGTTCCCTCACAGAGCTCGTGCGTGGCTGTCCCTTGTACGGAGGCAGACCTCGCCGGGCTCCGGAACTCATCGGTCGACGGCCGACGAGTCGGCGGGATGCCCGGAACCGGGCGCTGTCCGCCCCCGGCCCGGTCACGTCGTCGGAGGTGACCGGGCCGGATGGGTGCCGGACGGTCAGTTGTTGCTGTTGCCCGGTTCGGGGGAGTTCAGCGCGGTCCACGGGCCGGGGCAGGTCAGGGCGGCCGCGGTGCTCGCCGTGTGGCTCTCGACGCAGATGGTCTCGAAGACCAGACCCGTGGTGGTGATGACGTCGTACTTGATGCCTGCCAGGTCCTGGTTGCCCTGGCTGTGCTCGTTGACGGACACACCGCAGACGAAGCCGTTGGTGCCGCCGTTCGGATAGCCCGTCAGGGTGCTGAGGTCGGTCCACCTCATGGTGTGGTCCTTGGCGGGGCGGACGTCACGGATGCCCGCGTAGGTGATGGTTCCGCTCAGCGCTGCGCGGACCTCGTACACCTCCTGGTCCTGGAACCCGTCGATGTCGGCGCACGGCCCGGTGGCGCCAGTGGCTCCCGTGGGACCCGTCGGGCCGGTCGCGCCCTGTGCTCCGGTGGCGCCGGTGGGACCCGTCGGGCCCTGGTCGCCCTGCGGCCCGGTGGGCCCGGTCGGACCGGTGGCTCCCGGTTGGCCGGGCTGGCCCTGTGCGCCGGTCGCGCCCGTGGCTCCCGTCGGTCCCTTGGGGCCGGTCGGACCGGTGGCTCCCTTGTCACCCTTGGGTCCCTTGGGGCCGGTCGGACCTGTCGGGCCCGTCGGTCCCTTGCAGTCGCCCTTGCCGCCGCCTTCGGTCGCCCGGGACTTGTGATGGGGCGGCTTGCAGTGGTCGCCGCCGTGGCCTGCGGCTGCCTTGGCCTGATCGGTCACGGTGCGCGCCGCCGCGGCGGCCGGGTTCGCCACGCCGGACGCCAGGACCAGGGCGAGCGAGGCCACCATGCCCGCCTTCCTGAACCTGTCGCGGGCCAGCGGCCCGAAGAGCGAGGACGTATGGGACTCAGGACTCATGTGCGTGCTCCTTGAGAGGCCGGTCCGGGAGATGTCCCGAATCCGAGTGCGGGTGCGATGGCGAGTGCGAGCTTGGCCTGAGAGGGCTCGGTGACCGGCGTAGCGGTACGCAACGCGCCCGTTTGTCGTCGTATCGGACTAATCGGCGTGTCTGGTGGGCGTTTTTTTACCTGTGATCACCCGTCCGGCCTCAGTCGCCGCTGTTCGAGGGCTCTCGGGCCCGGCCTTCCGCGTGGATGGACGGTCGCGGAGCGGGCGCGTGCCACTGTGGCCCGCGTGTTTCCGACGGGACGTGAGCAGTCCGGGACGGGTGAGGCCGTGAAGCAGCAGACCCTCTGCCTGTGCATGATCGTCAAGAACGAGTCGCTCGTGATCGAGCGCTGTCTGGAGGCCGTCCGCCCGCTCGTCGACTACTGGGTGATCTCCGACACCGGCTCGACGGACGGCACGCAGGACCTGATCCGCAAGGTGCTGGACGGTGTTCCGGGTGAACTCCACGAGGAACCCTGGGTCGACTTCGGGCACAACCGGACCCGGAACATCCAGCACGCCCACGGAATGGCCGACTACCTGCTCACGCTCGACGCGGACCACGTCCTGCGCCAGGACGCCCCGTTGCCCCGGCTGACGGCGGGCTCGTACATGCTGCGCTACGACGCACCCGGCACCCAGCACCGGTTCAAGCACCTGATGCGGGGCGACCGGCTGTGGCGTTACGAGGGCGTCACGCACGAGTACCCGTGCACCGACGGACCCGACGTCCAGGAGAACCTGGACGCGCTCGTCATCGAGGACCAGGCCGACGGCGGGTGCCGCAGCGACAAGTTCGAGCGCGACGCGCGGCTGCTGAGGCGCGAGTTCGAGCGGGACCCGGACAATCCGCGCACGGTCTTCTACCTGGCCAACACCGAACGCGACCTGGGGCACGCGGAGGAGGCCGTCGCTCTCTACGAGCAGCGGGCCAGGATGGGCGGTTGGGGCGAGGAGGTCTACTGCTCGCTCCTGGAGGCCGGAATCCTGCGGGCGGAGCAGACCGACGACTGGCCGGGGGCGATGGACGCGTTCTCCCGAGCGTGGGACGGGCGTCCCCAACGGCTGGAGGCCTGCTACGAGTTGGTGTCCCGCCTACGGGTCGCGGGCCGCTACCGCACCGCGCACGCCCTTCTCGGTGACGTCGTCGGCAGTCCCGAACCGGACGATCTGCTCTTCACCAAACCCTGGGTGTACCGATGGGGGCTTCTCTTCGAGTTCTCGATCACCGCCTACTGGGTGGGCGAGTTCGCGGCCTCCGTCGAGGCGTGCGACAGGTTGCTGGCCCTGCCGGACCTGCCCGCCTCCATCCGCCGGCAGACCATGACCAACCGGGAGTTCGCCGTCCCGCACGTCACCGCGGTCCCCCGGCCGGCGAACCCCGCACGCAGGCCGAAGGCCTCCCGGGCGGGCAAGGCGGCCAGGGGCAGGAAGAAGTAGGCGGCGACGGGCCGTCCGGTCAGCCCTGGCAGGCGCAGCCGGCCGCCGACTTCGACTCGGTGACGGTGAGCGCCGGATCCGCGGACGTCTCGGCGTCGGTGCAGCACGCGTCCACGCCGCAGCACGGGTCGGCCGACGTGGCCGTCGGTGCGGTGCCCTCGACGGGCAGGGGCTTCGACGCGCGTACGACGGCGGAGTGCATGCCGTCGGCGACGGGGTGCGTGGGAGTGATCTCGACGCCTGTGAACCCGGCTGCTTCGAGACCTTCCCGGTACTCCGTGAAGGACAGGGCACCGGCGATGCAGCCGACGTAGTCCCCGCGTTCGGCGCGCTGTGCCGGGGTCAGGGTGTCGTCGGCGACGACGTCGGAGATGCCGAGGCGCCCGCCGGGCCTGAGTACGCGGAAGGTCTCGGCGAAGACGGCGGGCTTGTCGGTGGACAGGTTGATGACGCAGTTGGAGATCACGACGTCGATGGTGCCGCCGGGCAGCGGGATCGCCTCGATGGTGCCCTTGAGGAACTCGACGTTGGCCACCTGGGCCTTCTCGGCGTTGGCCAGGGCGAGTTGGAGCATCTCGTCGGTCATGTCGAGGCCGTAGGCCTTGCCGGTGGGGCCGACCCTGCGGGCGGAGAGCAGGACGTCGATGCCGCCGCCCGAGCCCAGGTCGAGGACGCGCTCGCCTTCGTGGAGGTCGGCGACGGCGGTGGGGTTGCCGCAGCCGAGGGAGGCGGCGACGGCCTCGGCGGGCAGGGTGCCGCGTTCGTCGGCGGTGTAGAGGGTGGAACCGAAGTTCTCGTCCACCTCCACGGCCTGCGGGCCGCAGCAGGCGGCGCCGCCCTCGGTGACCTGGACGGCCGCGGCGGCGTAGCGCCGACGGACGGTCTCGCGCAGGTCGGTGGACTGCTCGGGCATGGCTGGTACGGCTGGGATGGCTGACATGGGTCACTCCTGAACGGCTTGTATTGACGTTCGTCGATTCAACCTTGCGCCCTGGATCGAGGGATGTCAATATAGACGCATGTCGAAACAAGAGCTGAAGGTCCTCGGCCGGGACGCCGACGACGGCTGCTGCCAGGGGCTTGCGTCGGCTCCGCTGGACGAGGACCGGGCGGCCGACCTGGCGAGGATCTTCAAGGCGCTGGGGGACCCGGTCCGGCTGCGGCTGCTGTCGATGATCGCCGCCCGCGGCCGGGGCGGCGAGGTGTGCGTGTGCGAGCTGACGCCCGCCTTCGAGCTGTCCCAGCCGACGATCTCGCACCACCTCAAACTGCTGCGGCAGGCGGGACTCATCGACTGCGAGCGCCGCGGCACCTGGGTCTACTACTGGGTGCTGCCCGGAGTCCTGGACCGGTTGGCCGCCTTCCTGACCGCCGCCGAGCCCGCCGCCGCGCCGGCGTGAGCGCCTCACTGGCGCGGCGCGCGCTGGCGGAAGGTGTCGGTACGGCCGCACTCGTGACGGTGGTGGTCGGTTCCGGCATCCAGGCGTCCGAGCTGTCGCACGACGTGGGCGTGCAACTGCTGGCCAACTCGCTCGCCACCGTCTTCGGGCTCGGGGTGCTGATCGCGCTCCTCGGGCCGGTCTCCGGCGCGCATCTCAATCCTGTCGTCACCCTCGCGGCCTGGATCACCGGACGGGCCGACGGCGACGGGCCGAGCGGGCGGGACGTGGCGGCGTACGTCCCCGCGCAGATCGTCGGAGCGGTCGCCGGCGCGGTCCTCGCCGACGCGATGTTCGCCGAACCGCTGGTCGCATGGTCCACACGCGACCGCTCCGCCGGCCACCTGTGGCTGGGCGAAGTCGTCGCGACGGCCGGACTGGTGGCGCTGGTCCTCGGCCTGGGCCGGGTGGGACACGCGCGCCTGGCACCGGTGGCGGTGGCTTCCTATATCGGGGCCGCGTACTGGTTCACCTCCTCTACGTCCTTCGCCAACCCGGCGGTGACCGTCGGGCGGGCGTTCACGGACACGTTCGCCGGGATAGCGCCGTCCTCGGTCGCCCCGTTCGTCGCCGCTCAACTGGTCGGCGGGGTCCTCGGGTTGGGCTTGGCGGCGGCGGTCTTCGGGCGCCCCGGATCCGCTTCCGTGCCCGCGTCCGCGCCCATTTCCGCACCCGCCTCCGCCTCACCTCCCGCTCCTCTCCGGAAGACATCGCCATGACTGCTCCCGCCGACCGCCCGTCCGTACCGTCCGAATCGCCGGTGCCGTCCGCACCTCCCGTGCCGTCCGTCCTGTTCGTCTGCGTCCACAACGCGGGCCGCTCCCAGATGGCGGCGGCGTTCCTCGCCCACCTCGCCGGGGACCGGGTCGAGGTCCGCTCCGCCGGTTCCGTTCCCGCCGACGCGGTGAACCCGGCGGTGGTGGAGGCGATGAGGGAAGTCGGCGTCGACATCTCCGCCGAGACGCCGAAGGTGCTCACGGTCGACGCGGTGCGGGCGTCGGATGTCGTGATCACGATGGGGTGTGGCGATGCCTGCCCGGTCTTTCCGGGCAAGCGGTACCTCGACTGGCAGCTCGACGACCCGGCCGGCCAGGGGGTCGACGCGGTGCGCCCGATCCGGGACGAGATCGAGCGGCGGATCCGCGGACTGGTGGGGGAGCTGACCGGCTGACGGCGAGAGTCAGCCGTGGTGCCCCTCGGATGACGCCAGCCACACACCGACCCCCGCCAGCGTCCCCTTCCCGGAGTCCGATTCCACGTCGCCCGCCAGGTCGGCGATCGTGACGGACCGCAGGGCGTCCCGGCGGGCCGACTCGGCGGCGGCCATCGTGCGGGCGATCGCGCAGGGTGTGGCGCAGGCCTCGGGCGGGGTGGCCATCGGGCCGCGTTGGCGGATCTCCGTGCACACGAAGGCCGGGTCGGGGCCGTCGATCGCCTCGACGACGTCGAGCACAGTGATCGACTCCGGGGAGCGGGTCAGGACGTAGCCGCCCGACTTTCCCTGCACCGATCGCACCAGCCCGGAGCGGGAGAGGGCCTGCAACTGCTTGGCGAGGTAGGTCGGTGACACATCGTGGAACTGGGCCAGGCGCGCGGCCGGTACCGGTGCCTCCGTCGAGGTCAGCACGACACAGCAGTGCAGGGCCCACTCGACTCCGCCGGACATCTTCACTCCCTCATTTTAGGCAGACGCCCGTTGACTCGGACACGAGCTGTCCGGGTATTATCTCGGATAGAAAGTGTCCGGGTTTGGTGTCGAGATGACGTCAGGCAGCTACGGAAGGCGTGTGTCATGAAGTTCGCAGTCATCGGCGGAACGGGGCTGATCGGGTCGCAGGTCGTGCGGAACCTGAACGCGGCCGGGCATCAGGCGCTGCCGCACTCCCAGTCCACGGGCGTGGACATCATCAGCGGTCAGGGGCTGGAGGCGGCCGTCGCGGGCGTCGACGTCGTCGTCAACCTCACGAACTCGCCGACCTTCGACGACGCCTCGCTCGCCTTCTTCCAGACGTCGATGGACAACCTGCTCGCCGCGAGCGAGAAGGGCGGGGTCGGCCACTTCGTCATCCTGTCCATCGTCGGCGTGGACCAGGTGCCGGGTCTGGACTACTACCGGGCGAAGGTCCTTCAGGAGGACATCCTCAAGAGCGGCCCGGTCCCGTACTCCATCGTCCGCGCCACGCAGTTCATGGAGTTCATGGACGCGACCCTGGCCATGACCACCGACGGCGACACCGTCCGCCTGCCGCGCACGCCGATCCAGCCGATCGCCGCCGCCGAGGTCGCGCGCGTCGTCGTCGAAGTCGCCGCGGGCAGCCCCCTGAACGGCGTCCTGAACATCGGCGGCCCGGACGTCTACCCCCTCGACGAACTCGGCCGGCTCACCCTGACCGCCAAGGGCGGCACGGGCTCCGTGGTCACCGACGACACCGCCGGCATGTTCGCCGTCGTCCCCGGTGACGTCCTCACCGCCCCGGACGACGCCCGCATCACCGCCACCCACTACACGGACTGGCTCGCCGGGCACTGACTCGCTTACGGCCGGGGCACTTTCAAGGTCTCAGCCGCGTGCAGGGACCCCAACCGGGCCAGCGACTCCGCGTCCCCCGTGCCCGGCTCGGCCGTACCGACCAGCAGGCACTGGCCGGGGGCGCTCTGCACGTCGAACGTCTGGTACGTGAGCGTGATCCGGCCCACGTCCGGGTGGTTGAAGGTCTTGGCCTGGCGGCCGGGGCGGCGGACGCTGTGGTCCTGCCAGAACGTCGCGAACTCCGCGCTCCCGCCGAGGAGTTCGGCGATCAGCGCGCTGAGCTCCCGGTCGTCCCGGTCGTGTCCCGTGGCCAGTCGCAACGCCTCGGCGGAGCAGCGCGCGACGTGCTGCCAGTCGGCGAAGAGGTCCCGGGCGGCGGGGTCCAGGAAGAGCGTGCGGACCATTCTGCGGCGGTCGCCCAGGGGTGCGAGAAGCGCGTCGGCCAGCGCGTTCGACGCGAGGACCTCCAGGCGCCGGTTGATGACGTACGCCGCCGCCGTGGGGAACGCGTGCATCAACTGGAGCAGCGCCGGGTCCACCTCGTCGGACGGCTCGGCGGGAACGGGCCTCGGGACCAGGCCGGCCAGGCGGTACGCGTGCCAGCGGGCGTCCGTGTCGAGGCGCAGGGCCCGCGCGATGGCGTCGACCACCTGGCCGGAGGGGCTGCGTTCCCGGCCCTGCTCCAGCCGGGCGTAGTAGTCGGCGCTGACCCCGGCCAGCACGGCGACCTCCTCGCGCCGCAGCCCGGCCACCCGGCGCGCCCCGGAACTGGGAAAACCCACCTCCGCGGGCGTCAGCCGGGAGCGCCGCGCACGCAGGAAGTCACCGAGCGCGTAACCGTCCGAACCGTCCATTCCACCAGCCTACGGCGCCCCCTCGCTTCCTAGGAGTGGTGCACCCAGGAAGCCTCGTCCTGCCTCATCGGGCGGATCCCGCCGATGCTCGGAAGGTGCGGTGGATCACCGCCGCGCGCTGATCGGCTTTCCGCGAACGTGCTGAGGGGTCCCCATGACTGCCACCACCGTCCCGTCCGTCTCCCGTACCGGCAAGGTCGTCCTGATCACCGGCGCGAGCAGCGGTATCGGCGAGGCCACGGCCCGGCTGCTGGCCGCGGCCGGCCATCGGGTGTTTCTCGGCGCCCGCCGCGCCGACCGCATCGCCGCCGTCGCCAAGGACATCCGGGCGGCCGGGGGCACGGCCGACCACCACGAGCTGGACGTGACCGACCTGGAGAGCGTGCGGGCCTTCGTCCGGGCCGCGCAGGAGTCGTACGGCCGTGTCGACGTGCTCGTCAACAACGCGGGCGTGATGCCCCTGGCGATGCTGGAGGCCCTGAAGGTCGACGAGTGGAACCGCATGATCGACGTGAACATCCGAGGCGTGCTGCACGGCATCGCCGCGGTCCTGCCCGTGATGCGCGAGCAGGGCGCGGGCCACATCGTGAACGTCGCCTCGGTCGCCGGACACCGCGTCGACCCCACCGCGGCCGTCTACTGCGCCACCAAGTCCGCCGTCCGCGCGATCTCCGAAGGGCTGCGGCAGGAGAGCCGCGACCTGCGCGTCACCGTGGTCAGCCCCGGCCTCACCCGCAGCGAACTGACCGACGGCATCAGCGACTTGGGCATGCGCGCGGTCGCCGAGGACATGATGGGCATCGCCATCCCCGCCACGGCGATCGGCGAGGCGATCGTCTACGCCGTCAACCAGCCCTCGGACGTCGACGTCAACGAGATCGTCGTCAGGCCCACGGCGCAGGGCTGAAGTCCGGTCCGGGTCAGGGCAGTTGACTGCTGCTCGCCGAGGCGGACGGAGGCGCGTAACTCGGGTGCAGCGACGAGGAGAGCGGGGCCAGCCCGCCGCACAACGCGGTGGGGAAGGCGGGCTCCACGTGCTGGACGGCCCCGCAGCCTCCGGCCGCGCTCGTGGTGATCGGTTTCCAACCGGCGGGCTCCGCACGGAAGAACCAGCGGTCGCCCAGCCGGGACGTGCAGCCGGACGGCGTCGCGGTCGTGTCGCCGCAGACCGGGCCCGTGCGCCAGGAGAAGTCGAGGACCAGCCACTTGCCGTCGCAGTGTTCCGCGTCGCGATAGGTGTGCGCGGGGGCGTCGGCCGCGATCAGCGCCTGTTCGTAGGAGGCGGTGGTGCAGCCGGTGGGCGCCGGGTGGCAGCCGAGTCGCCCGCACAGCCGCAGCGCGGGCAACTTGGCGCCGTCGGCGGTGAATTGCGTGTAGTTGTCGACGACCAGTTCCCGGCTGCCCAGGGGTTCGGGCAGCCGGACCCGCGTCGAGGCCTTGCGTTCCCCGGTGCAGCCGGAGCGTCTGTCCCCCGACGGTGAGGAGAAGGTGACCTGGACCCACACGGTCTTCTGCGAGGCTTCGGTGAATGCGGCTTTGAACGCCCGTACGCACAGGTGTTTGCCGTCGGGTACTCGGGCGGTCAGGGTCAACGTGCGCCGGTCGTCGGCCAGTTGGGCCGCCGTGACCGCGGAGGGCTGCGCCAGGGTCCAGGGGATCGACTCGGTCGACGTCGCCTCGCCCGTGTCACCGGCGACCCGTGTCCCGCAGGCGCCGAGGAGCACTACGGCTACGGCGCAGAGTGCGGTGACCACCGCGGCCCCGCGAGTTCTTCGTGGTCGCACGAACGCTCAATCCCCCCGGATCGCACCGGAGTTGACTCCGGTCCAGCAAGTACCGGCACCAATATAGGCAGTCAGCGCGCGGCGACCCAGTCCGCCACCGTCGTGACCTCCGCCTGCATCGGGAACACCTTCTCCGTGAGGA
Source organism: Streptomyces sp. NPDC050508 (assembly GCF_040655155.1). NCBI lineage: Bacteria > Bacillati > Actinomycetota > Actinomycetes > Kitasatosporales > Streptomycetaceae > Streptomyces > Streptomyces sp. NPDC050508. The sequence continues at coordinate 144,333 of NZ_JBFAJJ010000007.1, forward strand.
CCCGGTGCACCTCCGGGTCGTTGTCGAGGCAGCCGTCGGACAGGACGGTGAGGGTGAAGTCCAGGTCGGCGGCCTGGCGCAGGGTGGACAGGACGACGCCGCTGGTGGCGATGCCGGTGAGGACCAGGTGGTCGATGTCGTTCGCCCGCAGGACCATGTCGAGGTCGCTGCCGGCGAAGGCGCTGACGCGGCGCTTGGTGACGAGGATGTCGCCGGATGCGGGGGCCACGTCCGGGTGGATCTCGTTGGCCTGGCCGGCGGCGGCCGACGCGGGCGAGCCCGCGAGCCTGCCGAACAGCTTGTTGCGGGGGCTGATCTCCGGGGCGCCGGGGCGGAATCCGACGGTCACGTGGATCACGGCGACGCCGCCCGCACGGGCCGCGTCGATCGCCTTGCGCAGGCGCGGCAGATAGGCCGGGTCGGGGTAACGGTCCACGATCATGCGCTGGACGTCCATGACGAGGAGGGCTTGCTTGGACACCGCTGTCCTTTCGGACGGGGGAGAGTGAAGGTCAGGGGGCGGGCTAAGTCATCAGGTGATTACTTGCCTAACGTAACCATGCCCTGTAGTCATGTCAACGAGTGATTACTTGAGCTGGTCGAGGGTGGTAGAGGGAGGTCGCCGGTGGTGACGACTGAGGGTGACGGACCCCGTCGGCGGGACGCCGCGGCGACCCGGCAGGCGCTCCTGGAGGCCGCGAGCAGCCGCTTCACCCGGCTCGGGTACGACCGCACGACGCTGCGGGACGTCGCCGCCGACGTCGGGGTCAACCTCGCGCTCATCAAGCGGTACTTCGACTCGAAGGAAGGGCTCTTCAAGGCGGCTCTCGCCTCAACTCCCCGTTTCCTGGGCCGGGACGAGGAATTCCCCTCGGACCGGGCCGGCCTCGCCGAGGCACTCAGCCGCCAACTGTCCGCCGGTGCCTGGCCGGAGTTCGGCGAACACCCCGTGCTGATGCTGCTCCGCGACTCCGGCGACGAACGCGTGGACGCCCTGCGCCGCAAGGCCCTGGACGAGTTTACCCACCAGGTGCTGGAAGCCTCCGGCGGAGGACCGGCGGGGGAGGACGACGAACGACTGCTGCGGGCGGAACTCCTGGTCGCACTGGGCGTCGGCGTCGCCGTCGTACGGTCCGCCGTAGGCCTGCAGCCCCTACGGGACGCCACCGCCGACCAACTGGCCGCACCGCTGCGGGAGATCGTGGACGCGCTGCTTGCTCCTCCTGCCGACGATCGCTGAGGTCCCGCACACTGGTCGTCGTGCGGGACGGGGTGATCATCGGGATGGTCTGAACGCGTCACCGTGCACCCCTCACCCCGCCTCCTGCACACCGACGTCAGCCGTACCGACCCGTACCCTTGATCAAGCAGGTGGTGGGGAGTTCGAGGCGAGCGGGGCGGGAAGTTGCGGTACTGGATCCGGACGGGGGGCTGAGGCGTCTTGGCCGGTATGGACGCCCCCAGGAAATTCGAGAAGCCGCCCTCCGTGCGGCCGTCGCCGCAGCCGCCCGAGGGGTGTCTCGCCGTCGCGATCCGTGTCCCGGTGCGGATCGTCGTGCTCGTGCTGGTCGTGCCGGTGCGGTTGGTGTGGGACGCGCTGGTGGTCGGCGGGCGGTTCCTGTACCGGACCGTGCTGCGTCCGCTGGGGCGCGCGGTGTTCGTCTGGCCGTGGGTGGCGCTGTGGCGGTACGGCGTCGTACCCCTCGCCAAGGCGCTCGGTTGGCTCGCGAAGGTACTCCTGGTCGTGCCCCTCGGCTGGCTGTACCGGTATGTGCTGACCCCGGTCGCGCACGGGACCGGCGCCGCCCTGGCCTGGCTGTACGCGCGCGTGCTGACACCCGTCGGGCACGCGTGCGCGTGGGTCCTCAAGGGGGCGGGGGCCGCACTGGCCGCCGGCGGGGCGGTCATGGCGTGGCTCGCCCGGTATCTGCTCGTCCTGCCCGCCGGATGGCTGTACGCGTGGATCCTCACCCCCGTCGGGCACGGGATCGCCTGGTGCGGCCGGGGGCTCCTGTGGCTGGCGACGACGGTCGGCACCGGGATCGGCACCGTCCTGTACTGGACCGCCCGGATTCTGCTCGTCCTGCCCGCGGTCGCCCTCTGGCGCTGGATCCTCACACCGGTCGGCCGCGTGCTGGCCGTCGTCGGGCGGGAGATCCTGGACGCCCTCGGGCACGCCTGGCGGATCGCGGGGCACATCTCGCTCGCCGTGGGGCGGTTCCTCGGGACCCTCTTCCGGTGGATCTTCGTGGAGCCCGTGAGCTGGGTGTACCGGACGATCCTCACCCCGGTCGGACACGTCGTACGGGACCTGGTGCTGCGGCCCGCAGCCGGGGCCGCACGCAGTGTGGGCAGGGTCACCCGGCAGGTACTGACCGCCGCGCGCGACTCCGCCCGGCAGGCCCGTGCCGACTTCCGGCGGCTGGTCCTCGGCGAACCGCGACAGCCGGAGCCGGTGGAGCGACGGGAACCTACGGGCGACGAGACACGTACTCTTGGTAGAAGTACGACCGTTCTCACGAAGGACTAGGACACTGGGCAAGCGACAGCCCGAAGGCCCGCCGCCCGCACCCGCGGTGCAGCGCATCCGACTGCGCTACACCAAGCGCGGCCGCCTCCGGTTCACCAGCCACCGAGACTTCCAGCGCGCCTTCGAGCGTGCGCTGCGCCGCGCCGAGGTGCCGATGGCGTACTCGGCGGGGTTCACGCCGCATCCGAAGGTGTCGTACGCCAATGCCGCACCCACCGGCACGGGCAGTGAGGCGGAATACCTGGAGATCGCGCTCACCGCCGAGCGCGACCCCGACAAGCTGCGCGAGCTGCTCGACGAGTCGATGCCCGTCGGGCTCGACATCATCGACGCGGTCGAGGCCCGGACCTCCGGGCTCGCCGACCGGCTCACGGCTTCCGTGTGGGAGCTGCGGCTCGACGGGGTGGCACCCGAGGACGCCGAGCGCGCGGTGGCCGCGTTCAACGCGGCCGAGAGCGTCGAGGTCCAGCGCATGGCCAAGAACGGCATGCGTACGTTCGACGCCCGCTCCGCCGTAGCAAGTCTCGAAGCCTCTTCTGAGACGATCGGTCCACAGGCTGATAGGCCTACCGACCAGGCCTGTGCGATACTGCGGCTGGTTGTTCGGCACGTGACGCCTGCCGTTCGACCCGACGACGTCCTGTCCGGTCTTCGCGCCGTGGCCGACCTGGCGCCGCCGGTCGCCGCAGCGGTGACCAGGCTGGCGCAGGGGCTGTTCGATGAAGAGACCGGCACGGTGACCGACCCGCTCGCGCCCGACCGCGAGGCAGCAGTGACCGGAAATACCACGGTCGCCGAAGCTGCCGCCGCGAAGGCGCCGGCGTAGGGAAGGTTCCGCGCAGGGACCGATGTCGTAGCGCCGCCCTCGGACTCGGGAGCCACCTGGGTCGGGCAGCGCACCGACCACAAGACTTTCGCCAGGCCGTCCGCATCTGGGCGTACGGAACCGGCGAGACAGGACACAGAGAGCTCCCGTGCGGCGCCCGCGCCCCGGACGGCGGCACCGCGCAACGCGCGAGCCGCGGACGTCACCGGCATCCATGCCGGACCAGGCGCGGCGCCCGGGAGCCTGACGGGAGAAACGCCCGCATGCTCGAACCGACCGAACCCACCGAGGGTTCCGAACTGAACACCCCCAGCGACACGCTGCCGCCGCGCCGCAGGCGCCGCGCCGCGTCTCGCCCGGCGGGACCGCCGACCGGCGCCGAGGGCGCGGTCGAAAGCAACGCTCCGGCCATACCGGCCGAGGCGACCGACGAGAAGCAGGACGAGAGCGTCGAGGTCACCGAGCCCGTTGCGGCCGAGGTGACCGAAGGGGCTGTCGAGGCACCTGCTCTCACAGAGGAAGCCGCGCCCGCCGGGCGTACGCGCCGTCGTGCCACCCGCCGGGTGTCCGCGCCCGAGGCGAGCGTCGTGCCCGACGCGGGCGAGATCGTGGTGCCGGCCGTTGCCGCCGCCGCGCCTGCCGCCGTCGAGGAGGCCGCGCCCGCCGCGTCCGACGAGGATGCCGCCCCGCGCCGGAGCCGTCGTCGTGCCACGCGCCGGGTGACCGCGCCCGAGACCGTCGCCCCCGAGGCCGTGGAGGAGCCCGAGGCTCCCGCCGTCGTGGAGGCGTCTGTGGAGGCGCCCGCAGAGGAAGAGGCCGCGCCCGCCGGGCGTACGCGCCGTCGTGCCACCCGGCGTGCCTCCGCGCCCGCCGGTGCGCCGCAGGCGGCCGAGGCCGCTGAGGTCGTCGAGGCCGCCGAGAGCAACGAAGCGATCGCAGCGCCTGCTGCCGTCGCCGCAACCGAAGTGACCGAAGGTGCCGCGCCCGCTGCCTCCGACGAGGATGCCGCCCCGCGCCGGAGCCGTCGTCGCGCCACGCGCCGTGTGTCCGCGCCTGCCGGGACGCCCGTGGGCGAGGAGGCCCCTGTGAACGACGAGACCGCCGCGGACACCGCGGAGACCAAGGCCGCCGCCGAGACCGAGCCCGTCGAGGACTCCGGGCCGCGTCGTCGGCGCCGGTCCGTGCGGACCGCCGCCGGAGGGTTCTCCGCGCCCGCGCCCAAGACCGGGAACACCGCCGAGGACGAGGACGGACCGCGTCGGCCGAGGCGGCCCGCCGTGGCCGTGTTCCAGGCGCCCGTCTTCACCGAGCCGATGTTCCAGACGCCGGAGCGGGCCGCGGCTGCCGCTGCCGCCGAGGCGGTGGAGGACGACGAGGAAGAGATCGTCGTAGCCGAGCCCGTCGTCGTGGAGGCCGTCGAGGAGGAGACCGGGGGACGCCGTCGGCGTCGTCGCCGGGGTGCCGCCTTCGAGGCCGAGCCCGAGACGCCCGCCGTTGTCGAGGCCGTCGTCGTGGAGGAGGAGCCCGAAGAGGCCGACGAGGCCGAGGACTCCGCCGACGGTGACGAGGCCGAGGAGACCGGTTCGCGCCGTCGCCGTCGCCGTGGTGGCCGCCGCCGTCGCCGTGGCGAGTCCGCCACCGGTGAGGACGAGGGCGACGATAACGAGGAGTACGCCGCCGAGCAGGTAGCGCAGGACTCCGAGGACACCGCCGAGCAGATCGAGGAAGACGCCGAGGACGCGGACGAGGACCAGGGCGGTTCCGGGTCCAGCAGCAGCCGTCGTAGGCGCCGTCGGCGTCGTCGCGCCGGTGACTCCTCCGGTGAGGCCGAGACGCCCTCGTCGTCGGACGACCCCGAGCGCACCGTCGTCAAGGTCCGCGAGCCGCGCGCCAAGAAGGACGAGCACCCCAGCGACGAGGTGCAGTCCATCAAGGGCTCGACGCGTCTCGAAGCCAAGAAGCAGCGCCGCCGTGAAGGCCGCGAGCAGGGGCGCCGTCGCGTCCCGATCATCACCGAGGCAGAGTTCCTGGCCCGCCGCGAGGCCGTCGAGCGCGTGATGGTCGTCCGCCAGAGCGGCGAGCGCACGCAGATCGGCGTCCTGGAGGACGGCGTGCTCGTCGAGCACTACGTCAACAAGGAGCAGTCGACCTCGTACGTCGGCAACGTCTACCTGGGCAAGGTCCAGAACGTGCTGCCCTCGATGGAGGCCGCCTTCATCGACATCGGCAAGGGACGGAACGCTGTCCTTTATGCCGGTGAAGTGAACTTCGAAGCGCTCGGCATGGCCAACGGGCCGCGGCGCATCGAGAGTGCGTTGAAGTCCGGGCAGTCCGTGCTCGTGCAGGTGACGAAGGACCCGATCGGGCACAAGGGCGCGCGCCTCACCAGCCAGGTCTCCCTGCCCGGCCGCTACCTGGTCTACGTGCCCGAGGGCTCCATGACCGGCATCAGCCGCAAGCTGCCCGACACCGAGCGGGCCCGGCTGAAGACCATCCTCAAGAAGATCGTCCCCGAGGACGCGGGCGTCATCGTGCGCACCGCCGCCGAGGGCGCGAGCGAGGACGAGCTGAGCCGTGACGTCGAGCGGCTCCAGGCGCAGTGGGAGGACATCCAGAAGAAGTCGAAGAGCGGCGGCGGTTCGAACGCCCCGACTCTGCTGTACGGCGAGCCGGACATGACCGTCCGCGTCGTGCGCGACATCTTCAACGAGGACTTCACCAAGGTCATCGTCAGCGGTGACGAGGCGTGGGACACCATCCACGGCTACGTCTCGCACGTCGCCCCCGACCTGGCCGACCGGCTGTCCAAGTGGACCTCCGAGGTCGACGTCTTCGCGACGTACCGCATCGACGAGCAGCTGATGAAGGCGCTGGACCGCAAGGTCTGGCTGCCCAGCGGCGGCTCGCTGGTCATCGACAAGACCGAAGCGATGATCGTGATCGACGTCAACACCGGCAAGTTCACCGGTCAGGGCGGCAACCTCGAAGAGACCGTGACCAGGAACAACCTGGAGGCGGCCGAGGAGATCGTGCGCCAGCTGCGGCTGCGCGACCTGGGCGGCATCGTCGTCATCGACTTCATCGACATGGTCCTGGAGTCCAACCGGGACCTGGTCCTGCGGCGCCTGCTCGAATGCCTCGGGCGCGACCGTACGAAGCACCAGGTCGCCGAGGTCACCTCGCTGGGCCTCGTGCAGATGACCCGCAAGCGCGTCGGACAGGGCCTCCTGGAGTCCTTCTCCGAGACCTGCGTCCACTGCAACGGCCGTGGCGTGATCGTCCACATGGAGCAGCCGACCTCGGTCGGTGGCGGCGGCAAGCGCAAGCGGCGCGGACGCGGTGGCGACGGGAGTGGGCAGGACGCCCACGACACGCACGAGCACGACCACGAGCACGATGTGGCCGACGACGAGGTCGAGACCGAGGCGGAGGTGGCGGCCGAGGTCGCCATGCCGGTGCCGTTCACGGAGACCGAGTTCAGGCCCGACGAGGACCTGTACAGCAGCGCCGCCGAGGCCGAGGCCGCGGCCACCCGCGGTGGGCGTTCGCGGCGCCGGACCAGTCGACGGGCGTCGGCTCCGGCCGGTGCGCCGAGGGCCGAGGCCCGTGAGGCGCGGCAGGCGCGTGAGGTCCGCGAGGAGGCCGAGCCGGCCGCTGTCGCGCAGGCCGCGCCCGTCGCCGTGGAGGCCCCGGTCGTCGAGGCTCCGGTCACTGTCGAAGCGCCTGTGGTCGACGTGGCCCCTGTTGTCGACGACGCCGCGCCCAAGGGCCGTACGCGCCGTCGGGCGACCCGTAAGGCGACCGCGCCCGCCGGTTCGCCGGCGGGGGCCGAGGAGGCCGCCGTGGTGACGGTCACCGAGGCCGCCGCGCCGGTCGTCGTCGAGGCACCCGCCCCGGCGCAGGTCGAGCAGCCCGAGGCGGCGCCTGTCGAGAGTGCGGCTCCGGCCCGCCCGCGGCGTCGTGCCGTGCGCAAGGCCACCGCGCCCACCGCGTCCGAGGAGGCGGCCGTCACGGTCGTACCGTCGGCCGTGGTGGAGGAGGCGCCGGTCGCGGAGGCTTCTGCCGAGGCCGAGGCTCCGGCCAAGAAGACGGCCGCGCGCAAGACGGCCAAGAAGGCCCCGGCGAAGAAGGCGGTCGCCAAGAAGGCGGCGGCCACCAAGACCGCGGCCAAGAAGACGGCCGCCAAGAAGACGACGGCCAAGAAGGCCGCCAAGACCACGTCGAAGAAGACCGCGGCGGCGGAGCAGACGAACCCGTCCTCCGTCACCGCCTCCACCGACGAGGGCTGAACCTCAGGGGTGTGCGGCCGGTCCATGTGATCGGTCGCACACCCTCAGGGGCCCGGTTTGACCCGTTCGGCTGCGGCCCCGTAACCTTGACTGTCGGCGTGTCCACTGGTGACACGCCACATCCCCGTAAACCTCTTCCTCCCGGGCGTGTTCCGCCGGGAGAGGCCGTCTGCTCTGCAGGGCGGCTGGACTGCGGGGGTGCCGTCCCTGAGCAAGAGAGTGAGATCCGCGTGTACGCCATCGTGCGCAGCGGTGGTCGCCAGCACAAGGTTGCTGTCGGCGACATCGTTGAGGTTGACAAGATTTCCACTGCCAAGGTTGGCGACACGGTCGAGCTCTCGACCCTGCTCGTTGTCGACGGCGACGCTGTGACCAGCGACCCGTGGGTCCTGGCCGGCATCAAGGTCCAGGCCGAGATCGTGGACCACCACAAGGGCGTCAAGATCGACATCCTTCGGTACAAGAACAAGACCGGCTACCGCCGTCGTCAGGGCCACCGCCAGCAGTACACGGCGATCAAGGTCACTGAGATCCCCGCGGCTGCGAAGTAAGGGACTGAGGAGAGATGGCACACAAGAAGGGCGCATCGTCCACCCGGAACGGTCGCGACTCCAATGCCCAGCGGCTCGGCGTGAAGCGCTTCGGCGGTCAGGTCGTCAACGCTGGTGAGATCCTGGTCCGCCAGCGCGGCACCCACTTCCACCCCGGTTCGGGCGTCGGCCGTGGCGGCGACGACACGCTGTTCGCGCTGAACGCCGGTGCGGTGGAGTTCGGTACCCACCGTGGCCGCAAGGTCGTGAACATCGTTCCGGTCGCCTGAAGCATCAGGTAGCTGAATCAGGCAACTGATCGGAAGCTTTCGCGAGGCGGACCTCACTTCCCTTCCGGGAAGCGGGTCCGCCTTTCGCGTGTTGACGTAGAGACATAGCTCAACCAAGAGACATCGCTGTACGTAACTGGAGGCACATCCCATGACCACCTTCGTGGACCGCGTCGAGCTGCATGTCGCCGCGGGTAACGGAGGCCACGGCTGTGCCTCCGTCCACCGTGAGAAGTTCAAGCCGCTCGGCGGCCCGGACGGCGGCAACGGCGGAAGGGGTGGGGATGTCATCCTCATCGTCGACCAGTCCGTGACCACGCTGCTCGACTACCACCACTCCCCGCACCGCAAGGCCACCAACGGCAAGCCCGGCGAGGGCGGCAACCGCTCCGGCAAGGACGGCCAGGACCTGGTCCTGCCGGTGCCGGACGGCACCGTCGTGCTCGACGGCGAGGGCAACGTGCTCGCCGACCTCGTCGGCCACGGCACCTCGTACATCGCCGCGCAGGGCGGCCGGGGCGGCCTCGGCAACGCGGCGCTGGCCTCGGCCCGCCGCAAGGCCCCCGGTTTCGCGCTGCTCGGCGTGCCCGGTGACCTCCAGGACATCGTCCTGGAGCTGAAGACGGTCGCCGACGTGGCTCTCGTGGGCTACCCGAGCGCCGGCAAGTCCTCGCTGATCTCCGTGCTCAGCGCGGCCAAGCCGAAGATCGCCGACTACCCGTTCACGACCCTGGTCCCGAACCTGGGCGTCGTCACGGCCGGCGAGACGGTCTACACGATCGCCGACGTGCCCGGCCTCATCCCGGGCGCCAGCCAGGGCAAGGGCCTCGGCCTGGAGTTCCTGCGCCACGTCGAGCGGTGCAGCGTCCTCGTGCACGTCCTGGACACCGCGACGCTGGAGTCCGAGCGTGACCCGATCTCCGACCTCGACATGATCGAGGAGGAGCTGAAGCAGTACGGCGGGCTCGGCAACCGCCCGCGCATGGTCGTCCTGAACAAGATCGACGTCCCGGACGGCAAGGACCTGGCCGAGATGGTGCGCCCCGACCTGGAGGCCCGCGGCTACCGCGTCTTCGAGGTGTCGGCCGTCGCCCACACGGGACTGCGTGAACTGTCCTTCGCCATCGCGGAGTTCGTCGCCGCGTCGCGTGCCGCGAAGCCGAAGGAGGAGGCGACCCGGATCGTCATCCGCCCGAAGGCGGTCGACGACAGCGGCTTCACCGTCGTACAGGAGGAGGACGGCCTCTTCCGCGTGCGCGGCGAGAAGCCCGAACGCTGGGTCCGCCAGACCGACTTCAACAACGACGAGGCCGTCGGCTACCTCGCCGACCGGCTCAACCGCCTCGGTGTGGAGGCGTCGTTGATGAAGGTCGGCGCGCGCTCCGGTGACGGTGTCGCGATCGGTCCCGAGGACAACGCGGTCGTCTTCGACTGGGAGCCGACCGTCATGGCCGGTGCGGAGATGCTGGGCCGGCGTGGCGAGGACCACCGGCTCGACGAGCCGCGGCCGGCGACGCAGCGGCGTCGGGACAAGCAGGCCGAGCGGGACGAGGCGGCGCAGGAGTTCGACGAGTTCAAGCCCTTCTGAGGCATCCGCAGGGCGTTACCAAATCTGGCTGAGACCCGTTGCTCTCGGAGTAACGGGTCTCTTGCTGTGCGCTCATTTGTCATGGACGCGATACTTACTGTTCAACGGGCGGGACTCCGCGCACTGTGAGGCTTCAAGTGACCCAAGAGGCCAACGTCGCAAGGGAGTTCACCGATGACCGGAGCCGTATCACCCGATCGACGACGTTTTCTCGCGGCCGGCGCGGCGGTGCTGGGGGCCGCCGCCTCCGCCCAGCTCTGGCTGCCGACCTCCGCCCGAGCTGCCGAAACCCCGCTGCCCGACGGTGTGTTCAGCCTCGGTATCTCCTCCGGCGACCCGCTGCCCGACGGCATCGTGCTGTGGACGCGGCTCGCCCCTGACCCGCTCAACGGCGGCGGCATGCCCGACCAGGTGGTCTCCGTGGAGTGGGAACTCGCCGAGGACGAACGATTCAGAAAGCGCGTGCGCCGCGGAATCGCGCCGGCCCGGCCCGAGTACGGGCACAGCGTTCACGTGGATGTACGAGGGCTGCGCCCGGGCCGTGACTACTGGTACCGCTTCCGCGCCGGCGGTCAGCTCTCCGCCACCGGCCGCACCCGCACCGCGCCCCACGCGAACAGCTCCGGCGGCCGGCTGCGCGTCGCGCTGGCCTCCTGCCAGAACTGGCAGAACGGCTACTTCACGCCGTATGCCGACATGCTGTCCCAGGACCCCGACTTCGTGCTCTTCGTCGGCGACTACATCTACGAGTCGGCGCCGTCGAACGCGGGGCCGCGCCGGCACGAGGGCACCGGGGAGCCGTACAGCCTGGTCCAGTACCGCAACCGGTACGCGCAGTACCGCACCGACCCGGACCTCATGGCGATGCACGCCAACACCCCCTGGGTGGTGACCTTCGACGACCACGAGGTGGACAACGACTGGGCGGGGGAGGTCCCGCAGGACCCCGACAAGCAGTCGCACGACGCGTTCGTGGCGCGGCTGACGGCGGCCTTCCAGGCGTACTACGAGCACATGCCGGTGCGCGCGAGCGCCGTGCCGAACGGGCCGCACATCCAGATGTACCGGCGCCTCGAATTCGGCCGTCTGATGCGCCTGAACGTCCTGGACACCCGGCAGTTCCGCAGCGACCAGGCGACCACGCAGGCCGGCGCCGAGGACCCGGCGATGACCATGATGGGCGCCGAACAGAAGCAGTGGCTGCTGGACGGGCTGCACCACTCGCCCGCCCGCTGGAACGTCATCGCCTCGCAGATCATGATGGCCGAGACGGACACCCTGCTCGGCGCGGGCAAGCAGTGGTTCTACGACGCCTGGGACGGCTACCAGGTCGAACGCAACGCCCTGTTGGAGGACTTCAAGAGCGTCCGCAACCCCGTGGTGCTCAGCGGCGACCGGCACCTCACGATGATCAGCGATCTGAAAGCGGACTTCGCCGATCCGGACTCCGACGTCGTCGGCGCCGAGTTCGTCGGCACGTCCATCTCCAGCAACGGCGACCAGGACCAGGCCGCCTTCCACGCCCAGTGGGACCCGCTGATGGCCGACAACCCGCACTGGAAGGTGATCGACGCCCACCGCGGCTACCACCTCTTCGACATCCGGCGGGACGGCATCGACGCGCAGGTGAGGGTCGTGGACACCGTCGTGAAGCCCACGGCGACGCCGAGCACCTACGCCTCGCTCCGCGTGGAGGCGGGCGACCCCGGCGTCAGCGTGGTCTGAGTCCCGTGAAACCTGTGTGACGGGAGCCTGGGACTCATCTGTGTCCCAGGCTCCTCTCAGGTCAAACTCAGGAACAACTCTTACCTTCCATTAACCATGGAGACGGACTGTATTAAGGAAGCGCTGCCCGCCGGGACCCGGCTGCTGCACATCGGCCCGCACAAGACCGGGACCACCGCCATCCAGGGCGCGCTGTTCGCCGCGAAGGACACGATGCCCGAGCACGGCGTCGACTTCCCCGCGCACAGCAGACACCCGATGGAAGCGGCCCTCGCCGCCTGCGCCCGGCCCGCGATGATGGGCGACACCGTGCCCACGGACAAGCACTGGACGCGCCTCCTCGACGCCGTGCGGGCCACCGGCGACCGCACCTCGGTGATCAGCAGCGAGTTCTTCGCCGACGCCGAGGACGACGAGACCATCGCCCGGATCGTGGAGCAGCTCGGCGGCGAGCGCGTGCACATCCTGATCACCCTGCGCCCGCTGGCGAGGATCATGCCCTCGCAGTGGCAGCAGTACGTGCAGAACGGCCTGCGCATGGGCTACGACAACTGGCTGGAGCACATGCTCCGCAAGGCGCCGTACGAGCAGCCCAACCCCAGCTTCTGGCGGCGACACCGGCACGACCGGCTGGTGGAGCGCTGGGCCCGGGTCGTGGGTCCCGAGCGGGTGACCGTCGTCGTGGTCGACGACAGTGACCGGGACGGGCTGCTGCGCACCTTCGAGGCGCTGCTCGGACTGCCCGCGAATCTCCTGCGGCCGGTTCCGGACGCGGCGAACCGTTCCCTTACCCTCGCCGAGACCGAAATGCTGCGGAAGCTCAATGTCGAATTCCGCGGCAATGGGCTCCCCGATGAGCTGTATTCCAAGCTCGTGCGCAACGGCGCGGTCATGCATATGAAGAATTCGTGCAGCCCGACCTCGCAGGACGTGAAGATCACCACGCCTCAGTGGGCGGTCGAGGCCGCGGGCGCGATCGGCGCCGAGATGGCGGGGACCATTGCCGCCACGGGTGTACGGGTCGTAGGGGACACGGCGCTGCTGTCGGCCGTACCGGAAACCGTGGAGAAGAAGGTGTCGGGGGTGCCGCGGATCGCTCCCGAAGTGGCCGCGCAGGCGCTCTACGGGGCGCTCGCGGCGGTCGCTGCGGTGCCCGTGCGGCACAGTGCGCCGGCGAAGGCGCGGACGGTTCACCAGACGTCGTCGAAGGAACTCGTGCGGGTTCTCGGTCACCGTTGTCTGAAGAAGTTGCGTCGCGGCTGAGTGCGTCATCGCTCGGTCACCGGCAGTGCAAGATGAATGACAGGTGTCGCGCACATATGCGGCGGAGGTCACTCGCCTTGCACTGCGGTAACCGCGAGTGGGACCATTTGCGAGTTCCCCGTTGTCCCGAGGTAGGTCAAGGTCACCTGTGTCGCACATAGCCAAGCCCCGCACCACCGCAGTGATCCTGGCCGGCGGTACCGGTCAGCGCGTGGGTCTCTCGATCCCCAAGCAGCTGCTGAAGATCGCCGGCAAGGCAGTCATCGAGCACACCCTGACCACCTTCGAGAACGCCGACTCGATCGACGACATCATCGTCCTGATGGCACCGGGCTACGTCCCGGACATCGAGAAGATCGTCGCCAAGGCCGGTTTCCAGAAGGTCACCAGGATCATCGAGGGCGGCTCCACGCGCAACGAGACCACCGAGCGCGCCATCGCCGCGCTCGGCGAGGGCCTGGCCGAGGGCGAGGACCGCAACGTCCTCTTCCACGACGCCGTGCGCCCCCTGCTGTCGCAGCGCGTGATCGACGACTGTGTGGTGGCCCTGGAGCGCTTCCAGGCCGTGGACGTGGCCATCCCGTCCGCCGACACCATCATCGTGACCCGCACGCACGGCGACGACGGCGAGTTCATCACCGAGATCCCGGACCGCTCCCGGCTGCGCCGCGGCCAGACGCCCCAGGCGTTCAAGCTGTCCACGATCCGCCGCGCCTACGAGGTCGCCGCCGGTGACCCCAACTTCCAGGCCACGGACGACTGTTCGGTCGTGCTCAAGTACCTGCCGGACGTGCCGATCCACGTCGTCGCGGGCGACGAGTACAACATGAAGGTCACCCAGCCCGTCGACGTCTTCATCGCCGACAAGCTCTTCCAGCTCGCCTCCACGGCCGCGCCCGAGCAGGTCGACGAGGCCGCCTACCGCCAGCTGCTCACCGGGAAGACGCTGGTCGTCTTCGGCGGCTCGTACGGCATCGGCAAGGACATCGCCGAGGTCGCCGAGGGCTACGGCGCCACGGTGTACGCGCTGGGCCGCTCCACCACCGGCACGCACGTCGAGAACCCCGAGGAGGTCGACGACGCGCTGTCCAAGGCGTACGCCGAGACCGGGCGCATCGACTACGTCATCAACACCGCGGGCGTGCTGCGCATCGGCAAGCTGGCCGAGACGGACAACGCGACCATCGAGGAAGCGCTGAAGGTCAACTACCTGGCGCCCGTGCAGATCGCCCGTTCCGCGTACAAGTACCTCGCCGAGACCAAGGGCCAGCTGCTGCTCTACACCTCCAGCAGCTACACCCGCGGCCGTGCCGAGTACAGCCTGTACTCCTCGACCAAGGCCGCGATGGTGAACCTCACGCAGGCCCTTGCCGACGAGTGGGCCGGCGACGGCATCCGCGTGAACTGCATCAACCCGGAGCGCACCGCCACCCCGATGCGCACCAAGGCGTTCGGCCAGGAGCCCACGGGCACGCTGCTCTCCTCCGAGGCCGTGGCCCGTACCTCGCTCGACGTGCTGCTGTCCGAGCTGACCGGCCATGTCATCGACGTCCGCCAGCAGGACCCGACGGCGGGCGCGGCCAGGGCCTCCGGTTTCGAGGCCGCCCTCGCCTCCGTCCTTGACGTCCAGGACGGCGTTTAATTAAGCCTGACTCTGAGATCCCGGTAAATTACTCAAAACCCCCAAGAGCAGGTTTATCAGTGATTTCCACCGCAATTCGCGTGGCCCGGGTGGGCAGCGCAGCTGAGCTGGCCGCCGCCGTCCTCATGATGCTGGGATTCCCGGCCCTCATGCTGGCCGCGCTCATCCCGAGCGTTCCCGCCTTCGCCGCCGCGGCCGTCGTGACGTACGTCGCGGACCACTATCTGCACCGCCAGGCCAGCTACCTGATCAATCGCCTCAGCAAGGTCAGGGCGGGCCTGTCCATCCGCTTCCTGATCCGCCAGCTCCTGCTGATCCTCCTGCTGGCCCGCATGGACCTCTCGGACCACCTGATCTTCTACGGCGCGATCGCCTGCTTCATCGCCTTCTACGGCCTCCAGGCCCCGCACGGCGCTGTCGTCACGCTGATCCGCAACCGCCGCCGGATGCCGGTCGCCACCCGCAACGTCGACCTCGGCTCGCGCATCAACATCCCGGACGCCCCGCCGTTTGGCCTGCTGGAGCGCTCCGCCGAGAAGATGCTCCACCTCGACCTGTTCGCCGTCGTGGGCCTGCTGATCTCCGCACAGCTGGACTCGGCCGTCGCCGCCTTCATCGGCATCGGCGTCACCCTGTTCCTGGGCACCTTCTACGTCCTCGCGCTCGTCCCGTACATACGGGGCACGAAGATCCCGCCGACCGCCGAGGTCATCCTCGAAGCCGTCGACGACTGGCTGCACGAGTACAAGCCGCAGACGGTGCTCTGCTTCTCCGGCTCCAAGGACTCGGCGTACCAGGTCAACATGTGGCTGGAGACCATGGAGCAGCTGGACACCCGGCCGCTGGTCCTGCTCCGCGAGCGCGTGATACTGCAGAACCTCGCCCCCACCAAGGTCCCCGTCATCTGCGTGCCCGGCGGTGTGCACCTGATGAACATGGACCTGTCGACCGTGCGCGTCGCGCTGTACGCGGCGAACGTCGGCAAGAACATCCACCTGCTGCGCGTCCCCACCATGAAGCACGTCTTCATCGGTCACGGCGACAGCGACAAGCTGGCCAGCGTCAACCCGTTCAGCAAGGTCTACGACGAGGTGTGGACCGCCGGCCGCGCGGGCCGCGACCGCTATGCCATCGCCGACGTCGGTGTCCGCGACGACGACATCGTCGAGGTCGGCCGCCCGCAGCTCGCCCCGATCCAGACCTGGCAGGGCGTCCCCGAGGGCCGTATCCCGACAGTGCTCTACGCCCCCACCTGGGAGGGCTGGGACAACGACCCCGGCAACACCTCCCTCCTGCTGGCCGGCGAGAACATCGTGAAGAAGCTGCTCAAGGCCGACCCGCCGGTCCGTGTCCTGTACAAGCCGCACCCCTTCACCGGCACCGTCAGCGCCGCGGCCGGCTCCGCGCACCGCAAGGTCGTCGCCCTGGTCGAGAAGGCCGCCGCCCAGCGCGCGACCGACCCGCGCTTCCAGGCCGACGCGGCCGTCCAGACCAAGGCCAAGGCCGATCTGGCCCGCATCGAAGCCCGGATCACCGAGCTGTCCGGCGGCGCCGCCGACAAGGGCGACGAGGCCGAGCTGACCCGTGACGGCGTCGTCGACCTGGCCAAGTACGAGGAGATCGCCCGGCTGCGCGCCGAGTGGAACGACGCGTACTGGAAGTCCTTCGGCACCTTCGAGCACCGGGTCATCTCCGGCGCCGAACCGCGCCTGTACGACTGCTTCAACGTGTCCGACGCGATGGTCTCCGACATCTCCAGCGTGGTCTCCGACTTCATCGCGAGCGGCAAGCCGTACGCGGTCACGGACTCCGCGAAGCTGGGCGTGGAGGAGTTCAAGCGGCAGAACACCGCGGTGCGCGCCGCCGTGATCCTCTCCAACAAGGCAGGGGAACTGGGCGAGTTGCTCGCGGCGGTCCGCGCCCCGGACGCCGACCCGATGGCCGAGGACCGCAAGGAACTCAAGGAGTACCTGCTCGGCCCGGACGAGCCCACGTCCATCGAGCAGTTCAACACCGCGGTACGGGACCTGGCGCTCAAGTCCGAGGCTCGCAACGTCGGCCAGGAACGGTCGGCCGCGACGGAGGCCGAACTGACGAGCTGACCTGCGCGAGTCAGAATTTGGTCAAGAAGAGCCCGGTTTTCGAGGAGTGATCCTCGAAAACCGGGCTCTTTTGCGTATCCCCTGCTGACGGAGCACAACCGATCCACAGGGTCGGCCGTCTTCCAGATGGCGATTCAATGGACAAAGGGGAACGCGTGACCGGGACGCAGCCTGATGTGACCGTGGTCATCGGGGCCTACGAGGCGATGCCCTACCTAGTCGAGTGCCTGCGCTCGGTCGAGGCACAGACCCTGGACCCGGCCCGTATCGAGGTCATCGCCGTGGACGACGGCTCGACGGACGGCACGGGGGAGTACCTGGAGGAGTTCGCGGCCCGCGCCGCGACCCACGTCACGGTGATCCGCCAGGAGAACTCCGGCGGCCCCAGCTCCCCGCGCAACGTCGGCCTCGGCAAGGCGAGCGGGCGCTACGTCTTCTTCCTCGACGCCGACGACCGGCTCGCCCCCGAAGCGCTGGAGCGCATGGTCGCGATGGCCGACCGCAACGGCACGGACGTGGTGCTCGGCAAGGTCGAGGGCATCAACCGCGTCCCGCCCAAGGCGGCGTGGGTCGAGACGCTGGAGCGCACCGACGTCTTCCACTCCAACATCAAGTTCACGCTGAGCGCCCAGAAGCTGTTCCGCCGCGCGCTGTTGGAGCGGCACAGCATGCGGTTCGACGAGTCGCTGTTCACCGGCGAGGACGCGCTGTTCACGATGGAGGCGTATCTCCGGGCCGACGGCGTCTCCGTGATCGCCGACCACACCTGCTACTACCTGGTGGGCCGCGACGACGGCAAACACGTGACCAAGAGCGGCAGTTACACCCTGCGCTTCGACTCCGCACGCGCCCTGATGAACCTCATCGCCGAGATGGTCCCGCCGGGGGTGGAGCGCGACAAGCTGATGGTCCGCCCGTTCCTGGTCACGCTGCTCCCGCAGTTCGGCCCGAAGTACGTGGCGGACAGTGAGCAGGTCCGACGCCACAAGTTCGAGTTGGCGAAGCCGCTGATGGACGCCCACTGGACGCCCGAGGTGGCCCTCCGCCTCAAGGTCAACGAACGTCTGCGACTGCACTTGGTCGCGCAGGAACGTCCCGAACTCCTGTTGGACATGGTCGAGTTCATCAAGTCGAAGAAGCGCCCCGATGCGGTCTTGGAGAGGGGTGGCCGTCGCGTGTACCTGGCGTATCCCCATTTCCGCTCCGCGGAGGCTGCCCTGCCCGACTCCCTCTACTTGGCCGAACCCCGTGAGGCCCGAGAGGTTAAGGGCTACCGGGAGGGAGCGGTGGGCACACTCCTGCGCCGGGTGACGAGGAAAGCGCGTCGGATGTTGAGAGCCGCTTGAGTTCATAGTGCGGGCCGGTGGGGGCTGGTCGCGCAGTTCCCCGCGCCCCTGAAAAACGCAGGCCGGCCCGGGTCTTTTAGGGGCGCGGGGAACTGCGCGACCAGCCACGACGCACCCGCACCCGAAACTCAACCCATCTGTCCGCGAACTGGACCAACGTGCACACCCCAGCCCGGTTCGCGTAAATTGCCGCGGGTCACCCGAACTACCCGAGGGGATTCCGCACGTGGCAGCCGCAAGGCAGGCCGTGACCGAGGCCCGCAGGATCGTCGTCAAGGTGGGTTCCTCCTCCCTGACCACCGCGGCCGGCGGCCTGGACGCCGACCGCGTCGACGCACTCGTCGACGTCCTCGCCAAGAGCCGCAGCGGGGGAGAGAAAGAGGTCGTCCTCGTCTCCTCCGGTGCCATCGCCGCAGGCCTCGCCCCGCTCGGACTGCGCCGCCGCCCCAAGGACCTGGCCCGCCAGCAGGCCGCCGCCAGCGTCGGCCAGGGCCTCCTCGTCGCCCGCTACACCGCCTCCTTCGCCCGGTACGGCATCCGCGTCGGACAGGTCCTGCTCACCTCCGACGACATGAGCCGCCGCTCCCACCACCGCAACGCCTCCCGCACCCTCGACAAACTCCTCGCCATGGGCGCCCTCCCGATCGTCAACGAGAACGACACCGTCGCCACGGACGAGATCCGCTTCGGCGACAACGACCGGCTCGCCGCCCTCGTCGCCCACCTCGTCCACGCCGACCTGCTCGTCCTGCTCTCCGACATCGACGGCGTCTACGACGGCGACCCCAGCCGGCCGGGCACCTCGCGGATAGCGGAAGTCCGCGGGCCCGCCGACCTCGCGCACGTCGAGATCGGCAGCGCGGGCAAGGCCGGCGTCGGCACCGGCGGCATGGTCACCAAGGTCGAGGCGGCCCGTATCGCCGCCGCCGCCGGCATCCCCGTCGTGCTGACCAGCGCGGTCCACGCGACCGACGCGCTGACCGGCGGCGACACGGGCACGTACTTCCACGCCACCGGAAAGCGCTCCGCGGACCGGCTGCTCTGGCTCCAGCACGCGTCCACCCCCCAGGGCTCGTTGACGCTCGACGACGGTGCCGTGCGCGCGGTCGTGCAGCGCAGGATGTCGCTGTTGCCGGCCGGAATCGCCGCCGTCGAGGGCGAGTTCAGCGCGGGTGATCCCGTCGAACTCCGCGACAGCGCGGGGCATGCGGTCGCCCGGGGTCTCGTGAACTTCGACGCCAAGGAGATCCCCCAGCTGATCGGCCGCTCCACCAGGGAACTGGCGCGTGAGCTGGGACCGTCGTACGAGAGGGAAGTCGTACACAGGGACGACCTGGTGATCCTGCACCCGTAAAACAACCGAAACGTCCGCCTCCCCGCGGTGGACCTTCCGTAAAAGCGCCACGCGGACGCCTTCGGCCTGCTCAACTTTGTCTCAGGGACAAATTCCGCGCGAGCACTGCAGCTCGACCTTTGCGTAAGGAGGCCGTCGTGAGACGAGTGCGCCCTGGGGCGGCGGCGTCCCGCGGTGGTGCCACCTCTCGCGCGCCCGGCGAGGAGCGCACGCTGACGAGCGTCGCGGCCGGCGCCCGGTACGAGGGCGAGGAACCCAAGGACCTCCCCCGGCTGTGGCATGTCACCCTCAGCGTCTCCGGCGGCGAGGCCCCGCTGAAGGAGGTGCGGCGCGGTCTGGAACAGCTCGCCCACGACCACCCCTTTCTGCTGACCAGCCGCTACGCCAACGACCACGCGGAGATCCGCTACTGGGAAGAGGCCCGCGACCTGCACGACGCCGCCGCCGTGGCCCTCCGCCTGTGGGGCGAGCACCGCCAGACCGCCAAGCTGCCGCCGTGGGAGATCGTCGGCCTGGAGGTCATCGACCGCGAGACCTACCACCAGCGCATCTCCGAGGGCTACGGCCCGCTGCCCGCGACCCCGGTCGGCGTACATCCCTTTTGAGCCGTCTTCGGGGCCTTCCGCGCTTGTCTCGCGGTTTGGGACAGCCGCTGGACGCCCCCGCAGGGCGCACTACCCTTCCCTCATGACCACGCTCTCGCCGTACGACTCCCTGTCCCCGGTCACGCAGGCCGCGTACCGCGCAAAGTCCGCCGCCGCCGACCTCGCGCCGCTGCCGCGCGCGGAGAAGGACGACGCGCTGCTCGCCATCGCGGACGCGCTGGAGGTCCGTACGAGCGAAATCGTCGAGGCCAACGCCAAGGACATCGCCAAGGCCCGCGCGGCCGGCACCAGCGAGACGGTCATCGACCGGCTGACGCTGACCCCCGAGCGCGTGCGGGCCATCGCCTCGGACGTACGGGACGTCGTCGCGCTGCCCGACCCGGTCGGCGAGGTCGTCCGCGGCTCGACCCTCCCGAACGGCATCGACCTGCGCCAGGTCCGCGTCCCCCTCGGCGTCGTCGGCATCATCTACGAGGCCCGCCCGAACGTGACCGTGGACGCCGCCGCCCTGTGCCTCAAGTCCGGCAACGCCGTCCTGCTGCGCGGCTCCGCCTCCGCCTACGAGTCGAACACCGCCCTCGTGCGCGTCATCCGCGACGCCGTCGGCGGCGCCGGACTGCCCGCCGACGCCGTGCAGTTGGTGCCCGGCGAGAGCCGCGAGAGCGTGCGCGAGCTGATGCGCGCCCGGGGACTCGTGGACGTGCTGATCCCGCGCGGCGGCGCCTCCCTCATCCAGACCGTCGTCAGCGAGTCGACCGTCCCCGTGATCGAGACCGGCGTCGGCAACTGCCACGTCTACGTCGACGCCGACGCCGACCTCGACATGGCGATCGACATCCTGATCAACTCCAAGGCCCAGCGGCCCAGCGTGTGCAACGCCGCCGAGACCCTCCTCGTCCACCAGGACATCGCCCCCGAGTTCCTGCCGCGCGCCCTGGACGCCCTCGCCGCGGCCGGCGTCACCGTGCACGCCGACGAGCGCGTGCTCGCCTACGCCAAGGACTCCGAGGCCACGGTCGTCGAGGCCACCCCGGAGGACTGGGACACCGAGTACCTCTCCTACGACATCGCCGCCGCCGTCGTCGACTCCCTCGACAAGGCCGTCCAGCACATCCGGCTGTGGAGTTCCGGCCACACCGAGGCGATCGTCACGTCCTCCCAGCAGGCCGCCCGCCGCTTCACCCAGCTGGTCGACTCCACCACCGTCGCCGTGAACGCCTCCACGCGCTTCACGGACGGCAGCCAGTTCGGCTTCGGCGCGGAGATCGGCATCTCCACCCAGAAGCTGCACGCGCGGGGCCCGATGGGCCTGCCGGAGCTGACGAGCACCAAGTACATCGTCACGGGGGACGGGCACATCCGCCGCTGAGCCGCAGTCTCTCGGCATATGCGAGGGGCATAAGGCCTCATCTGTGAAGAGATGTCTCACCCAGCGGATGAATTTCCCTACCGTCTGCCCAAATTGACCCCCCAGGTCTACTCTGGAGAGGTGCCGGAGGACGTGGGGGGCAGGCCGTTTCCTGACGGCTGGGAGCCCGACGACGACCACGACCGCGGAATGTCGGACGAAGAGTTCGCTTCCGTGGTCTTCGACGAGGCCTTCATACGGGCGGCCGTGGTACATGAGCCGACCGCCGTCGAGCGCCTCCTTGCCGCCGCGCAGGCGAGAGCCGAGGCCTCCGAGGCCGAGGCCCGCCGCGCGCAGCACGGCAGACGCGGCCGGGGCGACGACGACCTGTTCGAGGACGCCTACGGGCGCGAATTCGGCCATGATCCGGAACTCGACGACCTGGACGACACCGATGTCGTCGAGGGCCGTTACGGCGCCCCGGGGACCTACGGCAAACCGGTCCGCTGGCACCGTCCCGTCGCCTGGCTGCTCGCCCTCGTGATGGGCATCGGCATGGTCGCGCTGGCTTTCTCGGCGGTCTACCGCGGCGCGTCCTCGGGCGGCAGGGACCGTGTCCCGCCCCCGGCCTCCACCGGAGTGGAGCAGGGCACGGCGGCGGCACCCTCCGCTTCCGCCGACAACTCCCAGCCACCGCTGTCCGCCGTACCGCGCACGCCCTGAGGGAGCTGTGAGCGGCCCGGTGAGAACCTGTCAGAACTTGTCGTGTACCAGGGCGTTTACCTGAGGCTCCGGAGACCTACTCTGAAAGTATGGGCGGTCCAGGAGACCCACCTGAGGGGACGCCCGAGGGCGCTCCCGGTGGTGGTGAGGACGAGTACCGATCCGTCGTATTCGACGAGTCGTTCGTCCGCGCTGCCCGCCTCCAGGAGTTCTCCGCGCAGGAGCGCATGGCCGACCACGCCCCCGCTGTCCGCCGCCGCCCGGCCCTGCGCCGCGGTCTCTCCCGCCAGGCGCTGATCCTGGTCATGCTGATCGCCGTCGCCTTCGGCACCGCGATCTACATGGGCGTACGGCACCCCTACACGACCCCCACGGCCCAGCAGCCCGCCGAGCCGCTGCGGATGACCGTCATCCCGCTGTCCCCCCAGGGCAAGGTGCCGGGAGCGGCCGACGCCGAGGATCTCTACGCGCACAGCCCCGCCGCGCAGTTCAGCGTCGGCGGCGAGGGCATCCCGCTGCCGGCCGCGCGGCGCACCGCGCACTTCTCGGACAGCCAGGTGGTGGCCGCCCTGAGCACCGCCAAGGACTACATCGTGGAGTCCTCGCTCTACCCGGCGGTGCTCACCGGTGGCCAGATCCGCCCCGCGCGCGTCCTCGTCGACCCGGACCAACTCGACCAGTTCGACCAGAGTTTCGAGCACCCGACCGCCGACGGCCGACACGAGCCCACCGGATGGCTGGTTCGCTTCGACCCCTCACGCGCCGAGCTGGCCGACCGCAAGATCCGCGTCCAGGGCACCCTGCAGGCCACCGAGGTCGACTCGTCCACCCTTGAGGTCACCGCCGACGGAACCTTCGTCTACGCGCTACGGCCGACCGGCTCCGGCGACAGGGCCCAGGCATCCCTGTTCACCGTCCGCCGCGAGCTGCAGTTCCGCTTCGACCGCGACGACCTGCGCATGCACCAGGCCCAGGTCATCGTCTCCTACGTCCAGGCAGGCCCCCTGTCCTGCGCCGAGGACTCCGTGACCCACCTGCGCCCCCTGCTCGCCGGCCAGACCGCCAAGGCGGGCGGCCCGGCCGGCACGGACCCGTACGCCACGGGCAGCGCCACGGCCCTGTGCGGCTCCCTGGCGACCGGCGCCCAACCGAAGGTGTGAGGCGTTCGTACGCCAACGGGGCCTGAGAGTGGACGACTTGGGCTCAGTCCTCGTCGCGCGGCGGTGTGTCGTCCGTGGGCGGCCGGTCGGACGGGTCGGCCGTGTCGGTCGAGGTGGACGTGCCGGACGACGGCTGGTCCTGCGGTGTCGTGCCCGCGAAGCCGCCGAAGCCGCGCCGTACCCGGCCGCCCAGGTCGCCCGCCCCGCCGGCGATGTCGCTGACCAGCTTCATCAGCGGGTCCTTGGAGCTCTTGACGTTGCTGGCGTAGCTCGCCGCCGACTCGCGGAACGAGTCCGTGACCGAGGTGTCCTTGTCCTCGCTGCGCCGCGGGTAGTGCCCGTCCATGATCCGCTGGTAGTCGCGGGACTCGGCCCACTTCTTCAGCTCGGCCGCCCGCACAGTGGTGAACGGGTGGGAGCGGGGCAGCACATTGAGGATCTTCAGCACCGAGTCGCGCAGGTCGCCGCCCGACTCGAACTCCTCGGCCTGCTTGAGGAACGCGTCCACGTTCATCTCGTGCAGGTGGTTGCCGCCCGCGATCTTCATCAGGCCGCGCATCGAGGCCCGCAGGTCCTGGCCGACGAGGAGACCCGCGCGGTCGGCGGACAGCTCCGACTTGCGGAACCACTCGCGCAGCGCCGTCACGATCGCCAGGATCGCGAGGTTGCCCAGCGGGATCCAGGCGACCTTCAGCGCCAGGCTGGTCAGGAACAGCAGGATCGTGCGGTACACGGAGTGGCCGGACAGCGCGTGGCCCACCTCGTGGCCGACGACCGCCCGCATCTCCTCCTCGTCGAGCAGCTCGACGAGGCCGGTGGTGACGACGATGATCGGCTCGTCCAGACCGATGCACATCGCGTTGGGCTGCGGGTCCTGGGTGACGTACATCGGCGGGACCTTCTCCAGGTCCAGGATGTAACAGGCGTCCCGCAGCATGTCGTTGAGGTGCGAGAACTGCTGGTCCGACACGCGCACCGAGTCGGACAGGAACAGCAGCCGCAGACTGCGCTCCGGCAGCAGCCCGCTGAGCGCCTTGAACACCGTGTCGAACCCGGTCAGCTTGCGCAGCGCCACCAGGGCGGAGCGGTCGGCCGGGTGCTCGTACGCACGCGAGGAGATCCCCGGGAAGCGCCTGCGCTGCCTGCTCGGTACGTTCTCGTGCCCGTTCTGCTCGTGGCCGTCTTCGGACATGTGGTCCCCCATGTGCGTGTGTGTGCCCTGAGTGCCCCCGAAGCAGAGCCCAGCCTAGGCGGAGATACCGTGGACGGGCAGTACAGCGAAGGAGTCAACACATGGAGCCCCATTCCGCAGCCGCCTGGCTCGCAGAGGCCGCGAACGCCGCCCCCCGGCAAGGATCGGGGGACCTGCTCAAGGTCGTACTGATCGTGATGTTCCTCGGCTGCATCCTGACCGCGTGGTTCCTGCTGCGCGGGTACAAACAGAAGGACGACTGAGACGCCTGTCGAGTTCCCCGCCGAGTCCCAATGGCGGAGTCGGCGTGATCGTCGTCGGGGTGCCCGATTACCATGGGCCGACATCTTTATCCCGCCCACACCGGATAGGTTCTGCTGAAGATGAGCTTCCACGGCACTGCTGCCCAGTTGGTCACTCTTGCCGCCGAGGGGGAGGGCGGGGGCAACCACGAGAGCCTCCAGCCGATCATCACCGGTGGCGGCGCGTTCATCGTCCTGCTGCTCCTGCTGTGGATCACCACCCGCTTCAACCGCGACCGCTAGGGTCTGTCCCTTCTGTCCACCGGACGGGTCCCGGGGCCTTCACACCGGGCCGGTAGGGTCTGCACGCATGGGAGAGCAGGACATGCCTACCGGTCCGGCGAACGACACGACGCGCGGCACGGAGAACCGAATGGTGAACGGCCCGCGCAACAACGGCCCGTCGAACCCCGGCAAGCGCCGTCTCGGCGTCATGGGCGGAACGTTCGACCCGATCCACCACGGGCACCTCGTGGCGGCCAGTGAGGTCGCCGCGCAGTTCCACCTGGACGAGGTGATCTTCGTCCCGACCGGCCAGCCGTGGCAGAAGACCGACCGCAAGGTCGCCCTGGCCGAGGACCGCTACCTGATGACGGTCATCGCGACCGCCGAGAACCCCCAGTTCTCGGTGAGCCGTATCGACATCGACCGCGGTGGCCCCACCTACACCACGGACACCCTGCGCGACCTGCGCGCGCTCAACCCCGACGCGGACCTCTTCTTCATCACCGGCGCCGACGCCCTCGGCGCGATCCTGACCTGGCGGGACGCGGAGGAGCTGTTCTCCCTCGCGCACTTCATCGGGGTCACCCGCCCCGGCCACACGCTGACCGACCCGGGTCTCCCGGAGGGCGGCGTCTCGCTGGTCGAGGTTCCCGCGCTGGCCATCTCCTCCACAGACTGCCGTGCGAGAGTCGCGAAGGGTGATCCCGTCTGGTACCTGGTGCCCGACGGAGTCGTGCGCTATATCGACAAGCGCGAGCTGTACCGCGGCGAGTGAGCCGAGAGGGGCACCGGTGAACGACCGATACGACGCCGGGTACGGCGGCGACCAGTACGAACTCGTCGGCTACGACGAGTACAACCAGCCTGTCTACCGGCAGGTCCCGGCCCAGGGGACCCAACAGCCCCCGCAGCAGCAGCCGTACGACCCGTACGGGCAGCAGCAACAGCAGGGCCACGGCTACGACCCGTACGCAACCGGCACCCAGCAGCAGCCGCCCGACTACGACACGGGCGCCCAGCAGGCCTACGACAACCGGCAGGCCCCCCAGGCCGGCTACGACCCGTACGCCACCGGGACGACGACGGCCTACGACCCCTACGGGCAGACCGCGACCAGCGGACAGCAGCCCCGGGTCGCCGAGCAGACCGCCTACATCCCGCAACAGGCCGGTCCCGCCGAGGACACGGAAGCCCCGGACGCACGCGAACGGGACTACCAGACAGGGCAGTTCGCCTTCGTGGAGGAGCCGACCGACGACTCCGAAGACGTCATCGACTGGCTGAACTTCACCGAGAACCGCACCGAGCGCCGCGAGGAGGCCAAGCGCCGTGCCCGCGGCCGCATGGTCGCCCTCGTCGTGGTCCTGGCGCTGGTCGCGGCCGGCGGCGTCGGCTACCTCTGGTACGCAGGGAAGCTCCCCGGAGTCTCCTCGTCCGCCTCGAAGTCCGGCACCACGACGGCCGCGGGCGCCCAGAACCGCGACGTGATCGTCGTCCACCTGCACAACACCTCGGGCGGTGGCACCTCCACGGCGCTGCTCGTCGACAACACCACCACCAAGCAGGGCACCACGGTGCTGGTGCCCAACTCCCTCGCCCTCACGGACGACGACGGCAACACGACGACGCTGGCCAAGTCGGTCGACGACGACGGCTCCTCCGGGACGCGCGACGAACTCGACACGGTCCTCGGCACCAACATCGAGGGCACCTGGCGCCTGGACACCCCCTACCTCCAGAACCTGGTCGACCTCGTCGGCAACATCAACATCGACACCAATGCCGCCGTCCCCGACCCGTCCACGACGAAGAAGGGTGCCGCGCCCCTCGTCCACAAGGGCAAGGACCAGACCCTCAGCGGCAAGATGGCCGTCGCCTACGCCACCTACCGCGCCTCGGGCGAGGCCCAGAACGCCCAGTTGGAGCGGTTCGGCCAGGTCATGCAGGGCGTCCTGCGCCAGCTGACCTCCGACCCGACGGCGGCGACCACCACCGTGCAGACGCTGGCCCAGATCCTCGACCCGTCGCTCACCGACAAGGACCTCGGCACCTTCCTCGCCAAGCTCGCCGACCTCGCCAAGGGCGGCGACTACAAGACGGCCCTGCTGCCCGTCCAGAACGACGGCACCATGACCGCGCAGGCCTCCGCCAGCGTGGTGAAGGACGTCCTCGGCGGCGCCGCGAAGAGCCCGGACGAGGGCTCGGCGGTCCGGGTCTCCGTCCAGAACGCCACCGGCGTCAAGGACGACACCGAGAAGGCCCGCGTCGTGCTCCTCAACGGCGGCTTCACCTTCCTGGAGGCCGGCACACCGTCCACGACCTCGGCCACGTCCAAGATCACGTACTCCGACGCGGCCGACAAGGAGAACGCCACCGAGGTCGCCAAGACCCTGGGCCTGCCCACCAGCACCGTGACCAAGGGCACAGTCTCCGCGAACACGGATGTCGCGGTGGTCCTGGGCGAGGACTACAAGCCGTCGTCGTCCTCGTGACGGAGACACAGTGGTGGTGACGGAGAGCACGCCCCGGAGGCCGGAGCCGGTGTCCTGCCCGGCCTCCGGGGCGTGATCCGTTATTCACGTGGGGTGCCGTCCGCGGTCCGTGAGACCCTTGAGGTCTGTTGACCGCCGACCGAAAGCCGCGTAGTGACCGCCACTGACCGCTCCATCGAGCTCATCTCCGCCGCCGCCCAGGCGGCCGCCGACAAGCTCGCGCACGACATCATCGCCTACGACGTCAGCGATGTGCTGTCGATCACGGACGCCTTCCTGCTGGCCTCCGCTCCCAACGACCGTCAGGTCAAGTCGATCGTCGACGAGATCGAGGAGCGACTCAACAAGGAGCTCGGCGCCAAGCCGGTGCGCCGCGAGGGCGACCGTGACGCCCGCTGGATCCTGCTCGACTACGTCGACATCGTCGTCCACGTCCAGCACAGCGAGGAGCGCGTCTTCTACGCCCTGGAGCGGCTGTGGAAGGACTGCCCCGAGCTGGACCTCCCCGCCGAGGCCAAGGCCACCCGCGGC
This sequence comes from Streptomyces sp. NPDC050508, assembly GCF_040655155.1. NCBI lineage: Bacteria > Bacillati > Actinomycetota > Actinomycetes > Kitasatosporales > Streptomycetaceae > Streptomyces > Streptomyces sp. NPDC050508. The sequence goes on from NZ_JBFAJJ010000007.1 coordinate 172,396, forward strand.
AAGGCTGCCGAGCACGCCAAGCTGCGGGCCGAGGAGGACGCCTCCGAGTTCGGGGAGGTGCGGTGACCGCCGGGGCCGACGGCCGCAAGGCGGGCCGGGGCCGCCGCGTCATCCTGTGGCGGCACGGCCAGACCGCGTGGAACGTGGAGCGCCGCTTCCAGGGCACCACGGACGTCGAGCTCACCGAGACGGGCATCGGCCAGGCCCGCCGTGCGGCCCGGCTGCTGGCCTCCCTCAAGCCGGACGCGATCGTCGCCTCCGACCTGAAGCGGGCGGCGAACACGGCCGCCGAGCTGGCCGCCCTCACCGACCTCGACATCACACACGACGAGGGCCTGCGGGAGACCTACGCGGGCGTCTGGCAGGGGCTGACGCACGAGGAGATCATCGCCCGCCACGGCGAGGAGTACGCCGCGTGGAAGCGCGGTGAGCCGGTGCGCCGCGGCGGCGGCGAACTGGAGACCGAGGTCGCCGACCGGGCCGCCCCCGTCGTGCTGCGGCACGCCGAGAAGCTGCCCGAGGACGGCACCCTCGTGGTGGTCAGCCACGGCGGCACGATCCGCACGACCATCGGGCGTCTCCTCGGCCTGGAGTCCCAGCACTGGGAGAGTCTCGGCGGCCTCTCCAACTGCTGCTGGTCCGTGCTGGGTGAGGGCGCCCGCGGCTGGCGCCTGCTGGAACACAACGCCGGCACGCTCCCGGAACCGGTGCTCGGAGACGACGACTGAGCGGCCCTCCAGGGCCCCGACCCCGGATTTCACTTTCCGGCAGGTCGCAGGCTAAAGTTCTTCTTGTTCGCCCGCCGAGCGGGAAGAACACAAGGGGCTATAGCTCAGTTGGTAGAGCGCCTGCATGGCATGCAGGAGGTCAGGAGTTCAATTCTCCTTAGCTCCACAGATCGACACTCTTGAGTTGTCAAGGATCGAGAGTCGTCCACGATCGAATCGATGCGATCCCGTCCCTTTCAGGGGCGGGATCTTTTCGTCGCTGTCAGCGCCGCCGTGTGCGAAGGCCTCCCAGGCGGGCTGGCCCGTCCGCGAACAGGTCCCGGCCCGGCGTACGTCAGCGGAAACCCGGCGGCATGCCCTTGACAGGACCGGATTCCGCACCCGTTCCAAGTCCTGCCACCAGTAAAGACCCTGGCACTGACAATCGCCGTGGGCCGGTGCTCGCCGTCCTGCTCGCGGCCCCGTTCATGGCCCTGCTCGACGTGTTCATCGTGAACTCCACGCGTCCGGCGCCGACTTGCAGCTGCTGATCACCGGCGCACGGCTCGGCCACGCTCGCCTGCGGCCTGGCACAGGGCTCCACCGAGCTGATCGTGTTCCGCCTGGCCCAGGGGTCCGGCTCGGCCGACCTGCCGGGGCTGGTGCTGCTCGCCTCGGCCGTCTCGTTGCTGACGGAGTCCCGGCTGGCCCGGCGCGGAGGAGCCCCGCTGATCGCACCGCGTGTGCTGCGTCACCCGGGCCTGGTCGTCTTCGGAGCGGTCGGTCTCACCTGGCGCAGGTGGCCTACGGCCTGGCAGCGTGCGCTGACCCCGCTCGGATTCGTGATCACGATGCCGTCCGTTGCGGGAGTCGGCCTGGCGTTCGAAGGCGGCGGCCACCGCGGGGCCGTACTGTACGTGGCGTACGTCGGCGTGGGGGCGGGCTCGCGCTCGCCCTCAGTCCGACGCTGACTCGGGCGCCGGCCACCGTGCGGCCCGAGGACGCGGCGGACGCCAGCGGTCTGCCGGCCACGGTCACGCGGCTGGGTCAGCTGCTCGGGGTCGCGGTTTTCGGCACACTGTTCTTGAACCGGCTTGAGTCACTTGGGGCCCCGGGGGCGTATACCTCTGCGGAGGCGCTTTTGGCGTGCATGTTCGCGCTGGCGGGGACGGCCGCGGTGGGTGCCGTGTCCGGACTGGTACTAAGGCGTCGCTGACCGTATTGGTCCGGCCGTGGCAGAATCAAACGGCCGGAAGGGGGCGCGGCCCGACGGGAGGGAGTAGCGATGCCTGCGAGCATCATCGAGGAGGTCGACCACCTCTTCGATGCGGCGTTGATACGGGATACGATCACCCGCCTGAGCTGCCCTTCCTGCGGTTCCGCCCACGTGGCCCAAGTCCTTGGTGACAACGGCGGAGTTTCCTACGTGTGCACGGCCTGCGGCCACAGCTGGAGCTGATCGATGGGTGCACACAGGCGAAAGTGCGACTGGTGCGGCAGTGGGACGCCGATCGTCCGTGACATGGAACCGGTGAATCCCGACTACCAGTACTGGTGCGAGGAGTGCGCGCGGGCGCTGATCATAAAAGGCGACCCGATCGAGACGTACCGCGAACTTGAGGGTGAGCCGATCTACGGTCGACTCCTGGAAGAGCACTGCACTTTGAAACGGTTCTATTCGTTCGTCACCGCTTGACCCCGGCCGGGACCCGCGAGGAGGTCCCGGCGATCACGGTCACGATCACGGCGACGGAAACGATTTGGTGGTCCACCGGGTCCACCGGTAATGTTGGCGTCGCCGCCGGGGAGACCCGGTAGCACACTGCACGGGGCTATAGCTCAGTTGGTAGAGCGCCTGCATGGCATGCAGGAGGTCAGGAGTTCAATTCTCCTTAGCTCCACAGAAGTCGAAGGCGGGTCATCCCATCGGATGGCCCGCCTTCGGTGTGTTCAGGGGGAGTTGGTGCCGTTCATGGAACAACGGGCCGCCCTCTTCTTGAGAGGGCGGCCCGTTGTTCGTGTGCTCAGCGGCCCAGGGCCCGCCGGCCGCGGCCCTGGGACAGGACGGGCAGGTTGCGGGACGGACCCTTGTCCCGCGCGGTCTCCTCCTCCAGGCGCAGGGCGAGCGCCGGGCAACGGCGCACCGCGCGGAGCGCCTTCGCCTCCGCGTAGCGCGGCACTTGGGCCTGCGCGACGGTGGGGAAGCCGTCGGCGCCGAGTTCGAAGACCTCGGGGAGGATGTCCGCGCACAGACCGTGGCCCCGGCACAGCGTCCAGTCGACGTAGATCTTCTGACGGCTGGGACCGTTGTCCTCGGCCTCCGCACCGCTCGTGATGCCCGCCGGGACCTGTCCGCCCTCGAAGAGCGGCAGAACGCCCTCCACGGGCCTTCCGCAGCCGTTTCCGAGGACGTGGGCGGCGAGGTCGTCCGTGAACGCCTTGATGGTCGACTCCAGGAACATCGCGGAGCCGTCCGGGTGCGAGCACGCGCCGCGCCGTTTCACGGCCTTGGCGACCTGCTTGAGCGCCTCCAGGGCGGCCGGGCCGCCGCCGTTGAGGATGTCCTCCATGCCGCGCGCGGCGGCGGGCAGGCCGAGGTAGCAGGGACCGCACTGTCCCGCGCTCTCGTCGGCCAGCCACTGGGCCACGCGCAGTGACTCGCCCAGCGGGCAGGTCTCCTGGGTGATCGGCATGATGGCGCCCGCGCCGAGCGCACCGCCCACCGCGTCCAGGGAGTTGCGGGAGACGATCGCCTCGTTGACCGTCGCCGCGTCGATCCACTTGCCGTGGTAGCCGCCCGTCAGCACACCCTGGGGGACCGGCGGGGCGCCGGCCAACTGCAGGACGTAGCGCAGCGGTACGCCCGTGGGGACCTCGATCACCATGGGGCGGGCGACCGCCCCGGATACCGTGAGCATGACGGTGCCGGGCTCGTCGTAGAGGCCGGTGTTGCCGTAGCGCTCGGGGCCGATGCGGGCGGCGATGGCGAGTTGGGCGAACGTCTCGGCGTTCGACAGCAGGGTCGGGGCGCCGCCGACGCCGTTCTGGGAGGCGCTGACCTTGCGGCCGGGCGGGATCGCCGGGCCGCCGTCGATCGAGCGGATCAGTGACGCGGCGGCGCCGGTGACCATGCGGACCGGGTTGCGCTGGACGAACGCCTTCAGTGCCGAGCGGCGGGTGTTGCTCAGGCCGCGTTCGGAGAGCGCGGCCTCCATGGAGCGCTGCGTCGACTCACGGGTGACCCCCACCACGAGCGTGCGGGCACCCAGGGCCTCGGCGACCAGGAGGGCGCCGTCCAGGATGAGATGCGGGGCACGGTTGATGAGCACCGTGTCCTTGCGACAGGCCGGCTCGTCCTCACTGCCGTTGACGACGACGACCGGTCGTACACCGCGTTTGATCGCCGCTTCGGCGACCGAGCGCAGCTTCTTGTGGAAGGGGAAGCCCGCGCCGCCGCGGCCCTTCAGGTTGATGGCCTCGGAGAGCTTCGCGAGCTGCTCCCCGCCCATCGGTTCCAGCGGCCCGTGCACCTTGAGGTGCATGGGCAGGTCGAGTCTCTCGACAAGGTCGAAGCCAGACGTGAGCTGAGGAAGCCCGACGACGCGGACTTCTGGGACGTCGGGCAGGGCCTCGTTCACCTATAGCCTCCGGAAGGCGTGTTCCAAGGTTCGCCCGAGCCGCCCTGCGCGTCGAAGTCGTACGAAGCGTTGGGCGTTTGATCAGTGGCGGGACCGCTGTTGTACGTGTCATTGGGGTTATACGTACCGGAGGCACCGTTCGACTCACCGGTGTCGTACACGTATCCGTCGCCGTACCCGCCCGTGCCCGCATTGTTGTTGTACGTCGGGATGTTGTACCCGGTGTCCTGGAGCGGGTCGTAGGCCGACGGGGGCGCCTCGCCGACCGGCGGCGGTGACGGGATCGGCCAGCTGCCCGAGGTGCTGCCGCCGCTGTCCGCGCGCGGGACCGCCTGCGTGTTCTGCATGTCCATCGGCACGTTCATGCGCGAGGTCTGGTCGGTGACGTACGGCATCTGACCGGTGGACTCCGGCGAGGCGGTGCGGTAGGCGGCCGCGAAAGTGTTCGTGTCGGCCTCCGGGGTCATGGACCTCGTCTCGTACGCGCCGGCGGGGTCCACGCGCGGCATCGACCCGGTCTCGGTGAACGAGGGCTGCTGCGCGGCCCGTCGGCCCTCGGCCGGGCGCCGGCTCTCGTAGCCCGGCAGCGCGGACTCGGCCACACGGCCACGGCTCGCGTCGAGTTCGTCGAGACCCGGCCGCTCCTCATTGCCCAGAAGCATGGCGACCTTGTCGGCGAACTTCCGCTTGAAGGGGCGGGGTGCCGAGCGCAGGGCGAGGGCCCCGGCGACCCCGACCAGGCACAGCTCGTACGAGATCATGAAGAACGGCTTCGCCGCGCGGCCCGCGAACAGGCCGTGGACCAGCGCCGCGCACCAGGCCGGGTAGGCCAGCATGTGCATCGCGCGCCAGCGGGCGGCGACCGGCGCGGGGGACGCGAACTGGTTGCGCAGGGCGCCGGTGATGCCCACGAAGATCATGAGCAGGCCGGCCAGGGAGCCGAGGCCGATGAGCCCGGCGCTGCCCTTCACGCCGAGGCTGAAGGGGATCAGCGCGGCGATCAGGACGGTGTGGTCGAGCGCCAGCTTCACCGTGATGTGGATCACGAGGAACGCGATCGAGCCGACGGCGGTCACCCGGTGGATGCCCTGGGCCACGATCCGCTGGCGGATGTTGAGAACGACCCGGTCCTGGGCGACGAGCCCCCAGATCACCGAGCAGGTGAGCGAGACGAGCGAGAGAACTCCCGCACCGAAGTTGAGGAAGCTCTGTACCTGGCTGCCTCCGAGCAGCACGAACACGGGTATGAAGATCAGGACGACGAGGCTCACCACGCCATAGGCCGAACGGCCCGGCTTGGGGAGCGAACTGGTACTACGACGAGGGTTCATGGGGGCAACTCCGAGCAGTATCGGGAAAGCGGTCCCGCTGCCGAACTCTAAGTGGCTCCATACCGGTGGGTACGAGGTTTGAGTTATTGCGTTGTTATCAAACGACAATGCGCTTGCTGTGATGTCCCGTAGTGGGTGGTACGCGAAGGTAGTCCTTGAAGTGGGCTCGGTCCGTGGCGGTGCGGTCAGGGTGCCAAGGGTGATACGGAAGCGCGTCGCGTTGTGCTCAAGGGCTGCGGTACTCTGACGCCATGCGTGCCGTACGCCTTCTGCTTAGCGAGCCGCGCTGATCAGTCCCGACCACCGGTGAACGGTGAGGTCGGAATCAGCGCGGCGTCCCCTCCTGTGCGAGGGGATTTTTCATTTGGTGAATGTCACACCTTGAATGTCGCAGCCGCTGGCAGAGACGATCGATGGAGCTTTGAGGATCATGAGCGAGACGAACCCCGCTGCCGCCGCCGAGGTGGTCGCCCCGCACCGCTACACGGCCGCCATGGCCGCGGACATCGAGGCACGCTGGCAGGACTTCTGGGAAGCCCAGGGCACCTACGAGGCGCCGAACCCGACCGGCGACCTGGCCGGCGACCCCGAACTGGCCGCCCGCCCCAAGAAGTTCATCATGGACATGTTCCCGTACCCCTCCGGTACGGGCCTGCACGTCGGCCACCCCCTGGGCTACATCGCCACCGATGTGTTCGCCCGGTTCCAGCGGATGACCGGCCACAACGTCCTGCACACCCTGGGCTTCGACGCCTTCGGCCTGCCGGCCGAGCAGCACGCCGTCCAGACGGGCGAGCACCCCAGGGTCACCACCCTGGCCGCCATCACCAACATGAAGTCCCAGCTGCGCGCGCTGGGCCTGGGCCACGACAAGCGCCGGTCGTTCGCCACGATCGACCCCGAGTACTACAAGTGGACCCAGTGGATCTTCCTGCAGATTTTCAACTCCTGGTACGACGACGAGGCCGACAAGGCCCGCCCGATCGCCGAGCTGATCGCCCAGTTCGAGACCGGTGAGCGTGCCGTACCGGGGCACACGCGCGCGTGGCCCGAGCTGAGTGCCACCGAACGTGCCGACGTCCTGGGCGAGTTCCGCCTGGCGTACGCCTCCGACGCGCCCGTCAACTGGTGCCCCGGCCTGGGCACCGTCCTGGCCAACGAGGAGGTCACCGCCGACGGCCGCTCCGAGCGCGGCAACTTCCCCGTCTTCAAGGCCAAGCTGCGCCAGTGGAACATGCGCATCACCGCCTACGCCGACCGGCTGCTGGCGGACCTGGACGCGCTGGACTGGCCCGAGGCAATCAAGCTGCAGCAGCGCAACTGGATCGGCCGCTCCGAGGGTGCCCGCATCGACTTCCCCGTCGACGGGGAGCACATCTCGGTCTTCACCACGCGTCAGGACACCCTGTTCGGCGCGACCTACATGGTGCTGGCACCCGAGCACCCCCTGGTCGACAAGTTCACGCCGAGCGCCTGGCCCGAGGGCACGCACGACGTGTGGACCGGCTCTCACGCCACCCCGGCGGAGGCCGTCGCCGCGTACCGCGCACAGGCCGGCGCCAAGTCCGACGTGGAGCGGCAGGCCGAGGCCAAGGACAAGACCGGTGTCTTCACCGGCGCGTTCGCGATCAACCCGGTCAACGGCGAGCGGCTGCCCGTCTTCATCGCCGACTATGTGCTGATGGGCTACGGCACCGGCGCGATCATGGCCGTCCCGGCGGGCGACCAGCGCGACTTCGACTTCGCGCGCGCCTTCGAGCTGCCGATCACCTGCATCGTCGAGCCGACCGACGGGCGCGGGACGGACACGTCCACGTGGGAGGACGCCTTCGGGTCGTACGACGCGAAGATCATCAACTCCTCGAACGACGACATCTCCCTGGACGGCCTGCCCGTCGCCGAGGCAAAGGCCCGCATCACGGAGTGGCTGGCCCGCAAGGGCATCGGCGAGGGCACCGTCAACTTCCGCCTGCGCGACTGGCTGTTCAGCCGCCAGCGCTACTGGGGCGAGCCCTTCCCGATCGTCTACGACGAGGACGGCATCGCGCACTCGCTGCCCGAGTCGATGCTGCCCCTGGAGCTGCCGGAGGTCGAGGACTACTCGCCGCGCACCTTCGACCCGGACGACGCGAACACGTCCCCGGAGACGCCCCTGTCCCGCAACGAGGACTGGGTCGCCGTCACCCTGGACCTGGGTGACGGCCGCGGCCCCCAGAAGTACCGCCGCGAGACCAACACCATGCCGAACTGGGCCGGTTCCTGCTGGTACGAACTGCGCTACCTGGACCCGCACAACGACCAGAAGCTGGTTGACCCGGCCATCGAGCAGTACTGGATGGGCCCGCGCGCGGGGATGCCGCACGGCGGCGTCGACCTGTATGTCGGCGGCGCCGAACACGCCGTACTGCACCTGCTGTACGCGCGCTTCTGGTCCAAGGTGCTGTTCGACCTGGGGCACGTCTCGTCCGCCGAGCCGTTCCACAAGCTGTTCAACCAAGGCATGATCCAGGCCTACGTCTACCGGGACAGCCGGGGCTTCCCGGTGCCGGCCGCCGAGGTCGAGGAACTGGGCGGCGAGTACTACTACCAGGGCGAGAAGGTCTCCCGGCTGCTGGGCAAGATGGGCAAGTCCCTGAAGAACGCGGTCACTCCGGACGAGATCTGCGACGAGTACGGCGCCGACACGCTGCGCCTGTACGAGATGGCCATGGGCCCGCTGGACGTGTCCCGGCCGTGGGACACGCGCGCGGTGGTGGGCCAGTACCGGCTGCTGCAGCGGCTGTGGCGCAACGTCGTCGACGAGGCGACCGGCGAGGTCACCGTCGTCGACACGGAGCCCGACGAGGAGACGCTGCGTGCGCTGCACAAGGCGATCGACGGTGTCCGTCAGGACCTGCAGGGGCTGCGCTTCAACACGGCCATCGCCAAGATCACCGAGCTGAACAACCAGCTGACCAAGGCGGGCGGCCCGGTGCCGCGCTCCGTCGCCGAATCGCTGGTGCTGCTGATCGCGCCGCTGGCCCCGCACGTCGCCGAGGAGCTGTGGCGCAAGCTGGGCCGCACCGACACGGTCGTCCACCAGGACTTCCCGGTCGCCGACCCGGCGTACGTCGTGGACGAGAGCGTGACCTGCGTCGTGCAGATCAAGGGCAAGGTCAAGGCGCGCCTGGAGGTCTCCCCGACGATCTCCGACGCCGAGCTGGAGAAGGTCGCGCTGGCCGACGAGAAGGTCGTCGCCGCGCTGGACGGTGTCGGCATCCGCAAGGTCATCGTGCGGGCGCCGAAGCTGGTCAACATCGTTCCGGCGTAGTCCGGCGCAGCGGTGGGGCCGTCCGGGGCGAGAGCCTCGGGGTAGTCCCCTACGGGCAGGTTCGGGGTTCTTTTGGAACTCCGCACCTGCCCGTTGCGTTTACCGTTGAAGAGCGGCGCGGCGTGTGCCGCCCGGAGCCGGTGGAGGAGCGTTGGAAGCCGTGATCGCAGTCTTCGCCCTTCTCTTCCTGCTGTTCGTGGTCGTAGGCGGCTATGCGGCGGTCAAGGCGATCGGTGCGGCCAAGCGTGGCGTCGACCGCACGGTCGCGCAGGCCCGGCGCTCGGTCGAGGACCACACCCTGCGCGCCAAGTCCTTCGCCCAGCCCGGGCCGCAGGGGCAGGTGGCCCAACTCCGGCTCGCGCTGCGCACGTCGATGCGCGCGACCCAGGACGCGCTGCACGCGGGCGTGACCGAGGACGAGTCGCTCAAGGAGTCCCTGGGCCTGTTCGAGCGGCTCAGCGCGCACGGCCGCGAACTCGACGGCGAGCTCAGGCGCCTGGAGTCCGAGCCGGACCGCAGGACCCTCGCCGAGCGGCTGCCCGCCCTGCGCGAGCGCACCGAGCGCATCACGAAGTCGGCGGACTCACTGCGCTGGGCGGCCCGCGACCGCGCCGGGCGCTTCGCGGAGGACGACCTGGATACGCTGAGCGCCCAGATAGACGTGGAGGCCGGAGCTCTGCGGCACTGGACGAAGTCGGAGCACGCGCCACCCCCGTGGCCGGACGCCCCGGCCGCCGACGCCACGACGGGCCGGCAGACGTGGCCGGAGACCCCGCGCTCCCGCCCTGCCGCCGAGGAGCCTGCCCCGTCCGCCATCACCCCGCCGGGACGACGTCCCGTCTACCCCTGGCAGAAGAAACCCCGCCCCGAGAGCACGACTTGATCGGGCGGCACGGTGTGAGGACGCGGCGCGGTGTGAGCGTGCGGCATGGTGTGATCCGGCCGGTTCCGGCCCAGGTGAAAGGGGTCGGGCTGCCGCCCGGCCGCTACGGCAGGTAACCTCCAGCTCATGTCCCGCCATGTCGCGATCGTCACCGATTCAACGGCCTACCTGCCGCCGCTGACGATGGAGCGCCACGGCATCACAGCGGTGCCGCTGACCGTGGTCCTCGGCGACCGGGCGCTCGAAGAGGGCACCGAGATCTCGACCCGCTCCCTGGCCCAGGCCCTGCAGAAGCGGCGCCCGGTCACCACCTCGCGCCCCAGCCCCCAGCTCTTCGCGGAGACCTACCGCAGGGTCGCCGAGTCCGGCGCCACCGGCATCGTCTCCCTCCATCTCTCCGCCGAACTCTCGGGCACCTACGACGCGGCGGTCCTCGCGGCGCGTGAGGCACCGGTGCCGGTGCGGGTCGTGGACACCGGCATGGTCGCGATGGCGCTCGGTTTCTGCGCACTCGCCGCGGCCGAGACGGCGGAGGCGGGCGGCACGGTGGACGAGGCCGTCACAGCCGCGGAGAAGCGAGCCGCCGGCACCTCCGCCTACTTCTACGTCGACACCCTCGACTATCTGCGCCGGGGCGGCCGTATCGGCGCGGCGCAGGCCCTGTTGGGCTCCGCGCTCGCCGTGAAGCCGCTGCTCCAGCTGGAGGGCGGGCGTATCGAACTCCTGGAGAAGGTGCGGACGGCGTCGAAGGCGATCGCCCGCCTTGAGGAGATCGTGGCCGACCGGGCGGGCAGCGCACAGGTCGACATCGCCGTGCACCATCTCTCCGCACCCGAGCGCGCGGAGGCTCTCGCGGACCGGCTGCGGGCTCGGGTGCCCGGGCTGGCCGACTTGCATGTGAGCGAGGTCGGGGCGGTGATCGGGGCGCACACCGGGCCCGGGTTGTTGGGGGCTGTCGTTTCGCCGCGGTGACGGCCTCGCCTCTGCCTCTGCCTCTGCCGCTGGTGTCTGTCGGGCTGTACACGCCCTCGCCGGGGGTGCTCGCGGGCCGATGACCCGTGCGGGTGACGGAGTTGTCCACAACTGGGCCGTCATCCCCGGGAATTGACCAAGATCATCGCGAAGTCGCGAGATGCCCGATCCTCGGCGCATGGCACTTCGATCACGCTCACGCACAGCGACTGCGACCAGCGGCCCGGGCCGCGCCCCGTCCTCGGACGGCCGCACCCGCCACCGCCGCCCGCCGACACGAGGCCGGGCACACCGCCAGGCCTCGGCGGACGAACTCCGGCGGCGCGCGGAACTCCTCTTCGCCGAACGCACCGGGGAGCGGCGGGAGTTGGGGAACGGGCCGCCGGGTGAGAAGCCGACGGCGGGGGATGCCGGGGGTTCTCGTTCGCCGGTAGAAGAGGGGGGCGGGCTTCTGATTCCGCCGGTGGCGGAGGCTGTGGGAGGTCCTGTTCCTGTGCCACCTGTGGTCCGGGCGGCGGGACTCCGGTTTCCGCTGCCCGGCGGTGCTGCTCCGCGGAGCGTTCCGGCTCCGGCTCCGGCTCCGGCTCCGGCTCCGGCTCCGGCTCCGGCGCCGGCGCCGGCGCCGGGGGAGTGGGGGGTCCGGGTGGGGCCGCCGGTGGGTGTTGTGCCGAAGCGTGATGTCTCGTACGCAGGAGGGGACGGAGCAGGCGGAGATGTTGGAGCTGTTGGAGATTTAAGTGATACCGGAGAGGTCGGCGTCGGGGGCGATCGTGTGGCGGGGGCCTGGCGCGAGCGGGTCGGATCGGCTCTGCGGGAGCGGATGCCGGTGTGGGTGCAGACGCGGTGTGGGTTGGAGCGGCGGAGCGTGGTCGCGCTCGGTGTGCTGCTCGTGGTGGCAGCGGTCTTCGCCGTACAACACTTCTGGGTGGGCCGGACCCAGCCCGTGCGGGCCCCGGAGGTGGTGCGGGCGGCGGCTCCCTACGGGGCAGGGGCAGGGGCCGGAAGTGGAGGTGGTGACGGGGGTGGGGCCGCTGGTAAAGAGGCCGAGTCGCGTACCTCGGTAGGAGCGCGGGGCTCATCGAGTGCGGCCGGTGCCGAGATCGTCGTGGACGTCAGCGGCAAGGTCCGTAAGCCCGGGGTTCATCGGCTCCCGGCCGGTTCGCGGGTGACGGATGCGCTGCGGGCGGCGGGTGGGGTGCGTCCGGGTACGAACACAGAGGGGCTCAACCGCGCGCGGTTCCTCGTGGACGGGGAGCAGGTCGTCGTCGGGGGTCCGGCCGATGCGGCGGTGCCTGGTGCGGGCGGTGCGAACGGCGCGGGGGCGGTGGGTTCAGCCGGTTCCGCCGCGGGGGCTGCACCTGGGGCTCCGGTCTCCCTCAACACGGCCACCGCGGACCAGCTCGACACCCTGCCCGGCGTCGGCCCCGTGCTGGCCCAGCACATCATCGACTACCGCACCCAGCACGGCGGTTTCCGCTCGGTGGACGAACTGCGCCAGGTCAACGGCATCGGCGACCGCCGCTTCGCCGATCTGCGGGATCTGGTACGGCCATGACCCACGTCCACGACGACCAGTCCGAGCCTGCGACTCCGCGTCCCACGGCGCGGAACGATGCCTCCTCATCGACGCGCCGGGCCGCACGCGCCGCCGATCCGCCCCGACGCGACGTGCACGCCGCCTCCGGGAATCGGCGGGGTGTCGCGCACCCCCGGCAGGAAGGGCCGACAGATCTACGGCTCGTACCGCCCGCGCTCGCGGCCTGGGCGACGGCGGCACTGGCGTTGGACGCATCACCGGCCTGGGTCACCGGCGTCGCGGTCGCCGCCCTGACGGTGGCGCTCGTGCTGCTGTTGGCGCGACGGCGGGACGGGGTGGGCAGCAGCCGTACTCCTGCACAGCCGCGCGCTCACCCCGAACCACCCTCGACACGGCTCCACCCCCGCCGGGTCACCTGGCCCCGAGCCTCGATCGCCGCCCTGCTTCTCTCCATCGCCGCGGCTGCCGCCTCCGCCGGGCTGCACGGGGCGGACCTGCGCCGTGGCCCGGTACCCGAGCTGGCGCGGGAGTACGCGGCCGTGACCGCGGAGGTGGAGGTCGGTTCCGATCCACGGCTGACCCGGCCCCGGATCAGCGGGGACCACGCGGCTCCGGTCTCCGTGTTGATCGAGGCCGAGGTGCGGCGGGTGGAGGGGATGGACGGGACGGTCGTGGAGACGCGGGCGCCGGTGCTGTTGATCATCGACCCGGGTTCGCCCGCCGAGGGAGCCAAGGGCGTGGCGGGCGCGGTGGGCAGGGTGCGGGGATCCGGTGGTGGGCCGGAGCGCTCGCCCTGGCTGGGGCTGCTTCCGTCCACGCGGTTGAAGGTGACCGCGCGGCTGGCGCCCGCGCTGACCGGCGGGGACCGGGTCGCGGCCGTGCTGCGGGTGCGGAACCAGCCGGTGCCGGAGGTGGTGGGGGAGCCGTCCGGAGTGCAGCGGTTCGCCGGGCGGTTGCGGGCCGGGCTGCGTGAGGCCACCGACGGGCTGCCGGCGGACGCACGGGCGCTGCTGCCGGGGCTGGTCGTCGGCGACACCGCGCGGATCACACCGGAGCTGGACGAGGCATTCAAGGAGACGGACCTCGCGCACACCCTCGCCGTCTCCGGAAGCAATCTGACCATCCTGCTCGCCCTCCTCATCGGACCACCCGGCCTCGCCCAGCACGTCGAACGCCGAGGCCTGGCACCGCGGCTGGGGATCTCCCTCCGGGCGACCGCACTGCTCGGCGGGGTGCTCACGCTCGGGTTCGTCGTCGTGTGCCGGCCCGACCCCAGCGTGCTGCGGGCCGCGGCCTGCGGAGCCGTCGCGCTGCTCGCCCTGGCGACCGGGCGCCGCAGATCACTGATCCCGGCGCTGGCGACGGCCGTACTGCTCCTGGTGCTGTACGACCCGTGGCTGGCCCGCAGTTACGGCTTCCTGCTCTCCGTGCTGGCCACCGGTGCCCTGCTCACGCTGGCGCCGCGCTGGAGCGAGACGCTGCGGCGGCACCGGGTTCCGCCGCGGCTGGCCGAAGCGGTGGCCGCCGCTGCCGCCGCGCAGGCGCTGTGTGCGCCGGTCGTGGCCGTACTGTCGGCGCGGGTCAGTCTGGTGGCGGTGCCGTGCAACCTGCTCGCGGAGATCGCCGTCGCACCGGCCACGGTGCTGGGCTTCGCCGCGCTGGCGACGGCACCGGTGGCGATGCCGGTGGCCAAGGTCCTTGCCTGGGGCGCGAGTTGGCCCACCGGGTGGATCGCGGACGTCGCCCGGACCGGCGCGGCGCTGCCCGGTGGGGGAGTGGACTGGCCGGGCAGTTGGACCGGGGCGCTGCTGCTCGCCTTCGCCGTCGCGGTCCTTGTGCTGGTCGGCCGACGGTTGCTGAAGCATCCCTGGCTGTGCGGTGTCTGCGGGCTGCTTCTTCTGCTGGTCGTGATCGAGCCGGCGCCGCTCACCCGGGTGATCACGGGATGGCCGCCGCCGGGCTGGCGGTTCGCGATGTGCAATGTGGGGCAGGGCGACGCGACCGTGCTCGCGGCGGGCAAGGGCACCGGCGTGGTCGTGGACGCCGGACCCGATCCGAAGCTGGTCGACCAGTGTCTGCGCACACTCGGCATCACCAGGATCCCGCTCGTCGTGCTCACCCACTTCCACGCCGACCACGTCGCGGGACTGCCCGGCGTGCTGCGGGGCCGCTCGGTGGGCGCGATCGAGACGACGACCTTCGAAGAGCCCACGGATCAGGCCGAGTTCGTACGGAGAGCGGCAGCGGAACGGCACATCCCGATCACCCGGGCCGTAGCCGGGGAAGAGCGACGCACCGGCCCGCTCTCCTGGCAGGTGCTGTGGCCCCCGCCGGTCCCGGTACCGGACCCGGACGGCCCGAACGACGCGAGTGTCACGCTGCTCGTCCGGACGGCAGGGCTGCGACTGCTGCTGCTCGGGGACCTCGAACCCCCGGCCCAGCAGGAGTTGTTGAGGTCACCGGCGGCAGCGCTGCTGGGAGGAGTGGACGTGCTCAAGGTCGCCCACCATGGTTCCGCCTACCAGGACCCGGAACTGATACGCAGGGTGGCCCCGCGGCTGGCGCTGATCTCCTGCGGAGAACACAACCTGTACGGGCACCCCGCCCCCAGCACGGTCGCGGCGCTACGGGCGATGGGCGCGGTGGTCCTGCGGACGGACGTGGACGGGGCACTGGCGGTAGGAGGCGAGGGGGACGGGCTTCGGGTGACACGGGACTGAGGGCGGAGGGGGGCGCGGGGCGTCGGGTCGCGGGGCGATGAGGGCGGCATGGGACTGGCGCCATGGGCGCTGAGCAGCGGGTGGCGCGAGACTGGGGGCATGAATCCCGCACAGGTTGATGCCTATCTCCGCCGGTTGGGAGTCCCGCTCCCGGCGTTGCCCACCGGCGATGTCCTGCGCGAGCTGCATCTGCGTCATCTGCAGACCGTGCCCTTCGAGAATCTGTCGATTCATCTGGGAGAGGAGATCGTGCTGGAGGAGAAGCGGCTGCTGGACAAGGTGGTGGGCGCGGGCAGGGGCGGGTTCTGCTACGAACTGAACGGCCTGTTCGGTGCGTTGCTCGCCGCGCTGGGTTTCGACGTCGCGCTGCTCGCGGCACGGGTGTACGGGGACGAGGGGCGGCTCGGGATTCCGTACGACCATCTCGCGCTGCGGGTGCGGACGGTGGACGGGGGTGTGTGGCTGGCGGACGTGGGGTTCGGGACGCACAGCCATTACCCCCTGGCCTTCGAGGAGCGGGGCGAACAGGCGGATCCCGGCGGCGTGTTCAGGGTGGTCGAGTCGGGGCCGGACGCGGCCGGGGCGCGGGGCGCCGAGCCCGGGGAGGACTCGTCTCGCGCCGTTCGCGCCGTTCGGGCCGTGGACCTGGACGTCGTCCGGAACGGCGAGCCCGAGTACCGCCTGGAGGTGCGACCCCGGGTGCTCGGCGACTTCGTGGCCGGGGCGTGGTGGCAGAGCACGTCGCCGGCGTCGCACTTCACCCAGTCACTGGTCTGCTCCCGGCTCACGGGCGACGGCGGGAGGACCACACTCAGCGGTCGCCGCCTGACGGAGACGGGGCCGGACGGGACCCGGGACGTACGTGAACTGGCCACGGACGAGGAGGTGTTGGCGGTGTACCGGGAGCGGTTCGGGATCGAGCTGGGGGTGGTGCCGAGGGTGCGCAAGTCCGCGTAGGCCCGCGTAGGACCGGGGTGGGTTCGCGCGAGCCCGCGGCCGTACCGGAAAATGTCCCCCGTGAGTGATGTGAGACATGTGCTGGTGCTGCCCGACCGTGACGCGGCTCAGGAGGCGGCGGAGGTGCTCGGGGAGCGGTTCGCGCTCGACGAGGAACCGCGGCTGGTGCGAGACGCGCTGGCCGGTGAGGACGATGCCGAGGACGCGCAGTGGCTGCTCGTCCTGCGGGACGAGGACGGGCGGCTCGATCCCGCGGAGCTGGACGCGTTCGCGGGGGAGTGGGACGGCTGGCGCGAGGAGCCGTAACTGTCGCGAGTCCCCCCACGAGCCGACGGCACCGGCACAGGCCTCGCGCCCTTCTCCGCCCGCACCCGCACCGCGTTGTCAGTGGCGCGTGCGATGCTTTACGAGATGGCCAGGAAGACTGCGAATGACGACCCTCTCGCCCCGGTGACGCTTGCCGTGGGCCAGGAGGACCTCCTGCTCGACCGTGCCGTGCAGGAGGTGGTGGCCGCCGCCCGGGCCGCCGACGCCGACACGGACGTACGTGACCTGACTTCGGACCAGTTGCAGCCCGGCACGCTCGCCGAGCTGACCAGTCCGTCGCTCTTCGCGGAGCGCAAGGTCGTGGTCGTACGCAATGCGCAGGATCTGTCCGCGGACACGATCAAGGACGTGAAGGCGTATCTCGGTGCGCCCGCCGAGGAGATCACGCTGGTGCTGTTGCACGCCGGCGGAGTCAAGGGCAAGGGGCTGCTCGATGCCGCGCGCAAGGCGGGGGCGCGGGAGGTGGCCTGCCCGAAGATGACGAAGCCGGCGGACCGGTTGGCCTTCGTACGGAGTGAGTTCCGGGCGACCGGGAGATCGGCCACGCCGGAGGCCTGCCAGGCGCTGGTCGACTCGATCGGCAGTGATCTGCGGGAGTTGGCGTCCGCGGTCACCCAGTTGGTCAGCGACATCGAGGGGACCATCGACGAGGCGATCGTCGGGCGGTACTACACCGGGCGGGCCGAGGCGTCGAGTTTCACGGTCGCGGACCGGGCCGTGGAGGGGCGGGCGGCGGAGGCGCTGGAGGCGTTGCGGTGGTCGTTGTCCACCGGGGTGGCGCCGGTGCTGATCACCAGTGCGCTGGCGCAGGGGGTGCGGGCGATCGGGAAGCTGTCGTCCGCGCGCGGCGGGCGGCCGGCGGATCTGGCGCGTGAGCTGGGGATGCCGCCGTGGAAGATCGACCGGGTGCGGCAGCAGATGCGGGGCTGGACACCGGACGCGGTCTCCGTCGCGCTGCGGGCGGTGGCCGAGGCGGACGCGGGAGTGAAGGGCGGGGGGGACGACCCGGAGTACGCGCTGGAGAAAGCGGTCGTCGCGATCGCCCGGGCGGCCCGGTCCCGGGGAGCCTGACCGACTCCCCCCAGGGCGGGACACCACAGGAAGATGGGGAAACAGCAATGCCCCCGAAGTGGGTCCGGGGGCACTGTACGTGGCGTGGCGACCACGATGTCTGTCCGTGAATCGAGGTAGAGGGCTCGACGTTTTCCTCACGGTGGATTGCTACTGGTCCGGTCCGCGCGAGCGCGGGCCGAGGCAAGTGCGGAAGGATCAGCCCTTGAGCGCGATGACCTTGGAAGCAAGCGCCGACTTCTTGTTGGCGGCCTGGTTCTTGTGGATGACGCCCTTCGCGACGGCCTTGTCGAGCTGACGCGCAGCAGCGCGCTGGTACTCGGTGGCCTTCTCGACGTCACCCGCGGCAGCGGCTTCGCGGGCCTTGCGGATCGCGGTCTTCAGGGAGGACTTGACGGCCTTGTTGCGCAGCCGAGCCTTCTCGTTGGTCTTGATCCGCTTGATCTGGGACTTGATGTTCGCCACGAATGAGCCTTTGCAGGTTCTGGCACGGGGCCGCACGGGTCCCGGGCCGATGATTTTTCTTGGGGTGCGTCCCGTGCCCGAACTTGTGCAAGAGAGGGCATGAGACACAGCCACCCAGGCTACCAGCCGCCCACCGGCCCACCCAAACCGGTCCCCGAGAGGCCTCCGGCGAACCTCTCGCACCGGCCCAAACCGGACGGCACCTCCCACGCGTGGGACGATGGAGCCTACGTATCGATCCGACCCGAGACCGCAGACACTGCGGACGCCTCAAGAATCAGGACCCTGCGTGCCCGCGATCCCCAGCCATGTGCCCGAGCCGAGCCGTACCGACCCGGCGCTGATCCGCAATTTCTGCATCATCGCGCACATCGACCATGGCAAGTCCACGCTCGCCGACCGGATGCTCCAGCTGACCGGAGTGGTCGACCAGCGGCAGATGCGTGCTCAGTACCTCGACCGCATGGACATCGAGCGCGAGCGTGGCATCACGATCAAGTCCCAGGCGGTGCGTCTGCCGTGGGCCCCCACCGAGGGGGCCGACAAGGGCAGTACCCACATCCTCAACATGATCGACACCCCGGGACACGTCGACTTCACGTACGAGGTCTCGCGGTCGCTCGCCGCCTGCGAGGGCACCGTGCTGCTCGTGGACGCCGCCCAGGGCATCGAGGCCCAGACCCTCGCCAACCTCTACCTGGCGATGGAGAACGACCTCACGATCATCCCCGTACTGAACAAGATCGACCTGCCGGCCGCGCAGCCCGAGAAGTTCGCCGAGGAGCTGGCCAATCTCGTCGGGTGCGATCCCGACGACGTGCTGCGGGTGTCCGCCAAGACCGGGCTCGGTGTCGACGTACTGCTCAACAAGGTCGTCAAGGAGGTCCCGGCGCCGGTCGGGAACGCGGACGCGCCCGCCCGCGCGATGATCTTCGACTCGGTCTACGACTCCTACCGCGGTGTCGTGACGTACATCAGGGTCATCGACGGGCAGCTCACCAAGCGCGAGAAGATCCGGATGATGTCCACGAACGCCACGCACGAGCTGCTGGAGATCGGGACGAACTCGCCGGAGATGCTCGGTGCCGACGGGCTCGGGGTCGGCGAGGTCGGCTATCTGATCACGGGTGTGAAGGACGTCCGGCAGTCCAAGGTCGGTGACACGATCACCACCCTGCACAAGGGGGCGACCGAGGCGCTCGGCGGTTACAAGGACCCCAAGCCCATGGTCTTCTCGGGCCTGTATCCGCTGGACGGGTCCGACTACCCGGAGCTGCGCGACGCCCTGGACAAGCTCCAGCTGAACGACGCCGCGCTGGTGTACGAGCCGGAGACCTCGGCGGCGCTGGGCTTCGGGTTCCGCGTCGGCTTCCTCGGGCTGCTGCACCTGGACGTGATCCGGGAGCGGCTGGAGCGCGAGTTCGGGCTCGACCTCATCGCGACGGCACCGAACGTGGTGTACCGGGTCGAGATGGAGGACGGCAGCGAGCACGTCGTCACCAACCCGAGCGAGTTCCCCGAGGGGAAGATCGACAAGGTCTACGAGCCCGTCGTGCGCGCGACGATCCTCGCGCCGTCGGAGTTCATCGGTTCGATCATGGAGCTGTGCCAGACCCGGCGCGGCACCCTGCTCGGCATGGACTACCTCTCCGAGGACCGCGTCGAGATCCGCTACACGCTGCCCCTCGCCGAGATCGTCTTCGACTTCTTCGACCAGCTGAAGTCCAAGACCCGCGGCTACGCCTCGCTCGACTACGAGCCCACCGGCGAGGTGGACTCCAGCCTGGTCAAGGTCGACATCCTGCTGCACGGCGACAAGGTGGACGCTTTCTCGGCGATCACGCACAAGGACGCGGCGTACGCGTACGGCGTGCGGCTGGTCGCCAAGCTGCGGGAGCTGATCCCGCGGCAGGCCTTCGAGGTGCCCATCCAGGCCGCCGTCGGCTCCCGGGTCATCGCCCGCGAGACGATCCGCGCCATCCGCAAGGACGTCCTCGCCAAGTGCTACGGCGGTGACATCTCCCGTAAGCGGAAGCTGCTGGAGAAGCAGAAGGAGGGCAAGAAGCGGATGAAGATGGTGGGTTCCGTGGAGGTTCCCCAGGAGGCGTTCATCGCGGTGCTGTCCAGCGACGACAGCGGTCCCGGAGCCAAGGGCAAGAAGTAGCGGCCCCGTACACCGAAATTCCGGATGATACCGAGGCGATTCCCGGGGCCCGTTGCGCTTTCGCGCGGCGGGCCCCGCGTCCTGGCTCTGTACGGAGTGGTCCTGGCTCTGTAGGAAGCGACAGTCCGCCGCCCCTTACGCACCGGCCGGTCGCGGCTTACTCTGATCACTGCTCGATAGTTACTCGCGAGTTAAACAACAGCCGCAGCAACGAGCCAGCCGCACTGTCGCGGGCCCCCGGAGGATGTCGTGAGCGACACACAGACCCTGATCGAGAACCGTCCGCCGTCCGTGGCGGGCCTCTTCCTGGACCGCGTGGCCGCCACGCCGGACGCCGAGGCCTACCGCTACCCGGTGCCGGCGGCTTCGGGCGAGGGCCCCGACGACTGGAAGTCGCTGAGCTGGGCGCAGGCCGCCGAGCGGGTCTTCTCGATCGCGGCCGGTCTGATCGAACTGGGCGTACAGCCCGAGCAGTGCGTCGCGCTCGCCTCCTCCACCCGGATCGAGTGGATCCTCGCCGACCTGGGCATCATGTGCGCCGGCGCCGCCACGACCACGGTGTACCCGCAGACCAACGCCGACGAGTCGACGTTCATCCTCTCCGACTCCGGCAGCAGGGTCCTGGTCGCGGAGGACGCGGCGCAGCTCGCCAAGGCGCGGGACAAGCGCGCCGAGCTGCCCGAGCTGACGCACGTCGTGGTCATCGACCCGGCCGGCGTCGAGACCGGCGACTGGGTGCTCACCCTCGCGGAGCTGGAGCAGCGCGGCGCCGCGTACCTGGAGAAGAACCCGGACCTGATCAAGGAGCGGGTCGGGGCCATCACCAAGGACCAGCTCGCGACGATCATCTACACCTCGGGTACGACCGGCCGCCCCAAGGGCGTCCGTCTCCCGCACGACAACTGGTCGTACCTGGCGAAGGCCATCGCCGCGACCGGGCTGCTCAGCCCGGAGGACGTGCAGTACCTGTGGCTGCCGCTCGCGCACGTCTTCGGCAAGGTGCTCACGTCCGGCCACATCGAGATCGGGCACGTCACCGCCGTCGACGGCCGCGTCGACAAGATCATCGAGAACCTGCCGATCGTGCAGCCGACGTACATGGCGGCCGTCCCGCGCATCTTCGAGAAGGTCTACAACGGCGTCGCGGCCAAGGCGCGGGCCGGCGGCGCCTCCAAGTACAAGATCTTCCAGTGGGCGGCCGAGGTCGCCCGCGAGTACGCCAAGGTCACCCAGGACAACTTCCGCCGCACCGGCGTGGCCACCGCGCCCTTCGGTCTCGCAGCCAAGCACAAGGTCGCCGACGCGCTGGTCTACGCGAAGATCCGCGAGGCCTTCGGCGGCAAGCTGCGCGCGTGTGTCTCCGGATCGGCCGCGCTCGCGCCCGAGATCGGCTACTTCTTCGCCGGCGCCGGCATCCACATCCTGGAGGGCTACGGCTTGACCGAGTCCTCCGCGGCCTCCTTCGTGAACCCCGGCGAGGCCTACCGCACCGGCACGGTCGGCAAGCCGCTGTCCGGCACGGAGGTGCGCATCGCGGACGACGGCGAGATCTTGCTGCGCGGCCCCGGCATCATGGAGGGCTACCACGGGCTGCCCGAGAAGACCGCCGAAGTCCTGGAGTCGGACGGCTGGTTCCACACCGGCGACATCGGCGAGCTGTCCCCCGACGGCTACCTGCGCATCACGGACCGCAAGAAGGACCTGATCAAAACCTCCGGCGGCAAGTACATCGCGCCCGCCGAGGTCGAGGGCCAGTTCAAGGCCGTGTGCCCGTACGTCTCCAACATCCTGGTGCACGGCGCCGACCGGAACTTCTGCACCGCCCTCATCGCCCTCGACGAACCGTCCATCCTGGAGTGGGCGAAGGAGAACGACCTGGCGGGCAAGTCGTACGCCGAGATCGTCGCCGCGCCCGCGACGGTCGCCATGGTCGAGGCCTACGTCAAGGAGCTCAACGAGGGTCTCCAGCGCTGGCAGACCATCAAGAAGTTCCGCCTCCTCCCGCGCGACCTCGACGTCGAACACGGCGAGATCACCCCGAGCCTCAAGCTGAAGCGCCCGGTGGTGGAACGGGAGTACAAGCACCTGATCGACGAGATGTACGCGGGCTCGCGCGAGGCGTGACTGTTCAGGTGGGGGCCGGGCCAACCCCCTGGGGGCGCGGGGAACTGCGCGCCCAGCCCCACCGACCCGCGCGTAACGAACTGCCTACCTACCTGGACGAGCGCCGCCGCAACTCCCGCACCAGTAGCCCCATCTCCCGCACCTGAACCCGGAGTTCGTGCACCTCGTCGACCGCGCTGGCCGCCATCCGCGCCTCGATCTCCTTGAGCCGCAACGCCAGTTCGTCGAACTGCCCCTGCTCACGCGCCAGCATCCGCTCCAACAGCTGGTTCTTGCGGTGCAGTTCCAGGAAAACGGTGACCTTGGCCCGCAGCACCCAGGGATCGAACGGCTTGGTCAAGTAGTCGGCGGCACCCGTGGCATAACCCCGGAACGCGTACCCCGCGTCCGAGTCCGTGCCGGTCAGGAAGATGATCGGGACGTCCTTGGTCTGGTCGAGCCGTTTGATGTTGGCGGCGGTCTCGAACCCGTCCATGCCCGGCATGCGGATGTCCAGCAGGACGACGGCGAAACGTTGCCGCAGCAGCGCCTTCATCGCCTCCTCGCCCGAACGGGCGCGTACCAGTGGCTCGTTGAGGGACCCCAGGACGGCCTCCAGCGCGACCAGGTTGTCCTCCATGTCGTCGACCAGGAGGATGCTGGCGCGCTCGTCGGTCGTTGCCTCAGCGCTCATGATGACCGGCCTGACTCAGTCGTCGGCGGCATCGCCGCTTCCCCTGATGTACCCGGTTCCGGCTCCGCCGTCCCCGGGTCGGTGTCCACGGCCTCGGGGTCCAGGAGAGCGCAGACGACGGTCAGCAGTTGGTCGACGTCCACCGGCTTGGGTACGTAGTCGTTGGCGCCCCGCGCGATGGACTTCTCCCGGTCGCCGGGCATCGCCTTGGCGGTGAGCGCGACGATCGGCAGGCCGGTCCAGCGCGGGGCGCGGCGGATGGCGGCGATGGTCTCGTACCCGTCCATCTCCGGCATCATGATGTCCATCAGTACGAGTTCGACGTCCGGGTTGCGCTCCAGGGTCTCGATGCCCTCGCGGCCGTTCTCCGCGTACAGCACAGGCATACCGACCCGGCCCAGGACATGGGTGAGCGCGAAGACGTTGCGGATGTCGTCGTCCACGATCAACACCCGCCGCCCCGGCAGCACTTGACCCGCCCGCCCGGCCTTCCACGCCTCCAGTTTGGTGGGCGTCGGCCACGAGTCGTCCACCTCGTGCCCGGTGAACGGCTCGGTGGACAACTGCTCGGGCATCACCGGCAGTTCCCGGTCCTCGGCGGTCGGCCCGGTCGCCGAAAGTCCGGGGCTGACGATCGGGACGTAGAGAGTGAAGGTCGAGCCGCAGCCCGGCTCGCTCTCCGCGACGATACGGCCGCCGAGCAGCCCGGCGATCTCCCGGCTGATCGACAACCCCAGCCCCGTACCGCCGTACTTGCGGTTGGTCGTGCCGTCGGCCTGCTGGAACGCCTCGAAGATCACCGGGAGTTTCTCGGCGGCGATCCCGATGCCGGTGTCGGAGACGGCGAACACGATGACCTCGTCGCTGTCGTCGGAGTAGCGGTGCTCGGGGTCCTTGACGCGGTTGACGCGGAGTTCGACGCGGCCGGTGGCGGTGAACTTGATGGCGTTGGACAGCAGGTTGCGCAGGATCTGCTGGAGCCGCTGCTCGTCCGACCACATCTCGCGCGGTACGTCCTCGCCCACCGACACCTCGAAGGCGAGCCCCCGGTCCAGGGTGAGCGGGCGGAAGGTGGCGTGGACGTAGTCGAGGAGCTTGATGAGCGGGAGCCGCTTCGGGCGTACGTCCATGCGGCCGGCCTCGATCTTCGACAGGTCGAGGATGTCGTTGATGAGTTGGAGGAGGTCCGAGCCGGAGCGGTGGATCGTGGTCGCGAACTGCACTTCTTGGTCGGAGAGCCGGCCGTCCGGGTTGTCGGAGAGCAGCCGGGCGAGGATCAGCAGCGAGTTGAGTGGGGTGCGCAGCTCGTGGCTCATGTTCGCCAGGAACTCCGACTTGTACTGCGAGGAGGTCGCCAACAGGGCTGCCTTCTCCTCCAGTTCGGCGTTCGAGCGCTGCAACTCGGCCTGCTGTTTCTGGAGTTCGTCCGAACGTTCCTGCAACTGTATGGCCAGCCGCTGGGACTCGCCGAGCAGGGACTCCGTGCGGGAGTTGGCGATGATGGTGTTGATCGCGACGCCGATGGTGTTCACGAACTGGTCGAAGAAGGCGAGGTGGACGTCGGAGAAGCGGGAGAAGGAGGCCAGTTCGATCACGCCGAGGAGCTTGTCCTCGAAGATGATCGGGATGATGACCACGCTCGCCGGGGCGGCTTCCCCGAGCCCGCTGTTGATCTTGATGTAGTCCGGCGGGGCCTCCTCCACCAGGATCCGCTTCTTCTCCCGCGCCGCCTGCCGCACCAGCCCGTGCACCGGCATGCCGCCCGTGTCCACGGTCGCGCCCTGCGCCGACCCGTACCCCGCGATGAAGGCAAGTCCCTTGGCCGGGATGGCCGTTCGCAGGCTGTCCTCGTCGGGATCGGCCAGGAAGAACGCCCCGTACTGGGCGTTCACCAGCGGGGTCAGCTCGCGCAGGATCAGGTCGGCGACCTCCATCAGGTCCCGGTGCCCCTGCATCAGGGCTGCCAGCCGGGCCAGGTTGGACTCCAGCCAGTCCTTCGCGCGGGTCGTCTCGCGGAGGTTGGCCACCATCAGGTTGATGTTGTCCTTCAGCTCGGTGACCTCGCCCTGGGTCTCCACCGTGATCGAGCGGGACATGTCGCCCTGGGCCACCGCCGACGCCACCTCGGCGATCGCGCGGACCTGCGTGGTCAGGTTCAGCGCGAGTTCGTTCACGTTGGTCGTCAGGCGCTTCCAGGTGCCGTAGACGCCCTCCACCCGTGCCTGGCCGCCGAGTTGACCCTCGGAGCCGACCTCGCGGGCCACCCGGGTGACCTCGGAGGAGAAGGAGGAGAGGGTGTCGACCATCGTGTTGATGGTGGTCTTGAGTTCGAGGATCTCGCCGCGCGCGTCCACGTCGATCTTCTTCGACAGGTCGCCCTGCGCCACCGCCGTCGCGACCTGGGCGATGTTCCGGACCTGTGAAGTCAGGTTGTCGGCCATGTAGTTGACGTTGTCGGTCAGGTCGGCCCAGACACCGGAGACGCCCAACACCTGGGCGCGTCCGCCGAGTCGGCCATCCGTGCCGACCTCGCGGGCCACCCGGGTCACCTCGTCGGCGAAGGCGCGCAGCTGCTCCACCATCGTGTTGACGGTGTCCTTGAGTTCGAGGATCTCGCCGCGCGCGTCGACGGTGATCTTCTTCGACAGGTCGCCGTTGGCCACGGCCGTCGTCACCTGGGCGATGTTCCGCACCTGCGAAGTCAGGTTCAGGGCCATGAAGTTGACGTTGTCCGTCAGGTCCTTCCAGACCCCGGACACACCGCGCACCTGCGCCTGGCCGCCGAGGTTGCCCTCCGTGCCGACCTCGCGGGCCACGCGCGTCACTTCGTCCGCGAAGGCGGAGAGCTGGTCGACCATCGTGTTGATCGTGGACTTCAGCTCCAGGATCTCGCCCTTGGCCTCCACGGTGATCTTCTTGCCGAGGTCGCCCTGTGCGACGGCGGTCGACACCAGCGCGATGTTCCGGACCTGCGAAGTCAGGTTGTCCGCCATGAAGTTGACGTTGTCGGTGAGGTCCTTCCAGACCCCGGAGACACCCCGCACCTGCGCGCGTCCGCCGAGGTTGCCCTCGGTGCCGACCTCGCGGGCGACGCGCGTCACCTCGTCGGCGAAGGCGGAGAGCTGGTCCACCATGGTGTTGATGGTCGACTTCAGTTCGAGGATCTCGCCCTGAGCGTCGACCGTGATCTTCTGACTCAGGTCGCCGTTGGCCACGGCGGTCGTCACCTGGGCGATGTTCCGGACCTGTGAGGTCAGGTTCGACGCCATGAAGTTGACGTTGTCGGTCAGGTCCTTCCAGACCCCGGACACGCCCCGCACCTGCGCGCGCCCGCCCAACTGGCCCTCGGTGCCGACCTCACGGGCGACGCGCGTCACCTCGTCGGCGAAGGCGGAGAGCTGGTCGACCATCGTGTTCACGGTGAG
This sequence comes from Streptomyces sp. NPDC050508, assembly GCF_040655155.1. NCBI lineage: Bacteria > Bacillati > Actinomycetota > Actinomycetes > Kitasatosporales > Streptomycetaceae > Streptomyces > Streptomyces sp. NPDC050508. The sequence continues at coordinate 198,700 of NZ_JBFAJJ010000007.1, forward strand.
CTTGAGTTCGAGCAGCTCGCCGGTCGCCTCGACGGTGACCGTCCGCGTCAGGTCGCCGCGCGCCACCGCAGTCGTCACCAGGGCGATGTCCCGCACCTGTGCGGTCAGCCGGGACGCCATGGTGTTGACCGCCTCGGTCACATCACGCCAACTGCCGGACAGACCGGTCACCTTGGCCCGCCCACCGAGCCTGCCCTCGGTGCCGACCTCGCGGGCGACCCGGGTCACCTCGCCGGTGAACAGGGAGAGTTGGTCCACCATCTTGTTCACGGCGCGGCCGAGCCGTCGTAGGTCACCGCGCAACTGCCTGCTGCCGTCGTGCAGATCGACCCGCTGGGTCAGGTCGCCGCCCGCCACCGCGTCCAGGACCCGGGTCGCGTTGGCGGCCGGGGCGACCAGGGCGTCGAGGAGCTGGTTGACGTCGTTGACCCGAGCGGTCCAGCCGCCCTGGCCGGGGCTGGCCGAGAGGCGTTCGTCGAGGCGGCCGTGGCGCACCAGCTCCCGCTTGACGCGCTGCGCCTCGGAGTTGAAGTGGTTGTTGCGGTCCATGATCTGGTTGAAGGCGGCGGTCAGTTCCGCCACCATGCCGTGGCCCGTCTCCGGCGCCTTCGTGAAGTCGCCGTCACGGGCGGCCGTCATCACGGCGAGCAGCGGACGGAGATCCGATGCTCGAATCCAGTCCTCTTTGTGTCCGTCTTCGAGCACACGCGTAGCACTGTTCTCACTCATGGCGGCCCACTTCGGTAACTCGGCGCTTATGCGCGCGGTCAGTCTGTCACTCTGTCCGCATCGATCGAGGCGTATTCGTCCGAACTGCTCCGGGAGCTGCGCATGGGGGCCATTCCGACGCAACGGGAGACCACTTGGCGCACTCCCGATGCGCCCGCGCACTTTGGCGCGGACCCGCGCACGACGGTGCGCGCCACGCTGTCCGGAAGCCCCCTGGCGCCCGGCTCCGCCCGCTGCCTGGTGCGTGCCGCGCTCCTCCAGTGGGCCGAACTCGGCCTGCCCGGCACCGAGAAGCTCACCGACCGGCTGGCCGACGACGCGATGGTCGTCGTCAGCGAACTCGTCACCAACGCCGTCGTGCACGCGGGCACGGACGTCGAGCTGGTGTGCCGACTTGAGGACACGGACTCGATCGTCGTGGAGGTCGCCGACCATCACCCCTCCCGCGCCCCGCGCGACAACAGTGTCGAACCGGCGTACGAGACACCGGAGTTCGGGCGTGGCCTGCGCCTCGTCTCCACCCTCGCGGAGGCCTGGGGCGTCACCTACCGCACCGGCACCAAGACCGTGTGGGCCCGCCTGCCTGCCGAAGGAAGCGCCGCCGCCGAGGAGTTGGAGACGTACGCGGGGGAGCGCGGCCTCCGTGTCGCCGAGATCCTCGCCCCCGAACCGCAGCGCGCCGAGCGCGACCGGGACTGGCTGGGCCGCGGCGCCCTCTCCTTCCTCGCCGAGGCATCCGACCTCCTCGCCGGACAGCTCGACGAGGACCTGGTCGCCGCGCTCGCCGGACAGCTGATCGTGCCCAGGCTGGCCGACTGGTGCGCCGTATGGCTGGAGGACGAGTCGATGGGCCGAGGCGGCGGCTGGGGCGAGGGCGCCGGGGCCGGCGCCGGGCCGCGCCTCGCCCGTGTCTGGCACGGCAGCGAGAACCGCATCGAGGAACTGCGCCGCGCCCTGGAGAAGGACCCGCCCCGCCCGCCGGACTCCTTAAGGCCCGTCTCCTACCCCTGGCCCACCGACGCCCTCGGCCCGCACGGCACCCACGGCGCGGCACTGTCGTACCGGCTGATCGCGGGCGGCCGTCCGCTCGGCACGCTGGTCATCGGGCGGTCCGGGCTGCCCCGCTTCCCCGACGAGGTCACCGGCCTGGTCGAGGACCTCAGCCGCCGGGTCGCGCTCGCGATCGGCGCGGCCCGCCAGTACGCCCGCCAGGCCACCATCAGCCGCGTCCTCCAGCGCGGCCTGCTGCCCGGCGCCGTCGCCGAGATCCCCGGCGTGCAGAGCGCCCTCGTCTACGAACCGTGCGACAAGGGCGGCCCCAGCGGCGACTTCTACGACCTCTTCCCGGCCGGCGACGGCCGCTGGTGCTTCGCCCTCGGCGACGTCCAGGGCAAGGGCCCCGAGGCCGCCGTAGTGATCGGACTGGCGCGCCCCTGGCTGCGGCTCCTCGCCCGCGAGGGCTACGGCGTCGCCGACGTCCTCGACCGCCTCAACCAGCTCCTCCTCGACGACGCCACCGAGGCCGCCGACGCGGCGGCCCACGCCCTGGTCGCCGCGGGCGGCATGCCGGGCCCGGTCGGCGACGGCCCCCGCTTCCTCTCCCTCCTCTACGGCGAGCTGGTCCCCTTCGACGGCGGCGTCCGCTGCACCCTCGCCTCCGCCGGACACCCGCTGCCGCTGCTCCTCGGGCCGGACGGCAGCGTCGGTACGGCAGCCCGCCCGCAGACCCTCCTCGGCGTCATCGAGGACGCCACGTACACCAGCGAGACCTTCGAACTGCGGCCCGGCGACAGCCTGTTGTGCGTCACGGACGGGGTGACCGAGCGGCGCTCCGGGTCGGTCCAGTTCGACGACGGCGACGGCCTCGCGACCGCGCTCGCCGGGTGCGCGGGGCTCAGCGCGGAGCTGATCGCGGAGCGGATCAAACGCCTGGTCCACGAGTTCGGCGGACGCCCTCCGGAGGACGACCTGGCGCTGCTGGTGCTCCAGGCGGAACAGGCGGAGTAGACAGTCGTACGGGTGCTGGACAATGGAAGACATGCCTTCCGCACTCCCCGACGGCGATCCCGTCCCCGACGACGGCGCCCTGCCCGCACAGGCGCTCGCCGGATCGGCCGACCGCCCCCTCGGGTTCTATCTGCACGTCCCGTACTGCGCGACCCGCTGCGGCTACTGCGACTTCAACACCTACACGGCGACCGAGCTGCGCGGCACGGGCGGAGTGCTGGCCTCCCGCGACAACTACGCGGACACCCTGATCGACGAGGTCCGGCTGGCCCGCAAGGTCCTGGGCGACGACCCGCGCCCGGTCCGCACGGTCTTCGTCGGCGGCGGCACGCCCACGCTGCTGGCGGCGGGCGATCTCGTACGGATGCTGGGCGCGATCCGCGACGAGTTCGGCCTCGCGCAGGACGCGGAGATCACCACGGAGGCGAACCCGGAGTCGGTGGACCCCGCCTACCTCGCGGCCCTCCGCGACGGCGGCTTCAACCGCGTCTCCTTCGGCATGCAGAGCGCGAAACAGCACGTCCTGAAGATCCTGGACCGCACCCACACCCCCGGCCGCCCCGAGGCGTGTGTCGCGGAGGCCCGCGCGGTCGGCTTCGACCACGTCAACCTCGACCTGATCTACGGCACCCCCGGCGAGACGGACGACGACTGGCGCGCCTCCCTCGACGCCGCCCTCGGCGCGGGCCCCGACCACATCAGCGCCTACGCCCTGATCGTCGAGGAGGGCACCCAGCTCGCCCGCCGCATCCGCCGCGGCGAGGTCCCGATGACGGACGACGACGTGCACGCCGACCGCTATCTGATCGCCGACGAGGTGATGTCGGCGGCGGGCTTCGACTGGTACGAGGTCTCGAACTGGGCAACGTCGAATTCCGGCCGTTGTCTGCACAACGAGCTGTACTGGCGCGGCGCCGACTGGTGGGGCGCGGGCCCCGGCGCGCACTCGCACGTCGGCGGGGTGCGGTGGTGGAACGTCAAGCACCCGGGGGCGTACGCGGGGGCGCTGGCGGCCGGCCGCTCCCCGGGCGCCGGCCGGGAGATCCTCTCCGCGGAGGACCGCCGGGTGGAGCGGATCCTGCTGGAGCTACGGCTGCGGGAGGGGGCACCGCTGGACCTGCTCCGGCCGGAGGGGCTCGCGGCCTCGCGCCTGGCGCTGGGGGACGGGCTGCTGGAGGCGGGGCCGTACGAGGAGGGGCGGGCCGTGCTCACGTTGCAGGGGCGGTTGCTGGCGGATGCGGTGGTACGGGACCTGGTGGACTGATCACTCGGGGGAGTGAACCGGGGCGGGAGGCTGATCCGGTCGCTGATCCACTTTCCTAGGCTGCCGTTGTGAGCGACCGGCGAATCACCAGGTTCTTTGCGGAGTTCGAGCCCCCTGAGGGCTTCAGAGCCGAGCTGCTCCGGGGGGAGATCGTGCTGACGGCCAGCCCTGACCTGGTGCACAACGCGATCGTGGAGACGGTTCGGGACCAGATTCCCAGGAGGGGCTGGAGACGGCTTCAGACGCAGCGAGTGGCGATCCCCGAAGAGCCGAGTGAGCCGCAGCCGGACCTTGTGGTGATCGAGCGCGGTGCCGGCCCCGATGGCGGAAGACTGATGCCTGCCGAGGTCATCACGATGGTGGTCGAGGTCGTCTCCACGCGCAGCGTCCATCGCGACTACGAAGTCAAGCGCTCGATCTACGCGGCGGCAAAGGTACCCGGGTACTTGGTCATCGACCCGGTCATGGCCCAGTGCGTCCTGTTCACCGAGCCGACGGGCACGGGCGATGCCGCGGACTACCGATGCCGGCGCATCACCAAGTTCGGGGAGCCCGCCCCGTTGGAGCCCATCGGCGGCGAGCTCGACACCAGCGAATTCGCCACCTACGAGAACGTCACGCCCCACCGCTGTCCGTGACGAAGTCGATCAACTCCTCCACCCGCCCCAGCAGTTCCGGCTCCAGGTCCTTGTAGGACCCCACCTTGGCCAGAATCGCCTGCCACACCGCACCGGTGTTTTCCGGCCAACCCAGGGACCGGCACACCCCCGTCTTCCAGTCCTGCCCGTGCGGGACGCGGGGCCAGGCGGCGATGCCCACGGAGGACGGTTTCACGGCCTCCCAGATGTCGATGTACGGGTGGCCGACGACCAGCGCGTGCTCGCTGGTGACCGACTGGGCGATGCGCCACTCCTTGGTGCCGGGGAGCAGGTGGTCCACCAGGATGCCCAGGCGGGCGTCCGGGCCCGGAGCGAACTCCGCCACGATGGCCGGCAGGTCGTCGACGCCCTCCAGGTACTCGACCACCACGCCCTCGATGCGCAGGTCGTCGCCCCACACCCGCTCGACGAGCTCGGCGTCGTGCCGGCCCTCCACGTAGATCCGCCCGGCGCGAGCCACGCGCGCGCGTGCACCGGGGACGGCCACCGAACCGGATGCCGTACGAGTGGGCCGTAGCGGACTCGACACAGGCCTGACCAGGGTGACCACCCTGCCCTCCAGCAGGAAGCCCCTCGGCTCCATCGGGAACACCCGGTGCTTGCCGAAGCGGTCCTCCAGGGTGACCGTGCCGGCCTCGCAGCGGATCACCGCGCCGCAGAAACCGGTGCCCGGCTCCTCGACCACCAGGCCCGCTTCCGCGGGGACCTCGGGGGCGGGCTTGGGCTTCTTCCACGGTGGGGTCAGGTCGGCGGAGTACTGGCGCATTCGGATGACGATAGGAGAACCCCGACAGGCGTCACCGCGACACGCCGAAACGCGTTGCCAACGCGTCCCGTTGGGCCCGTACGAACCCCGCGTCCACCACCGCTCCGTGACCGGGCACGTACAGCGCGTCCTCCCCGCCCAGGGAGAGGAGCCGGTCAAGCGCCGCAGGCCAGTGCGACGGTACGGCGTCGGGGCCCGCCTGGGGTTCACCGGACTCCTCGACCAGGTCGCCGCAGAACACGACCGCCGGGGAGCCGGGGACGAGGACCGCGAGATCGTGGGCCGTGTGTCCGGGGCCGACGTCGGCGAGCAGGGCCTCCCGGTCGCCGCCCAGGGGGAGTGCCAACTCGTCCGACACCTGGTGACGCGGGTACGTCAGAGCGGCTACGGCCTCGTCGGCCACGCGCGCGTGCAGCCCGTTTCGGACAGCGTCCGTCCGTAGATCCTCGCGCTCGCGCGTCAACACGTGCTCCACGCCCGCCGCGCCGAACACCTCCGCGTCCGTGAACGCCGCAGCCCCGAAGACATGGTCGAAATGGGCGTGGGTGAGCGCGAGATGGGTCACACGGTGCCCGGCGAGCGCCTGCGCCTCCGTACGCAACCGCGCGCCCTCCGCCGGACTCGACCCGGCGTCGATCATCAGCGCCGAACCCGCCCCGACGACCAGCCCGACCGTGCAGTCCCAGCCAGGCAGCCGGCACCGCCCCACCCCGGCGGCCAGCCGCTCCCACCCCGCCTCTTCCCAAGTCACCGTCATACGGCGACGCTAACGGTGACGGTACCCAGGGCGTGACATCGCAGGACCGGCCTTGCCCGGGGTGTACCCCACGGCCGTACACTGGGCCGGGGAACGCTGGCACTCGCGCGCACAGAGTGCCAGAAAAGGGCGGGCTCGCGACAAGCGGCGACAAAGGCGACCAGAACTGGAGGTGTGCGCGATGCTCAGCGAACGCAGGCTTCAGGTGCTGCGCGCCATCGTCCAGGACTATGTCGGCACCGAGGAGCCGGTCGGGTCCAAGGCGCTCACCGAGCGGCACAGCCTCGGCGTCTCCCCGGCGACCGTGCGCAACGACATGGCGGCCCTGGAGGACGAGGGGTACATCGCCCAGCCGCACACCAGCGCCGGGCGGATTCCGACCGACAAGGGCTACCGGCTGTTCGTCGACAAGCTCGCCGGCGTCAAGCCGATGACCGGCCCCGAGCGCAAGGCCATCCAGAACTTCCTCGACGGCGCGGTCGACCTCGACGACGTCGTGGGCCGTACGGTCCGGCTGCTCGCGCAGCTCACCCGGCAGGTCGCCGTCGTGCAGTACCCCTCGCTGACCCGCTCGACCGTCCGGCACGTGGAGCTGCTGTCGCTGGCCCCCGCGCGCGTGATGCTCGTGCTGATCACCGACACCGGGCGGGTCGAGCAGCGCATGGTCGACTGCCCGGCCCCGTTCGGGGAGAGCTCGCTCGCGGATCTACGCGCGCGGCTCAACAGCCGGATCGCGGGCCGCCGCTTCGCGGACGTACCGCAGCTCGTGCAGGACCTGCCGGAGGCCTTCGAGAACGAGGACCGCGGCACGGTCGCGACGGTGCTCTCCACCCTCCTGGAGACCCTCGTCGAGGAGACCGAGGAGCGATTGATGATCGGCGGCACCGCCAATCTCACCCGCTTCGGACATGACTTTCCCCTCACCATCCGCCCCATCCTGGAAGCACTTGAGGAACAGGTCGTTCTCCTCAAGTTGCTTGGTGAGGCGGGGGATTCGGGCATGACCGTACGGATCGGTCACGAGAACGCCTACGAGGGACTCAACTCCACATCGGTGGTGTCGGTCGGCTACGGTTCGGGCGGCGAGGCAGTCGCCAAGCTCGGCGTGGTCGGACCGACCCGCATGGATTACCCGGGAACGATGGGAGCGGTACGCGCAGTGGCACGGTACGTCGGACAGATCCTGGCGGAGTCCTAAGTGGCCACGGACTACTACGCCGTTCTCGGCGTGCGTCGCGACGCGTCGCAGGATGAGATCAAGAAGGCCTTCCGTAGGCTCGCGCGCGAGCTGCACCCGGACGTGAATCCGGATCCGAAGACCCAGGAGCGGTTCAAGGAGATCAACGCCGCTTACGAGGTGCTCTCGGACCCGCAGAAGAAGCAGGTCTACGACCTCGGCGGCGACCCCCTCTCGCAGGCGGGCGGCGCGGGCGCGGGCTTCGGAGCCGGTGGCTTCGGGAACTTCTCGGACATCATGGACGCGTTCTTCGGTACGGCGTCGCAGCGCGGACCGCGCTCGCGCACCCGCCGCGGCCAGGACGCCATGATCCGGCTGGAGATCGAGCTCGACGAGGCCGCCTTCGGCACGACGAAGGACATCCAGGTCGACACGGCCGTCGTCTGCAACACCTGCAACGGCGAGGGCGCGGCCCCCGGCACCTCCGCGCAGACCTGTGACATGTGTCGCGGTCGCGGTGAGGTCTCGCAGGTGACCCGGTCCTTCCTGGGCCAGGTCATGACGTCCCGCCCCTGCCCCCAGTGCCAGGGCTTCGGCACCGTCGTGCCGACACCGTGCCCGGAGTGCGCCGGTGACGGCCGCGTCCGCTCGCGGCGCACCCTCACGGTCAAGATCCCGGCCGGTGTGGACAACGGCACGCGGATCCAGCTCGCGGGCGAGGGCGAGGTCGGCCCCGGTGGCGGCCCCGCCGGTGACCTGTACGTCGAGATCCACGAGCTGCCGCACGCGATGTTCCAGCGCCGCGGCGACGACCTGCACTGCACGGTCACCCTCCCGATGACGGCGGCGTCCCTCGGCACGAAGGTGCCGTTGGAGACGCTGGACGGCATGGAGGAGGTCGACATCCGCCCGGGCACCCAGTCCGGCCAGTCGATCCCGCTGCACACCCGAGGCATCACGCATCTGCGCGGCGGCGGCCGGGGCGACCTCATCGTCCACGTCGAGGTCACCACCCCGACCAAGCTGGACGTGGAGCAGGAACGTCTACTCCGGGAGCTGGCGAAGCTGCGCGGCGAGGAGCGGCCCATGGGGACGTTCCAGCCGGGTCAGCAGGGCTTGTTCTCCCGGCTGAAGGACGCGTTCAACGGTCGCTGACCGTGGGTTCGAAGAGCGCCGACCGCCGGGCATGCGCCTGTCCTATGCCGGGCGGAAGGCCGGATTCGGACTTGTTCGGAGGACGTGACAACATGCCGTCATGTCCTCCGCACTGACCGATCTCTTCCCTCATCCGATCGTGCAGGCCCCCATGGCGGGCGGTGTCTCCGTCCCGCGCCTCGCGGCCGCCGTGTCCGAGGCCGGCGGGCTGGGATTCCTCGCCGCCGGGTACAAAACGGCCGACGGCATGTACCAGGAGATCAAGCAGCTGCGGAGCCTGACGGCCCGCCCCTTCGGCGTGAACCTGTTCATGCCGCAGCCGGAGTACGCGGACAAGGCCGCCGTCGACGTCTACGCCCACCAACTGGCCGGTGAGGCCGCCTGGTACGAGACGGAGCTCGGCGACCCGGACAGCGGCCGCGAGGACGGCTACGACGCCAAGCTGTCCGTCCTGCTCGACAACCCGGTGCCGGTGGCCTCCTTCCACTTCGGCATCCCCACCCATGACGTACTGGACTCGCTGCGCCGGGCCGGCACCTTCACCCTCGTCACCGTCACCACCGTCGAGGAGGCCCTCGCCGTGGAGCGGGCCGGTGCCGACGCGGTGATCGCGCAGGGCGTCGAGGCCGGCGGCCACCAGGGCACCCACCGCGACCTCCCTGAGAACGACGGCTCCGGCGTCGGCCTGCTCTCCCTCGTCGCCCAGATCCGCGAGACGGTGAGCCTCCCGATCGTCGCCGCCGGCGGTCTGATGCGCGGCAGCCAGATCGCCGCCGCCCTCGCGGCGGGCGCGAGAGCGGCCCAGCTCGGCACGGCGTTCCTCGCCGCACCCGAGTCCGGCGCCCACACGCTGCACAAGCTGGCGCTCACCAACCCCCTGTTCACGCGTACCGAGTTGACCCGCGCGTTCTCCGGCCGCCCGGCCCGCGGCCTGGTCAACCGCTTCATGCGCGAGCACGGCCCGTACGCCCCCGCCGCCTATCCGGAGGTCCACCACCTCACCTCGCCGCTGCGCAAGGCCGCCGCCAAGGCCGGGGACGCGCAGGGCATGGCGCTGTGGGCCGGGCAGGGCCACCGCATGGCACGCGAGCTGCCGGCCGGCCAGCTGGTCGAGGTACTGGTCGCCGAACTGGCGTCCGCCCGGACAGCGTTGTCCACCGGGGGAGATCTCCGATGACCGCCCCGGTGTTCGTCGTCGACTCCCTGGCGGGCGTGGGCCCCGGCTCCGTCGCCGAGGTGGACGGCCCCGAGGGACGGCACGCCGTTTCCGTACGGCGGCTGCAGCCCGGCGAGGACGTCGTGCTCACGGACGGGCAGGGCCGGGGCGCCGCCGGTGTGGTCCTCAGGGCGGAGGGCAAGGACCGGCTGATCGTCGAACTCCACAATTTTCCCGTCGAGGCCGAACCCACCCCCCGCATCACCGTCGTCCAGGCCCTCCCCAAGGGCGACCGCGGCGAGCTGGCCGTGGAGACGATGACCGAGACCGGTGTCGACGCGATCGTCCCCTGGGCGGCCTCCCGTTGCATCACGCAGTGGAAGGGCGAGCGGGGCCTGAAGGCCCTCGCCAAGTGGCGGGCCACCGCCCGGGAGGCCGGCAAGCAGTCCCGCCGGCTGCGCTTCCCGGAGGTCGCGGACGCCGTGACGAGCAAGCAGGTTGCGGCACTTCTGGCCAAAGCCGACTTCGCCGCCGTACTCCACGAGGACCGCGACTACGGCAGCGAGCCCCTCGCCACCGCCGAACTCCCCGCCGAGGGCCAGATCGTGCTGGTCGTGGGCCCCGAAGGCGGCGTCTCGCCCGAGGAGTTGGCCCTCTTCGAGGAAGCCGGGGCGAAGGCCTGCCGGCTCGGGCGTAGCGTGCTGCGCACATCGACCGCCGGAACCGCGGCCACGGCCCTGCTCCTGGGCCGTACCGGACGCTGGTCCTGAACCAGGGGAGACTGCCGTGGAACTCGCCCACGTACGCCTGCTCGTCACCGACTTCGCCGCCTGCTACCGCTTCTACGCCGAAGTCCTCGGCCTGAAGCCCCAGTCGGGGGCGGCCGAGGGGCCCTACGAGAAGTTCAGCCCCGCCGTCGGCTCGGCCGGGATCGCCCTCCAGGACCGCGCGATGATGGCCCAAGTCCTCGGTGAACTGGGGGACTTGGCGACCGGGCACCGCTCGCTCGTGGTCCTGCGCGTCGACGACCTGGACGGGTACTGCGAGCAGATCGCCGCCCGGGGTGCGACCCTGCTGCACGGCCCGGCGCCGATGACGGACCGGATGCGGGTCGCGCATCTCAAGGACCCCGAGGGCAATGTGGTGGAGCTTCAGGAGTGGCTGCTGCTGCGGGGCTGACGGATCGTGCGCCGGGTGACCGCGCCCCCGGCGCACGCGTGGCCGTATGCGCTCTTCCGTGTGCGCCCTGACGGTGGCAGGCTGCCGTCCATGGGGGTGTTGAGGCGAAACCGGCGTCGGCCGCGCGGGCGACGGGTGGCCGCTGTGGCGGGGCTCGCGATGGTGACCGTGGGCGGGGCCGTGGCGTGCCAGCCCGGCGATCTCAGCGCGGCGACCGTCGCGTACACGACCGACAAGACGGCGACCGCGGAGCTCAAGCGGGACCATGTGAGCGTGCGCTATCTGACCTGCACGGGCAACTACGGCAGCGGCAACAAGGCCTACACGCCAGGGAAGACGCCCTCGCCGACCGAGAGTACCGTCGTCTCCGTGGACTGCCAGGGACAGACGAACGACAACCGGAGCATCACCGTCACCGGCAAGGTCACCCGGGCCGTCGACGGCGCCTGTGTGCGCGGTGACCTGGTCGCCAAGGTCGGCGGCAAACAGGTGTTCCACGTGACCGGGCTCGGCGACTGCAACGCGGCGACACCGTCGTCCGTGTCCAACCCGAACCCGTCCCTCACCTACGGCCCGGGACCGACCGTCACCGTCACCAAGACCATCTGGTGCAAGGGCGACCCGACCTGCTGGCCCGTGGAAGGCAAGTGATCCAAAGGGCTGTCGGCGGATACCGCCGATGCATAACCTGATCAGGTGACTCAGCCCTCAGTGTCCGCAGCCCAGGCCTATCTCCGCTTCCCGCACCTGCACGGCGAGTTGGTCGCCTTCACCGCCGAGGACGACGTGTGGCTGGCGCCCCTCGACGGCGGCGGCCGGGCCTGGCGGGTCAGCGCCGAGAACGTGCCGGTGACCCACCCCCGCATCTCGCCCGACGGCACGACCGTCGCCTGGACCTCCACCCGCGACGGCGCCCCCGAGGTGCACATCGCCTCCGTCGACGGCGGGCCCGCCAAACGCCTGACGTACTGGGGCAGTTCACGCACCCAGGTGCGCGGCTGGACCGCCGACGGCGAGGTCCTCGTGACCAGCACCCAGGGCCAGGCGAACCTCCGCCGCAGCTGGGCCCGCGCGGTCCCGCTGGACGGCGGCCCCGCAACCACCCTGCCGTACGGCCTTGTTGGAGACGTCGCCGTCGGCCCCACGGCCACCGTCCTGCTCTCCGCACCCATGGGCCGCGAGGCCGCCTGGTGGAAGCGCTACCGGGGCGGCACGGCGGGCAAGTTGTGGATCGACCGCGAGGGCGACGGCGAATTCACGCGCCTGCACGAGGAGTTGGACGGCAACATCGAGTACCCGGTGTGGGCGGGGGAGAGGATCGCGTTCCTCTCCGACCACGAGGGCACCGGCGCGCTGTACTCCTCCCTCGCGGACGGCTCCGACCTCCGCCGCCACACCCCGCTCGACGGCTTCTACGCCCGGCACGCGTCCGGTGACGGCACCCGGATCATCTACTCCTCCGCCGGTGAACTCTGGCTCCTCGACGACCTGGACGGTGCCGAACCGCGCCGGCTCGACATCCGCCTCGGCGGCCAGCGCACCGACCAGCAGCCGTTCCCGGTGACCGCGTCCCGCTGGTTCGGGTCCGCGTCGCCCGACCACACCGCGCGCGGCAGCGCGGTCTCCGTGCGCGGCGCCGTCCACTGGGTCACCCACCGCTCCGGCCCCGCCCGCGCGCTCGCCGTCACCCCCGGCGTCCGCGCCCGGCTGCCCCGCACCTTCCGCGCCGACGGCGAGGAGTGGGTGGTGTGGGTGACCGACGCCGAGGGCGACGACGCCCTGGAGTTCGCCCCCGCCACCGGCCTCGCGCCCGGCGCGACCCCGCGCAGGCTCGCCGCCGGACAGCTCGGCCGCGTCCTCGCGCTCACCGTGGCCCCCGACGGCAGCCGGGTCGCCGTGGGCTCGCACGACGGACGCGTCCTCCTCATCGAGCGGGAGACCGGCGAGGTCCGCGAGGTCGACCGCAGCGAGGACGGCGACGCATCGGGCCTCGCCTTCTCCCCGGACTCGGCCTGGCTCGCCTGGTCGCACCCCGGCCCGCGCCCGCTGCGCCAGCTCAAGCTCGCCAACACCACCGACCTGTCGGTCACCGAGGCCACCCCGCTCCGCTTCCAGGACTACGCCCCCGCCTTCACCCTCGACGGCAAGCACCTGGTCTTCCTCTCCACCCGCTCCCTCGACCCGGTCTACGACGAGTTCGTCTTCGACCTGGCCTTCGTGGTCGGCGACCGCCCGCACCTGATCACCCTCGCCGCGACCACCCCGTCCCCCTTCGGACCGCAGCGGCACGGCCGCCCCTTCGAGGCCCCCGACAAGGACGAGACCCCCGACAGCGAGGGCCGCCCGACCACCCGCGTCGACCTCGAAGGCCTCGCCGACCGCATCGTCCCGTTCCCCGTCGAGGCCGGCCGCTACACCAACCTGCGCGCGGCCAAGGACGGCGTGCTGTGGCTGCGCCACCCGGTGGAGGGAGTCCTCGGCGCCACCCGCGCGACCCCCGAAGACCCCGACCCCAAAACCGAGTTGGAGCGCTACGACCTCGCCCAGCAGCGCATCGAGCACCTCGCCGGAGACGCCGACCACTTCGAGGTCAGCGGCGACGGCAAACGCGTCCTGCTGTGGACCGACCACAAGCTGAGGGTCGTACCGAGCGACCGCCGCGCCTCCTCCGAGGACGACGACAGCGACACGAACATCAACGTCGACCTGTCCCGCATCCGCCAGACCGTCGACCCGGCCGCCGAGTGGCGGCAGATGTACGACGAGACCGGCCGCATCATGCGCGACAACTTCTGGCGCGCCGACCTGGGCGGCATCGACTGGGACGGCGTACTCGACCGCTACCGCCCCGTCCTGGACCGCGTCGCCACCCACGACGACCTAGTCGACCTCCTCTGGGAGGTGCACGGCGAACTCGGCACCTCGCACGCCTACGTCACCCCGCGCGGCGGCCACGGCCACGGCGAGCGGCAGGGACTGCTCGGCGCCGACATCTCCCGTCACGAGGACGGCAGTTGGCGCATCGACCGCATCCTGCCCTCCGAGACCTCCGACCCGAACGCCCGCGCCCCGCTCGCCGCCCCCGGCGTCGCCGTACGCGCGGGCGACGCGATCCTCGCGGTCGCGGGCAGGCCCGTCGACCCGGTGACCGGCCCCGGCCCCCTGCTCGTCGGTACGGCGGGCAAGCCCATCGAGCTGACCATCTCCCCGTCCGGCGGCGGCGACCCGCGGCACGCGGTGGTCGTCCCCCTCGCGGACGAGGAACCGCTGTACTACCACGCATGGGTGGCCGACCGCCGCGCCTACGTCCACGAGAAGTCCGGCGGCCGACTCGGCTACCTCCACGTCCCCGACATGCAGGCGCCCGGCTGGGCGCAGATCCACCGCGACCTGCGCGTCGAGGTGGCCCGCGAGGGTCTGGTCGTCGACGTCCGCGAGAACCGCGGCGGCCACACCTCCCAACTCGTCGTCGAAAAACTGGCCCGCCGGATCGTCGGCTGGGACCTCCCCCGGGGCATGCGGCCGTACAGCTATCCCGCGGACGCGCCCCGCGGCCCCGTCGTAGCCGTGGCCAACGAGTTCTCCGGCTCCGACGGCGACATCGTCAACGCGGCGATCAAGGCGCTGGGGATCGGACCGGTGGTCGGTACGCGTACATGGGGCGGAGTCATCGGTATCGACAGCAGGTACCGGTTGGTGGACGGCACGTTGATCACCCAGCCCAAGTACGCGTTCTGGCTTGAGGGTTATGGGTGGGGGGTGGAGAACCACGGGGTGGATCCGGACGTGGAGGTGGTGCAGCGGCCTCAGGATTATGCGGCGGGGAGGGACGCACAGCTGGACGAGGCGATCCGCTTGGCGTTGGAGTCACTGGAGACCGTTCCGGCAAAAAACCCGCCCACTTTGCCCACCTAAAGGGGCGCGGGGCTGTGTCGATTTGCGGCTCCGCCGCGTGGGCGCGACCAGCCCCCACCCACCCGCACCCGACGACGATACGATGCCCCGCGTAAAGCACCCCCAGCCTCGGAGGAAACCCACATGTCAGGGGACCCGCAGGACGACTGCCTGTTCTGCAAGATCGTCGCAGGCCACATCCCGGCGACGATCATCCGAGAGACAGCCACCACTGTCGCGTTCCGAGACATCAACCCCCAGGCCCCGACCCACGTCCTGGTGATCCCCCGAGTCCACTACCCCGACGCCGCCTCCCTCGCCGCCGCCGAACCGGCAATCGCCGCAGACGTACTGCGCGAGGCCGGCGAGGTGGCGACCGACGAGAAGCTGGACAGCTACCGCGTCATCTTCAACACCGGCAGCGGCGTAGGCCAGACCGTGTTCCACGCCCACGCCCACGTCATGGGCGGCCGCGGCATGCAGTGGCCGCCCGGATAACCAGCCATGTCCGTACGCGAGTTCGTGGTCCTCGGCACCGCCAGCCAGGTCCCCACCCGGCACCGCAACCACAACGGCTACCTCCTCCGCTGGGACGGCGAGGGCATCCTCTTCGACCCCGGCGAGGGCACCCAGCGCCAGATGCTGCGCGCCGGGGTCGCCGCGCACGACCTCAACCGCATCTGCGTCACCCACTTCCACGGCGACCACTCCCTCGGCCTCGCGGGCGTCATCCAGCGCATCAACCTGGACCGCGTCCCGCACCCGATCACCGCGCACTACCCGAAGTCGGGCCAGCGCTTCTTCGACCGCCTGCGCTACGCCACGGCGTACCGCGAGACGGTCGGCATCACGGAGTCCCCGGTGTCGGAGGACGGAGTACTCACCACCACGCCCGCCTACACGCTGGAGACCCGCAAGCTCTCCCACCCCGTCGAGTCCTACGGCTACCGCCTCACCGAACCCGACGGCCGCCGCATGCTCCCCGACCGCCTCGCCGCGCACGGCATCAAGGGCCCGGACGTGGGCCGCATCCAGCGCGAGGGGACGATCGGCGATGTGACCCTCGACGACGTCAGTGAGGTACGGCACGGGCAGCGTTTCGCGTTCGTCATGGACACCCGGCTGTGCGACGGGGTGCACGCCCTGGCCGACGGCTGCGACCTGCTGGCGATCGAGTCGACCTTCCTCGACGAGGACGAGCAACTGGCCGTGGACCATGGCCACTTGACCGCAGGACAGGCGGCCCGGGTGGCGCGGGAGGCGGGCGTACGACATCTCGTCCTGACCCACTTCAGCCAGCGCTACTCCGAGCCGGAGGAGTTCGAGCGTCAGGCACGGGCGGCGGGCTTCGAGGGTGAGCTGACCGTGGCGCACGATCTACTCAGGGTGCCGGTTCCGAAACGGCGGTAAAACACCCGTACGATACTTCGATGCCCATTCCCAAAGCCGAACTGCACCTGCACATCGAAGGCACCCTGGAACCCGAGCTGGCCTTCGCACTCGCCGCCCGTAACGGCGTCGAGCTGCCGTACGCGGACACCGAAGAACTGCGCAAGGCGTACCTCTTCGAGGACCTCCAGTCCTTCCTGAACCTCTACTACGAGCTGATGGCCGTCCTGCGCACCGAGCAGGACTTCGAGGACCTCGCCAACGCCTATCTCGCCCGCGCCGCCGCGCAGGGCGTACGGCACGCGGAGATCTTCTTCGACCCGCAGGCGCACCTCGCGCGGGGCGTGGACATGGGCACCGTGGTGGAGGGCCTGTGGCGGGCGCTGGGCAGCAGCGAGCCCCACCACGGCATCTCGACCCGCCTGATCCTCTGCTTCCTGCGTGACGAGTCCGCCGAGTCGGCCATGGAGACGCTGGACGCGGCGAAGCCGTACCTCGACCGGATCACCGGCATCGGCCTCGACTCGGCCGAGGTCGGCCACCCGCCGGCGAAGTTCCGCGAGGTGTACGAGGCCGCCGCAGCGCTGGGCCTACGACGGGTCGCGCACGCCGGTGAGGAGGGCCCGCCGGCCTACATCACCGAGGCGCTGGACGTCCTCGGCGTCGAGCGCGTCGACCACGGGCTGCGGTGCATGGAGGACGCGGAGCTGGTGGCGCGGCTGGTGCGGGACCGTATCCCACTGACGTTGTGCCCGCTGTCGAACGTACGGTTGCGCGCGGTGGACGTCCTCGCCGAGCACCCACTCCCGGCCATGTTGGACGCGGGCCTGCTCTGCACGGTCAACTCCGACGACCCGGCGTACTTCGGCGGGTACGCGGGCGACAACTTCGACGCGGTGCGCTTGGCGCTGGGCCTGAGCGAGGACCGGTTGCGGGAGTTGGCCAGGAACTCCTTTGTGGCGTCCTTCCTGGAGGATGACGAGGAGCGGCGGGCGGGGTATCTCGCCGAGGTGGAGGCCTACGAGTTCTAGGCGGCAGGCGTCGTGTCGTAGATATGGGGTGCCGGTGTCTCCAACGGGATGGTCTCCACTGGGATCTCGATGATCTGGGACACCTGCACCCGGCGCCTGCCGGTGTACAGCGCGACCCCGGTCATCGGTACCGCGATCACCACCAGCCCCACCGCGAGGATCGCGCCCATCGCCGGGAACCCGGCCCGCGCCGACAGCACGCTGCCCGCCAGTGGCCCCGCCGCCGTCCCCAGGGACGAGGCCGAGCCGACGAGGACCGCCCAACGCCCGCGCGGATCAAGGGAGGCGGCGAGGCCGAGGACGTACGACAGGACGATCGGGTAGAGCGTGTTCCAGGCGATCTCGCCGGTCGCGAACGTCCTCAGGTCGTGCGCGGACGCGCTGAGCACGATGCAGCCCGCGATGAGCGCCGTACCCGCGCCGATCGGCACCGCACGCCCCAGCCGGGACCCGAGCGCGCCCGCGCCGATCACGCCGACAAGGCCGGTGCCGAGCGCGACCGCGAACACCGCGCCGACGGTGACCTCGGAGAGATGCGCCTGGGTGAGGCCGATACGGCCGCTGACGCCCCAGAGGGAGTTCTGGGCGAGGGACCAGCACAGCAGGGTGGCGGCGAGGACCAGTCCGGCGCGGCGGTGGGGGAGGCCCGCGGTCTCCACGCGTGCGTGCCCGGTTGCCGTACGGACCGGGAGGCGGCCGGTCAGCGGCCATACGGCGAGTGCGGTGAGGGCGATGGCGGCCAGCGGCTGGCCGTGGCCGGTGCCGAGGTGCGGGACCGTCAGGTAGACGGCTGCCGCGAGCGCGGACACGCAGAGCAGGCCGACGGTGGAGGCGCGGTGCGGGTCGCGTTCGGCGGCGATTCCGGACGCGGCGACCGTGGTGGCCGTACCCGATCCGAAGCCGCCGACCACCGCGCCCGCGATGACCGCGGGGACGGCGTGGGTGAGGGCGGCCGAGCCGTACCCGAGGACGGCGAGGGCGAGGCCGATCCGGGCGAGGGTGCGCGGGCCGACCCGGTCGACGCGCGAGACGAGCAGAAAGCCCGCCGCGGCCGAACTCAACAGCAGGGCACTGCCGATGGCACCGGCCTGCGTGGCGGACAGCGGAAGCCCGGCGTCGAGACGGCCGACGGTGGTGGGCAGGAGGTAGGGGGCGAGGTACCCGGCCGTGAAAAGGGCGACTAGGGGCCAGGGCGTGGTGGTGCTGCGGGCGAACACGGGCGTTCCCAGGGCATGCGAAAGAAGCGGCTCAAAAAGGGGGATTGGGCGACGACCGTCGACGGACAGGAACGCGCGGCCAATTTGTATCAAGCACGCGGTTCACGAAAGAAGGGCGGGGTGTGTGATCTGGGGCACGTTCAGTTTGGAGCCGGGGGGACCGGGTAAACGAGTGCCCAATTCCGGGTGCCGGGTGGCGCAGCCCCCCCCAGAAGGCGCGCCCACTACCGCCAGTGCACAGCTCCACCGGCCGCAGCCGACACACCCTCGATCTTCGCCCGGATCTCCCGCATCACGGCAACGATCTGCCCCTCGTGCTCCGCCGTCAGCCGAGCGACCGGCACCGAGCAACTGATCGCGTCCAGCGGCGGGCTGTCGTACCGCAGGGCGAAGCCGAAGCCGACGATCCCGACGACGCCCTCCTCGCGGTCGATCGAGTAACCCCGGGCGCGGATCGAAGCGAGGTCCGCGGCCAACGCGTCCCGGGACGTGTGCGTGTTGGGCGTGGCGGCCTCGTACGGCCCGGGAGGCAGCTGGGCGTCCGGCCGTTCGGCGAGGAGCGCCTTGCCCAGGGCGCCCACATGGGCCGGGAGCCGCCGCCCCACCCTGCTGATGGTCCGCAGGTACTCGTGCGACTCCCGCGTCGCGAGATACGCCACGTCCCGCCCGTCGAGCCGCCCCAGGTGGATCGTCTCGCCGAGCGCCTGGGACGCCTCGTCGAGATACGGCCGTACGACCCTCACCCGCGGGTCGGAGTCCAGATAGCTCGTGCCGGTGAGCAGGGCGTGGATGCCGATGCCGTAGAGCGAACCGGTGATGTCGGTGCGGACCCAGCCGTGCGCGATCAGGGTCTGGAGCAGGGCGTACATCGAGCTGCGCGGCACGCCCAGCGCGTCGGCGAGTTCCTGGAGGCGTGCGGGACGGTCGCCGCGCGCGGCGAGCAGTTCGAGCAGCTCGACCGTACGGGCGGCGGACTTCACCTCGCGGACGCCACCGGGCTCTGACATGGGGTGATGTTAGCGAGCGCGGGTGCCCCATTGACGGTCGCGGTTCGCGTATCTAATCTCTGTCTTCATACGTGGATAACGTCTACATAGGGAGATGGCGCAGTGAACGGCGACACGGAGACCGTGGTGCGCAGGCTCCGGGACGGGATGGCGGGCGGCGTGCTCTCCTTCCCGCTCACCTCCTTCCACGACGACGGCTCCCTCGACCCCGACGGCTTCCGCACCCATGTCGCGGCCCGGATCGCCACCGCCCCCGGCGCCGTCTTTCCCGCCTGCGGCACCGGCGAGTTCTTCTCGCTCGACGAGGACGAGTACCGCACGGTCGTCACCATCACCGTCGAGGAGGCGGCGGGCCGCGTCCCCGTCGTCGCCGGTGTCGGCTACGGCTGGGCGCAGGCCGCCCGCTTCACCCGCATCGCCGAGGAGGCCGGCGCCGACGCGCTCCTCGTCCTGCCGCACTACCTCGTCACCGCCCCGCAGGACGGCCTCGTGGCCCAGCTGGAGCAACTCGCCACCCGCACCCGGCTCCCGCTCATCGCCTACCAGCGCGGCCAAGTCGCCTACGGACTGGACGCGTTCAGGCGGATCGCGCAGATCCCCGGCGTCATCGGCCTCAAGGACGGCCACAGCGACCTCGACCGCCTCCAACGCCTCACGCTCGCCGCCCCCGAGGGCTTCCTCTTCTTCAACGGCGCCTCCACCGCCGAGATCCAGGCCCGCGCCTACGCCACCGTCGGCGTCCCCGCCTACTCCTCCGCCGTCCACGCCTTCGCCCCCGAGATCGCGAACGCCTTCTTCGCGGCGTTGCGGGACGGCGACGACAAGACGGTCGAGAAACTGCTGCGCGACTTCTACGTCCCGCTCGTCGAACTCCGCGACCGCGTACCGGGATACGCCGTGTCGCTCGTCAAGGCGGCGGCCCGGCTGCGCGGCCACCCGGTGGGACCCGTACGCGCCCCGCTCACCGACCCCTCGGCCGCCGACCTGGCCGACCTCACGACCCTGCTCACCACCGGACTCGACCTCGTAGGAGCCGCGCTGTGAACCTCACCATCGCCGACGTCCGCCTGACCCCGATCCTCGTCGCGGACCCACCCCTCCTGAACACCCAGGGCGTCCACCAGCCCTACACCCCGCGCCTGATCGTCGAGATCGAGACGGCCGACGGGATCACCGGCCTCGGCGAGACCTACGGCGACACCAAGTACCTGGAACTGGCCCGCCCGTTCGCAGAGAAGCTGATCGGCCGTCAAGTCAGCGACACGAACGGCCTGTTCACCGTCGCCGACGAGCTGGCCGTCGACAGTTCGCGGGTCTCCGGGCAGGTCGACGTCGGTGGACTGCGCGGGGTCCAGACCGCCGACAAGCTGCGGCTGTCCGTCGTCTCCGCCTTCGAGGTCGCCTGCCTCGACGCGCTCGGCAAGTCGCTCGGGCTGCCCGTGCACGCCCTGCTCGGGGGCAAGTTGAGGGACGCGGTGGAGTACAGCGCGTACCTGTTCTACAAGTGGGCCGACCACCCCGAGGGCATCGCGGCCGAGAAGGACGACTGGGGTGCCGCCGTCGACCCGGCCGGAGTCGTCGAGCAGGCACGGAAGTTCAAGGAGCGGTACGGCTTCACCTCCTTCAAGCTCAAGGGAGGGGTCTTCCCGCCCGACGAAGAGATCGCCGCCGTACGGGCGTTGGCGGCGGCCTTCCCCGACCACCCCCTCCGCCTCGACCCCAACGGCGCCTGGTCCGTGGAGACTTCACTGAAGGTGGCGAAGGAACTCGGGGACGTCCTCGAATACCTGGAGGACCCCGCCCTCGGTACCCCGGCCATGGCCGAGGTGTCCGCCGGGACCGACGTGCCGCTCGCCACCAACATGTGCGTGACGACGTTCGCCGAGATCAAGGAAGCCTTCACGCGTGACGCCGTACAGGTGGTGCTCTCCGACCACCACTACTGGGGCGGGCTGCGCAACACCCAGCAACTGGCCGCCATCTGCCGCACGTTCGGCGTCGGCATCTCCATGCACTCCAACACCCACCTCGGGATCAGCCTCGCCGCGATGACCCACGTCGCGTCGACCGTCCCCAACCTCCACCACGCCTGCGACTCCCACTACCCCTGGCAGTCCGAGGACGTCCTCACCGAACGCCTCACCTTCACCGACGCCAAGGTCACCGTCTCCGACGCACCCGGTCTCGGCGTCGAACTCGACCGCGCCAAGCTGCGGTTCCTGCACCAGCGGTGGCTCGACGACGACGGTGCGCTGCGCGAGCGCGACGACGCGGCGGCGATGCGCATCACCGACCCGGAGTGGGTCACGCCTTCGATGCCGCGCTGGTAGGTGCGGGCCGCGCAGCCCGGGGTGACCGGATTCGGACGCGCCCGCCACGGGCAGTCGCGGGGCGCCCGCGCGCACCCTACGGCCCCGACCTGCGGTGGTCCGACACCGGTGCGACGGGCGGGCCCGGAGCGGGAGCCGCCCTCACGCGCGCGTGGTGGTGCACACTGGCCTGATCCGTATCACGTCAGGGAGCGCACCGTGACCGCGTCCAACGCGTCCACCGGAAAGGGACCGTCGTCCCGCAGCGAAGGGCCGTCCTGCGGGGTCGATCCGCTGGCCGGGCTGCGAACGCCGGACGATCCGCCCTGGGACGTGTATCTCACCGGCACCGTCTTCCTCGACATCATCTTCACCGGGCTCGAATCCGCCCCCGTGCGCGGCACCGAGTCATGGGCGCGCGGGATGGGGTCGAGCCCGGGCGGCGTGGCGAACATGGCGACCGCGCTGGCCCGCCTCGGCCTGCGGACCTCACTAGCCGCGGCCTTCGGCGACGACCACTACGGCGAGTACTGCTGGGACGCGCTGGAACAGGGCGAGGGCATCGACCTCTCCGCCTCCCGCTCGGTGCCCGGCTGGCACTCCCCGGTCACCGTCTCGATGGCGTACGAGGGCGAACGCACGATGGTCTCCCACGGCCACGAGCCGCCCCCGGAGGCCGTGTTCGGCCAGGAAGGCGCACCGGCCTGCCCGCCACGCGCGCGTGCCGCCGTCGCCTCCCTCACCCCCGGCAAGCAGGCCCCCTGGGTCGCCCAGGCCGCGAGCGAGGGCACCCGGATCTTCGCCGACGTCGGCTGGGACGACACCGGGGCCTGGGACCTCGCCGGACTCGCCGACCTCGCGCACTGCGAGGCGTTCCTGCCGAACGCCGAGGAAGCCATGCGCTACACCGGCGCCGACTGCCCCCGCGCCGCCGCCCACGCCCTCACCGAACACGTACCCCTCGCGGTCGTCACCCTCGGCGCGGACGGCGCGTACGCGGTGGACCGGCGTACCGGGGAGTCCGCCGAGGTCCCGGCCATCGCCGTCGAGGCCCTCGACCCCACCGGCGCCGGCGACGTCTTCGTGGCCGGCTTCGTCACCGGCACCCTGGCCGGCTGGCCGCTCGCCGACCGCCTCGCCTTCGCCGGACTCACCGCCGCCCTCTCCGTCCAGGAGTTCGGCGGTTCGCTCTCCGCACCGGGCTGGTCCGAGATCGGCGCCTGGTGGCGCAAGGTGCAGTCGGTCGAGGGCCAGGACCCGACAGCCCTGAACCGGTACGCGTTCCTGGCGGGACTCGTACCGGAGGAGCAGGGCAGCGGCAGTCCGTGGCCGCTGCGGCGGGCGGTGCCGACGATCGGGTTCGGCAGGTCGACGTAGGAGGCAGGAGACACGCGTGGACCGGTAGCCAGCTGTTCGCCGCTCGGGCTCAGCGGGCCCCCGCAGCCCCCGCCCGCTCCACCACCCCGGTGACCTCTTCCCGTACCGCCTCGAAGACCGCCTCCGGCAACGTGCCGAGCGGTGTGAGCGCCAGGGTGCCGAGGACCCGGGAGGCATCGGTGTCGTAGGGGACGGCCTCGCTGAGCACGTCATAGCCGTCACGGACAGCGACACGCAGCGTGGGCCGGTCCGCCCCCGTCACGGCGACCGCGACCACGAACGGAACCTCTCCGCGCAGCACACCGGTCAGCTTGCGATAACCGCTGGCCATCGGCTCACTCCAGTGCAGACGCAGCAGCAGGGGCCGCTTCGCCAGCAACTCCGCGAGGTCGGTCTCGACAGGACCGTCCGGCTCCAGGACCACCGCGTGGGCGTCCAGCACCAGCGCGGCCGGCAGCAGACAGCGCAGCGTGCTGCCGACGATGTTCCCGCCGACCGTCGCGGTCCGGCGCACCGCACCGGTGCCCACCCCGCCCGCGGCCCGCCGCAGCACCTCCGGCACCCGCTCGTCGATCTCGTGCAGCAGTACGGCCGCGCCGAGCGTCCCGTCCCCGATCACCCTCGCCTCGGGCACCTCGCGCAGGGACACCGCCTGCTCGGGAAAACCGTCCCGTTGCCAGCCGGCCCACACAAGCGTCGCCCCGCCGACGGGTACCGCCCCCTCGGCCAGACACTCCTGCGCTTCGGACACGGACGTGGGCAGACGCACGAACACAGCGGCCGACCTGCTTTCCCTCACGGCCCGGGGGTGGGAGCCACGGCCCACCGGCCGGATTTCCTGCTGACACCTGGCTGACACAGCGCATTGTCCATACATACGAGGGAGCGCGAACAGGGCTCACGGCGACACCCTGTGCGCTCGCCCTGCGCCGGGTACGCCCCTCCGGAAGACGCGCGTCCACCCGGTATTTCGTGGCCCGACGGTCACCGAAAAGCCCTACGGCGTTGTCAGTGGCCCGGCGTACCCTGGGAATCGCCAGGCCGCCCTTGTGGCGGGCGAGTCTTTTCGAGGAGGACGAGCAAGGCCTACAGAGCCGGCCCATGACTCAGACACCCACAGCTCACACCCCCGCGCAGGGGCAGGCGAGAGCAGAGTTCACCGTCCCCGCCCAGCACCCCATGGTGGCCCTTCTGGGTTCCGGCGATGCCCTCCTGCGCGTGATCGAGAAGGCCTTCCCGGCGGCCGACATCCACGTCCGGGGCAATGAGATCAGCGCGGTCGGCGACGCCCGCCAAGTCGCCCTCGTCCAGCGCCTGTTCGACGAGATGATGCTGGTGCTGCGCACCGGGCAGCCGATGACGGAGGACGCAGTGGAACGCTCGATCGCCATGCTCAGGGCGAGCGAGAACGGGGATGGTCCCGAGGAGACACCCGCCGAGGTGCTCACCCAGAACATCCTGTCCTCGCGAGGCCGCACGATCCGCCCCAAGACCCTCAACCAGAAGCGGTACGTCGACGCGATCGACAAGAACACGATCGTCTTCGGCATCGGCCCCGCCGGCACCGGCAAGACCTACCTCGCCATGGCCAAGGCCGTCCAGGCCCTCCAGTCCAAGCAGGTCAGCCGCATCATCCTGACCCGCCCGGCGGTGGAGGCGGGCGAGCGCCTCGGCTTCCTCCCCGGCACCCTGTACGAGAAGATCGACCCGTACCTGCGCCCCCTGTACGACGCCCTGCACGACATGCTGGACCCGGAGTCGATCCCGAAGCTGATGGCGGCGGGGACGATCGAGGTGGCACCGCTGGCATATATGCGTGGGCGTGCGCAACCTGTCTTCACGAACGTCCTGACACCGGACGGCTGGCGCCCCATCGGCGACCTTCAGGTCGGTGACCTGGTCGTCGGCTCGAACGGTGAGCCGACCCCGGTCCTCGGCGTGTATCCGCAGGGGGAGAAGGACATCTACCGCGTCAGTGCCCAGGACGGTTCCTGGACCCTGTGCTGCGGCGAGCACCTGTGGACGGTCCGCACGGCTTCGGACAAGCGCCGTGACAAGCCGTGGCGTGTCCTGGAGACGCAGGAGATGATCGGCAACCTGCGGGCGGCACACGCTCGCCGCTATGAGCTGCCGATGCTCACGGCGCCGGTCTCCTTCCCGGAGCGTGAGGTCCCCATGGACCCGTACGCACTGGGCCTGCTGCTCGGTGACGGATGCCTCACGGGCTCCACGACTCCGTCTTTCGCGACGGAGGATCCGGAACTGGCCGAGGCGCTGGAAGGCGCGCTGCCGGGTGTCGTCGTGCGGCACAAGAGCGGACCCGACTACGTGCTCAACCGGATCAAGTCCCCCGGTGATGTGGTCACGTTGGCGAACCCCGTCACCCGGGTTCTGCGTGAACTGGACCTGCTGCGCACCCGCTCGCACACCAAGTTCGTCCCGGACGACTACCTGTACAACACCGCCGAAGTACGGCTGGCCGTTCTCCAAGGCCTGCTCGACTCCGACGGCGGACCGGTGACGCAGTCCGACCGCACGTGCCGGATCCAGTTCTCGTCCACATCGATCCTGCTGCGCGACGACATCATCGCCTTGGTGCAGTCGCTGGGCGGCGTCGCCTACACACGCCGTCGACCTGCCGAAGGCCGCAAGCAGGGCACCGCTCTGGCGGCGCACCGCCATGACAGCCATGTCGTGGACATCCGTCTCCCGGAAGGCATCGAACCCTTCCGCCTCGCCCGCAAGCGCGACAAGTACCACGCGGCCGGAGGCGGCGGACGCCCGATGCGTTTCATCGACAGCATCGAGCCCGCGGGCAGGGAGGAGACGGTCTGCATCCAGGTGGCGGCCGAGGACTCGCTGTACGTCACCCAGGACTACCTGCTGACGCACAACACCCTCAACGACGCCTTCATCATCCTGGACGAGGCCCAGAACACGAGCCCCGAGCAGATGAAGATGTTCCTCACCCGGCTCGGTTTCGAGTCGAAGATCGTGATCACCGGTGACGTGACGCAGGTCGACCTGCCGAGCGGGACGAAGTCGGGGCTTCGGCAGGTGCAGGACATCCTGGAGGGGCTCGACGACGTGCACTTCTCCCGCCTGTCGTCGGCGGACGTCGTCCGGCACAAGCTGGTCGGCCGTATCGTCGACGCGTACGAGAAGTACGACAGCGAGAACGGTACGGAGAACGGCACCCACAAGGGTGCCCGTGACAAGCGGAAGTAGATCAGCACGACCATGTCGATCGACGTCAACAACGAGTCCGGAACCGAGGTCGACGAGCAGGCGATCCTCGACATCGCCCGCTATGCGCTCGCGCGGATGCGCATCCACCCGCTCTCCGAGCTCTCGGTGATCGTCGTGGACGAGGACGCCATGGAGCAGCTTCATATCCAGTGGATGGATCTGCCGGGTCCGACCGATGTCATGTCCTTCCCGATGGACGAGTTGCGTCCGCCGAGCAAGGACGACGAGGAGCCTCCGCAGGGGCTCCTCGGTGACATCGTGCTGTGCCCGGAGGTCGCCAAGAAGCAGGGCGAGGAAGCCGAGACACAGCACACCATGGACGAGGAGCTCCAACTGCTCACCGTCCACGGTGTGTTGCACCTGCTCGGCTACGACCACGAGGAGCCCGACGAGAAGGCCGAGATGTTCGGTCTGCAGGCCGCCATCGTGGACGGCTGGCGCGCGGAGAAGGGCGTCGACGGCCCCTCCCCGGCCCCGACGGTCTCCTAGGGCACGGGTTAGGGCACAGGTAAGTACGCCTCATGAGTCCTCAGATCGTCGTCGGCGCCATCGCCCTGGTCGTGGTCGCCTGGCTCGCCGCCTGCGCGGAGGCGGGCCTCGCGCGCGTCTCCAGCTTCCGCGCCGAGGAGGCCGTACGGTCCGGTCGGCGCGGCAGTGCCAAGCTGGCGCAGGTCGCCGCCGACCCGACCCGCTATCTCAACGTGGCGCTGCTGGTCAGGGTGGTCTGCGAGATGGCCGCCGCCGCGCTGGTCACCTATGAGTGTCTGCAGGTGATCCACGGGACCGCGGCAGCGCTCTTCGCCGCGATCGGCGTCATGGTCCTGGTGTCGTACGTCGCGGTCGGGGTGTCCCCGCGCACGATCGGGCGTCAGCATCCGCTGAACACGGCGACCGCGGCGGCGTACGTGCTGGTGCCGCTCGCGCGGATCATGGGGCCGATCCCGTATCTGCTGATCCTCATCGGCAACGCGCTTACTCCCGGCAAGGGTTTCCGGCGCGGTCCGTTCGCGTCCGAGGCCGAGTTGCGCGCGCTGGTGGACCTCGCGGAGAAGGAGTCGTTGATCGAGGACGAGGAGCGCCGGATGGTGCACTCGGTCTTCGAGCTCGGCGACACCCTCGTGCGTGAGGTGATGGTGCCGCGGACCGATCTCGTCGTCATCGAGCGGTACAAGACGATCCGTCAGGCCCTCACCCTCGCGCTGCGCTCCGGCTTCTCGCGTATCCCGGTGACCGGGGAGAGCGAGGACGACATCGTCGGGATCGTGTATCTGAAGGACCTGGTCCGTAAGACGCACATCAGCCGGGACGCCGAGTCGGAGCTGGTCTCGACGGCCATGCGGCCCGCGAGCTTCGTGCCGGACACCAAGAACGCCGGTGATCTGCTGCGCGAGATGCAGCAGGAGCGCAATCACGTCGCCGTCGTCATCGACGAGTACGGCGGCACGGCCGGCATCGTCACCATCGAGGACATCCTTGAGGAGATCGTCGGCGAGATCACCGACGAGTACGACCGTGAGCTGCCTCCGGTCGAGGAGCTGGGCGACGACCGATACCGGGTCACCGCCCGTCTGGACATCGGTGACCTGGGCGAGCTGTACGGCTTCGAGGCGTACGACGACGAGGACGTGGAGACGGTCGGCGGGCTGCTCGCGAAGGCCCTGGGGCGGGTCCCCATCGCCGGTGCCTCCTCCGTCGTGGAGCTGCCGGACGGTCGCGAACTACGGCTGACGGCGGAGGCCTCGGCCGGGCGGCGGAACAAGATCGTGACGGTGTTGGTGGAGCCGGTGGGGCCGGCCGACCCGTCCGAGGAGGAGGCGAAGCCGGAGTGAGTCCCGAGGAACTGCGCGCGTTCTGCCTGTCGTTCAACGCGACGGTGGAGGACTTCCCGTTCAGCCCGGACATGTCCGTCTTCAAGGTGCTGGGCAAGCTCTTCGCCCTGACCCGTCTGGACGGCAACCCGCTCACGGTCAACCTGAAGTGCGACCCGGAGGACGCGATCCGTCTCCGGGAGGAGTACGAGGGGCTGATCATCCCCGGGTATCACATGAACAAGCGGCACTGGAACACGGTGACGGTGGACGGCGACCTTCCGGACCGGCTCCTCAGGGAACTGATCGAGGACTCGTACGACTTGGTCGTGGCCGGTCTGCCGAGGGCGGAGCGGTTGCGGCTGGACCGGCCGTAAATCCCGGTGAGCGGCTGGTGAAGGCGTGTCAGAATCCGGCGTATGGCTGCTGCTGTGCGATATCCGCGTCCTCTGCGCCCCGGTGACCGGGTCGGAGTCACGTCTCCGTCCAGCGGGGTCCCCGACATCCTGCGCAAGCGGCTCGACGTCGCGGTCCGGGAGGTCGAGGCGCGCGGGTACGAGGTCGTCGTCGGCCGGTGCATGGACGGGTCGGGCCATGTCAGCGCCCCCGCCGCAGAGCGTGCCGCCGAGCTGACGGACATGCTCACCGATCCCGGCATCCGGGCCGTGGTGCCGCCGTGGGGCGGGGAGACCGCGATCGACCTGTTGCCGTTGCTCGACTTCGGGCGGATCGGGCGGGCCGAACCGACCTGGGTGGTCGGCTACTCGGACATCTCGACCCTGCTGGCGCCCCTGACCCTGCTCACCGGAACCGCGACCCTGCACGGCAACTCCCTTATGGAGACGCCCTATCGGCCCCCCGAGGGGCTGCTGTCCTGGCTGG
This sequence comes from Streptomyces sp. NPDC050508, assembly GCF_040655155.1. NCBI lineage: Bacteria > Bacillati > Actinomycetota > Actinomycetes > Kitasatosporales > Streptomycetaceae > Streptomyces > Streptomyces sp. NPDC050508. The sequence goes on from NZ_JBFAJJ010000007.1 coordinate 227,712, forward strand.
ACATCGTGGCCTCGCCGCAGGGGGAGCCGTTCACACAGTCCCCGCCGAACCGCCATCGCAGCCCGGGCCGGGACGACTTCGTGGGGCATCCGGAGGTCCGGGACCTCACCCTGGACACCCCGGGGCGCTGGACCCGCCTCGACGGCGAAGGCGACCTCGACATCGAGGGCCGGCTGATCGGCGGTTGCGTCGAGACGCTGACCAACCTCGCCGGGACGCCGTACCTGGACGTCACGTCCTTCGCGCGGAGGGTGGCTCCCGAGGGGCTGCTCGTGTATGTCGAGGCCTGCGAGGACAGCGCGTTCACCATCTGCCGGAATCTGCACGGCATGCGGCTGGCCGGGTTCTTCGACGCGGCGAACGCCGTGCTCGTCGGCCGGACCCACGCGCCCGACAGTCCCACCCTCACCCAGCACGAGGCCGTCATGGACGCGCTCGGCCCGCTGGGCGTGCCGGTCGTCGCCGATGTCGAGTGCGGGCATGTCGCGCCGTATCTGCCGCTGGTGAACGGAGCGCGCGGCCGGGTCGTCCACACGGCCACGCGCTCCGAACTCGTCCAGACCTTGGACTGACATCTCATACGGTGGCCGTGTGGGCCTTTCGGTCCCTGCCGAGGCCTACGGCGACCAGGACCGCCGCCCCGAGCACGATCGCCGCGTCGATGCCGACCACGGTGTGGACCCCCGCCATCAGGTCGCCCGAGGTGGTGGCGAGGACGCCCAGGAGCGGGATGCCGACGGTGATGCCGACCTGCTGGGTGGAGGTGACCAGCCCGGTGGCCAGGCCCTGTTCCTCGTCGGGGACACCGGAGGTGACCGTCAGGCCGTAGGAGATGATCGCGCCCAGGTGGCACATGCTCGCCAGGGAGACGGCGGCCGTGGCGAGCCAGACCGACCAGGTGTGGGTGTTGAGGGCGAGGAGGGTGGCGACGAAGGTCGCCTGGCCGGTGAGCGAGGCGATCAGGGTGCGGCGGGCGCCGATGCGGCCGATGACCTTGGGGGCGTAGACGCCCGCGACCGCCGAGAGGATGCCCTGGACGCCGAAGACCAGGCCCGTCTCGAAGGACGACAGGTGCAGGATCTCCTGGAGGTACAGGGTCAGGACGAAGATCACCGTCGACATCATCGAGAAGGTGACCAGACCGCCCAGGTTGCCCCAGGCCACCGTGCGGCGGCGCAGCATGGGGAGGGAGACCAGGGGGTGGGCCGTGCGGGACTCGACGTACGCGAAAGTGGTCAGGAGCAGTACGCCTGCGATCAAGGTCGTGATGACGTCGGTGCGGGCGAAGCCGTGGTCCGCCGCGGTCGACAGGGCGTAGATCAGGGCCAGCAGGCCGCCGGTGACCGTGATCGCGCCGGGGATGTCGAGGCGCGGGCGGTCCGGGGTGCGGGACTCGGGGAGCAGGGCGGGGGCCAGGGACAGGACGATCACCGCGAACAGGGTGAGCAGGGCCATCGTCGAGCGCCAGCCGAACGCGTCGGTCAGGACGCCGCCGGCCACCATGCCGGTCGTGTAGCCGAGCGAGAGCAGGGTGCCGGAGATGCCGAGTGCGCGGTCGCGGGCCGGGCCCTCCGGGAAGGTGGTCGTGAGGAGGGACATGCCGGTGGGGACGATGGTCGCGGCGCCCAGGCCTTGGAGTGCCCTGCCGGTCAGGAACGACGCCGGGTCCCAGGCGAACGTGGCCAGCAGGGAGGCCGTACCGAAGAGGGCCAGGCCGGTGAGGAACAGTCGGCGGCGGCCGTAGAGGTCGCCGATGCGGCCGAACAGGAGCAGGAAGCCGCCGGACGGCAGCGCGAACGCGGTGACCGCCCACTGGAGGCCCGACTGGCTCATGCCGAGGTCGGCGCCGAGGGTGGGCAGGGCCACGTTCAGGACGGAGAAGTCCAGGGCGACCATGAACTGGGCCGCGCAGAGGACGAAGAGGACGAGCTTGTCGCGCGTCGAGAGTTTCGGAGTGCCGAGTGGTTCGTGGACGGTGGGAGAGGTCGTGTCGGTCGCCATGCGTCGAGCTTCCCGGCGTCGGAATAGCCGTGGGGAGCCGCAAGTTGTGCTGGTGGTGGCACCACCAGGCAGCACGAGGGGGATGTGTACGTGGCTGAGGATGCCCTGAAGAGTCGTCGGCTGAGCGAACTGCGTGAGTTCCTGATGAGCCGCCGGGCCCGGGTCTCGCCGGCCGAGGCGGGGCTGCCGGACGGCGGGGCGCGGCGCCGTACACCCGGGCTGCGGCGGGAAGAGGTCGCCGTGCTCGCGGGCGTCGGCGCCTCCTGGTACCAGTGGCTGGAGCAGGGGCGGGACATCTCGGTGTCGCCGCAGGTCCTCGACTCCGTCGCCCGGGTGCTGCGGCTCAGCAACGCCGAGCGGCGGCATCTGTATGCGCTGGCCGGGTTGAATCCGCCCGCGGCCGAACCCGCCGCCGACCACGGGTGTGAGGGCATACGGCGGCTCATCGACGCGTGGATGCCGTTTCCGGCGCACATCATGGACCGCTACTACAACTGCGTGATCTACAACGACGCGGCGGGCTGGGTGCTCGGCATGCGGCCCGAGAACACACAGAACTGCCTCGTCGACTTCTTCACCGATCCGCTCTACCGGGCCCGTTCGCAGAGCTGGGAGCGGAACGCGCGGACCGTCGTCGCGCAGTTCCGGGCGATGTGCGCGGACCGTCCCGACGACGAGGGCTTGCAGGCCGTGCTGGCCGAACTGACCTCCGTGAGCCCGGAGTTCGGTGCGTTGTGGGCGCGGCGGGACATCCAGGACGCCGGGGTGATCCGCAAGGAGCTGGACCATCCGCTGGTCGGTCTGCTGTGCGTCGAGTCGACGGCGTTGAAGGTGCCGGCGCGGCCCGATCTCACGATCGTGCTGCACACGCCGTTGGACGAGGCGAACACCGTGGCGAAGCTGGAGTGGCTGGCCTCGCCGGAGGGGCGGCGGGGCGCGATGTACCCCGTGGCGGGATGACCGGCCTGGTCCTTCGTATGCTCTGTTCATGACCGACAGCAGCGCGCTCGACCCCGAGGACCGCAAGATCGTCACCCTGGCCCGTTCGGCCCGGGCCCGTAATGGTGTGCCGGAGGGCGCGGCCGTACGGGATGAGACGGGGCGCACGTATGTCGCCGGGACCGTTGCCCTTGAGTCGCTGAAGTTGAGTGCGTTGCAGACGGCTGTGGCGATGGCGGTGGCTTCCGGGGCGAAGTCGTTGGAGGCGGCGGCGGTCGTGACGGAGGCGGAGTCTGCTTCGGCGGAGGACCGGGCGGCTGTACGGGATCTGGGTGGGCCGGAGACGCCAGTGCTGGTGGCTGCGCCGGACGGGGTTGTTCACCTCACGGTGACCGCCGGCTGAGGCGCTCCCCACCGACTGGCAGGAACCCTGTCCGGAAGTAACCCGTCCGGATTTCGCCCTTGCTCTCCCCGTGTCTCCCGCGCATCAATGGAACCGTAAGTTCCGACGGACCGTCAGATTCTCGCTCGCGTGGCGCACCGCACCGCGTCCGTGAGGTGTCTCTGAGGTGTTTCTCCCGTCCGTCCCCACATGGCATTCCCAGACACGGGAAGGGAACCAGACCCATGAAAGGCAAGCTGAGAAGCAAGCGAATCGGAACGGGTGCGGCATTGGCGACGGGGGTCCTCGCGGCCCTCTCGCTGGCGTTCGCGCCCAGCGCCCTCGCCGTCACTCCCCAGACGGCGACGATCACCGCGGACTGCGGCATCTTCGGCGGTGGCGCGGCCACGCTCACCGCCACGCAGGACGGCACCGCGGCCACCGTCACCATCACCTCCTCCATCACGGCGCCGCTCGCCCTGTCGCAGGACTCCATCGCTTCCACCTTCACGTTCGAGAACGCGAGCGGTGGTACGACCGTCTTCAGCGGGACGAAGAACCCGGCCATGGCGACGGGCGACGCCGTCACCGTCGGTCCGCTCGACGGGACCGTGGCCTCCGGCGACAGCCTGGAGGCGTACGGCGGGTCGCTGCAGATGACCATCTTCGGGATCGCCGTCACCTGCACGGCCACCGGACCGCAGTCACCGGGTCCGTTCGTGTTCGACTGAGAAGTCGCCCGAGAATTCCCCCCACGGGCTCAACTGGGCCGTCAGTTCCCGCTGTTGGGCGAGAACTGACGGCCCATCAGTTTGTTTCGCCGTGTCCATTGACTTCTCACGCAATCCCCACATCAATGCCCCCTGTCGGCGCAGAAGAGCCGCTGCGCCCACCGTCCTCAGGAGGGGGCCCATCCATGGCTTCGACAACCCGAAGACGCCGCTGGGCGTCGTTGCTCGGGGTGACCGCGCTCGCGGTCGCCACGGGCGGTGCGCTGGCCTGTCCGGCCGGTGCGTCCACGAACGTGGACTTTGCCACGCACTGCATCCCGCCGGCGGTCGCGGGCATCCCGCCCATCGACGGCACCACGACCGCCGCGATCACGGTGGACAACACCGCGCCGAAGGTCGGCGACACCGTCACCGTGACGTACACGGTGGTCAAGCCGGCCGCCAGCAACCCCACCGCCATCGCCCTGCCGGCCGACATCATGACGCCGACCGGGAAGGTGGTCCTCGGCGGTGCCCAGACCGGCAGCGTCACGGTGGCCGGGCCCAAGAAGAACGACCCGGTGCCGGGCAACGGCGCCTTCCCGTCCTTCTCCATGACCGGCACCTTCACGGTCACCACCCCGGGCGCGATCACCCTCTCGCCCGGCGACTACAACATCCACACCAGCTACATCCTGGAGCTGGACACCCCCTGCACGGTGACGACCCCGCCGGCGCCGGTCTCCGAGACCGTCACCGCGACCGCCACCACTCCGGTCAACACCCGTGCGATCAGCCTGGGTTCGGCCTCCGGGAACGCCGGTGCCAGTGTCACCGTGACCGGCAGCAACTTCACCCCGGGTGCCACCGTGACCCTGGCCGGGCGGTCCGGAACCGCCCAGACCGCGGACACGGCGACCGTCACGGCCAGTGCCAGTGGCGCCATCAGCGGTTCGCTCGTCGTCAATGACAAGACGACCACCGGGGTCGTGGCCTACGAAGGCAGTGCGTGGAGTACCGATCTGGGTGCCGGTCCTGCTGCCTACGTCGTCAACGACACCACGCCCGTTCCGCCGGGGAGTCAGAAGCTGACGACCACCGTCAAGGCGGGCACGCTGTCGATGTCACAGGCCGGGGACGCCGTGGGCCTCTCCGCGGTCGACTTCGGCAAGGGCGGTGCCTCCACGGGCGCCCTCAACACGGTGACGGTCCAGGACTTCCGCGGCGGACCCGCGGGCTGGTCCCTGACCGGCAAGGTCACCGACTTCACCGGTCCCGGCGCCAAGATCGGTGCCGGGGCGCTGAGTTGGACACCCGCCTGCGCCACCAAGGCGGGCAGCCCGAGCACCTGTGTCGCCGGTTCGGCGGGCACGGTGGGCAGTTCGGGAGCGACGCTCGCGTCCACGCCCGACGGCACGCTCACCGGCGGCCAGTTCACCGTCGACGCCGGACTCTCCCTGAACGTACCGGCGTTCACGCCTCCGGGCTCGTACTCCGGTGTGCTCACGCTGACGCTCACCTGACCGTCCCACTCATTTCCGGTGGCCGGGCGCTCGCACCCGCCCGACCGCCACACACCACGTCCGTGGGGGTCCGCACCCATGCGCAAGCTGTACGTCCTCCTCCTGAGCCTCTGCCTCGGCTGCTGCTTCGGTGTGCTCGCCGCGTCCTCCTCCTACGCGGCGGACAACGGCAGTTGGTCCGTGTACCCGGCCGCCTCGCAGATCGCCGCGCGGCCGTACTTCTATCTCTCCGCCGACCCCGGCCAGACCCTCCAGGACAAGGTGGTCGTCGCCAACAAGACGGCCGAGCCGCTGACTTTCCGGCTGTACGCGGCCGATGCCTACAACACCGCGCGTGACGGCGGGTTCGCGGTGCGGACCGTGAAAGAGACGATGCGTGGGGTGGGGGCGTGGGCGAAGCCCGCCAAGTCCCGGGTAACTGTGCCCGCCCACAAGACAGTTACCGTGCCGTTCACGCTGCACGTGCCCGAAGGCGCCGAACCGGGCGACCATCCGGGCGCGTTGGTCGCCCTCGACGAACGCGTCGACAAGGGCGACGGATCACTCGCCCTCGGCGTGCAACGGGCGGTCGGCGCCCGCGTCTACCTCCGGGTCAGCGGGCCGACGCTGCCCGCACTCGCCGTGGAACACGTGCATGTGTCCCATCACCAGCCGCTGGTACCGGGGTTGGGGGACAGCGCCGCGACGATCTCCTACACGCTGCACAACACCGGCAACGTCACCCTCGACCCGAAGGTGACGCTGAAGGCGCAGGGGCTGTTCGGCCGTACGTTGCTGTCGCGCGGACTGACGCGGATCCCGGCCGAGTTGCTGCCGGGGCAGAGCGTGAAGCTGAGCGAGTCGTGGAAGGGCGCGCCCCAACTCGACTGGGGCGACGTCACGTTGACCGCGAGTGCGCCGGGCACGAGGCAGTCGGCGAGCGCGTCGTTCTTCGCGCTGCCGTGGCTGGCGGCGGCGCTGCTGCTCGCGGTCGGGTTCGTCGGGGGAGTGCTGGCGGTCAGAGCGCGTCGGGGCCGCGCTCGCCCGTCCGTACCCGTACGACCGTCTCGACCGGGATCGACCACACCTTCCCGTCCCCGATCTTCCCCGTCTGCGCGGCCTTGACGATCGCGTCGATCACGGCCTCCGAGTCCGCGTCGTCGACGACGACCTCGATCCGCACCTTGGGGACGAGGTCGACGCGGTACTCGGCGCCGCGGTACACCTCGGTGTGGCCGCGCTGCCGCCCGTAGCCGCTGGCCTCGGTGACGGTCAGGCCGTGCACGCCGAGCTCCTGGAGCGCCGTCTTGACCTCGTCGAGGCGGTACGGCTTGACGATCGCGGTGATGAGCTTCATGCCTGGTTGCTGACCTTCTGAGCGGAGGTGGCGGAGGTGAGGGACGTGCCGACCGGGGCTCCGTGGCCCAGGACGCCGTGATCGTATGCGGTCTCGGCGTGCACCGTAAGGTCCAGACCCGTCTGCTCCTGCTCCTCACTCGCCCGCAGCCCCATCAGCCGGTCGAGCAGCTTGCCGATGCCGTACGTGACGAGGAACGCGTACGCCCCTACGGCGGCCACGGCCACCAGCTGCCTGCCGAGCTGGGCGAGCCCGCCGCCGTAGAGGAGGCCATCCGTCTTCCCGGTCAGTTCGGTGGTGGCGAAGACGCCGATCAGTAGGGTGCCGATGACGCCGCCGACCAGGTGGACGCCGACGACGTCGAGGGAGTCGTCGTAGTTCAGCTTGAACTTCCAGCCGACCGCGTACGAGCAGACGGCACCGGCGGCGAGGCCGACGACCAGCGCGCCGAGGAGGGAGACCGAACCGCAGGAGGGAGTGATGGCGACCAGACCGGCGACCGCGCCCGAGGCGGCGCCCAGGGTGGTGGGGTGGCCGTCGCGCTTCTGCTCCACGAAGAGCCAGCCGAGCAGGCCGGTGCAGCCCGCGGTGAGGGTGTTGAGGAAGGCCGCGGCGGCGAGGCCGTTGGCGCCGAGCGCGGAACCGGCGTTGAAGCCGAACCAGCCGAACCAGAGCAGGCCCGCGCCCAGCATGACCATGGGGAGGTTGTGCGGCCGCATGGCTTCGTGTTTGAAGCCTAGGCGGGGGCCGACCACCAGGCACAGGGCCAGTCCGGAAGCGCCCGAGGTGATCTCGACGGGGAGGCCGCCCGCGAAGTCGAGGGCGCCCAGGTGCGCCGCGATCCAGCCGCCCGGGCCCCATACCCAGTGCGCGACAGGAACGTATACGAGCAGCGCCCAGACGGGGACGAAGACCAGCCACGCCCCGAACCGGACCCGGTCCGCGACCGCGCCGCTGATCAGGGCGGCCGTGATGATCGCGAAGGTGAGCTGGAAGGTGGCGAAGAGGAGGGTGGGGACGGTGCCGTGGACGGCGTTCGGGCCGAGGCCTGCCATGCCAAGGTGCTTCACGCTGCCGATCAGGCCGCCGCCGATGTCGTCGCCGAACGCGAGGGAGTAGCCGGCGGCCAGCCAGACCACCGTGACCAGGGCGATCGACACGAAGCTCATCATCAGCATGTTGAGGACGCTCTTCGTGCGGACCATGCCGCCGTAGAAGAGGGCCAGGCCCGGGGTCATCAGCAGGACGAGGGCGGTGGCGGCGAGCAGCCAGGCGGTGTCGCCGGTGTCGATGCCTGCGGCGGCGAGGGTCACGGTCGTCTCCAACGGTGTGGGGGCTCGTCAGAGGGTCACCGGTGCTGGTTTCCGGTTGTGCACGGGGGTGTTTCCGTGACGTTTCGTTGCGGGAGGGTTTCCGAAAGCTCACGGTGGGGGGCGCGGGTGGACTGTTGTGCGGCGCGGGCTTGTGGATCAGGGACAATGGGCGCCATGAGCGTTCGTACCCCGTCATCCAAGCCGTCCGAGGCCCCCCACCGCGCCGGCTTCGCCTGCTTCGTGGGCCGCCCCAACGCGGGCAAGTCCACCCTTACGAATGCTCTGGTCGGCCAGAAGGTGGCGATCACCGCCAACCAGCCGCAGACCACGCGGCACACGGTGCGGGGTATCGTCCACCGGCCGGACGCGCAGCTGATCCTGGTGGACACGCCTGGGCTGCACAAGCCGCGCACACTGCTCGGGCAGCGGCTGAACGACATCGTGCGTACCACGTGGGCCGAGGTCGACGTCATCGGTTTCTGTCTGCCGGCGAACGAGAAGCTCGGCCCGGGTGACCGTTTCATCGCGAAGGAACTGGCGTCCATCAAGAAGACGCCGAAGATCGCGATCGTCACGAAGACCGACCTGGTCGACTCCAAGACGCTTGCCGAGCAGCTCATCGCCATCGACCAGCTCGGCAAGGAGCTGGGGTTCGAGTGGGCGGAGATCGTGCCGGTGTCGGCGGTCGCGGACCAGCAGGTGGATCTGCTTGCCGATCTGCTGATTCCGCTGCTGCCGGAGGGGCCGGCCCTTTACCCCGAGGGTGATCTCACCGACGAGCCCGAGCAGGTCATGATCGCGGAGTTGATCCGGGAGGCCGCGTTGGAGGGGGTGCGGGACGAGCTGCCGCACTCCATCGCCGTTGTGGTCGAGGAGATGCTGCCTCGCGAGGACCGGCCCGCTGATAAGCCGCTCCTTGATATCCACGCCTTCGTGTACATCGAGCGGCCCAGTCAGAAGGGCATCATCATCGGGCCGAAGGGCGCGCGGCTGAAGCAGGTCGGCATCAAGTCGCGTAAGCAGATCGAGGCGTTGCTGGGGACTCCGGTGTTCCTGGACCTGCATGTGAAGGTCGCGAAGGACTGGCAGCGGGATCCTCGGCAGTTGCGGAAGTTGGGGTTCTGAGGGCTTTTTCTCGCCCCCGCCGCCCCTACCCGTCCCATCCTTCTGGGGCTCCGCCCCAGGCCCCGCTCCTCAAACTCCCCCAGAGGGGGCACCCCCAAGGGGCTGGATTCAGCCCGTTGCGGGTCTCGGGGCCGGAGACATGTCCTGCAACCCCACCACCCGCAGCAGCTGCAGGCGTTCGTGTGACTCCGTGCCGGGGCGGGCTGTGTGGATGATGAGCAGGTGGTGGGCGTCCTGGTTCAGGAGGATCTCGCAGTCCAGCTCCAGGAGGCCGACCAGGGGGTGGCGGAAGCGCTTCGTGGAACGGCGCCGTACCGCCACCTCGTGTTCCTCCCACAGTCGCGCGAACTCCTTGCTGGACGACCGGAGTTCGGCCACCAGCGCGGCCGGCTCGGGGTCGTCGGGGCGGGCCGCGGCGACCGCCCGCAGGTTCGCGACGTGGGAGCGGGCGTGGTCCGGGATGTCCTCCGGGGGGAACAACTCCCGTGCCGTCGGGTTCAGGAAGAAACGGCGGAGCAGGTTGCGGTCCTGGGGTGGGCGGGCGAACACGTCGCCCGTCAGAGCTCTCGACATCGCGTTCTGCGCGATCATCTCGCCGCAGTCGCTCGACACGTGCGCCGGGGTGTCGTGCAGCCGGTCCAGGACCAGGAGGAGCCCCGGCCGCAGGTGCGCGGAGGTGCTTCCCCTGCGGGGCGGCTCCTCGCCGGTCAGGTGGAACAGGTGGTCGCGTTCGTCGTCCGTGAGCCGTAGCGCGCGGGCCAGTGCCGTGAGCATCTGGCGGGACGGGCGCGGGCCGCGGGCCTGTTCCAGGCGCGTGTAGTAGTCCACGGACATGCCGGTCAGCTGGGCCACCTCCTCGCGGCGCAGCCCTGGCGTACGGCGCCGGGCGCCGGGTGTGAGGCCCACGTCGGAGGGGTCCAGGCGGGCCCGGCCGCGGCGCAGGAAGTCGGCGAGTTCGGCTCGGTTCACGCATCCAGGGTGCGGCAGCCCACCCGGCTTATCCAGGGTCTGCCGATCCCCCGATCGGCAGGTCTCTCCCGGTACCGGCCCGCCCGCCCAAAGCTGGTCGGAGACGAGAGGAGCACAACATGTTGACACTGGTGACAGGCTCGACGGGGCAGGTCGGACGGCGCTTCGTACCGAGGCTGCTGGCGCAGGCCCGGCCGGGGGAGCGAGTGCGGGTCCTGGTGCGGGACGCGGCCCGCGGCGAGCGGTTCGCCGACCTGGGCGCGGAGGTCGTACTCGGCGATCTGCGGGACGAGGACGCCCTCGGCAAGGCGGTCGCCGGCGTGGACGCGGTCGTGAACGTCGCCGCGTCCTTCCGCGGCGTACCGGACGAGGAGGCCTGGGCCGTCAACCACGCGGCGGCGGTCGCCCTGGGACAGGCGGCGCTGGCCTCCGGCGTACGGCGCTTCGTCCAGGTCAGCACGGGGCTCGTGTACGGCACCGGGCGGGGCCGCCCCATGACCGAGGAGGACGAGAGCCGCCCCGGCGGCGAGATGTGGGGCGCCTACCCCGACGCGAAGGCGACGGCGGAACGGGAGTTGCTCGCCCTGGAGGGCATGGACGTCCGCGTCGCCCGACTCCCCTTCGTCTACGGCGAGGGCGACCCCCACCTCGCCAACTCCCTTCGCTGGGCCGCCCATTGGGCCTCGAACCAGCGCCTCCACATGGGCCACCACGCGGACGTCGCCCAGGGCCTCCTGCGCATCCTGCACGCCCCGGGAATCGCCGGCCGCATCTACAACATCGCCGACGACGCCCCGGTCACCGCGGTCGAACTCCACCTGCTCAACGGCGTCGAGATCCCCGCCGAACTCGCTCGACACACGGACTCCGACCCGTGGTTCGGCATCATGTCCACGGAACGCATCCGCCGCGAGCTGGGCTACCGTCCCCTGTTCCCGACGGCGTGGTCGGCACGGGACGCGGGCGTGCTCTAGCGACGGCTCACAGAGGGATGACCTTGACCCGCTGCCCGCCGCACAGCTTCGTCAGGTCGTCGACGTCCGAGGTGAGGATGGCGACGGGGCCGGGCTGGTCGAGCGCGGTGACTGCGACGGTGGCGTCGATCGCGTATTTGTGGCCGTGCAGGCCGGTGTCCTTGAGGAGTTTCGCAGCGGCTTTGGCGGTCTGGGCGGTCACGGGCTCGATCTTCACCTGGGAGAGCAGCCAGTTCAGACGAGGCATGTTCGTACCCGCATGGGTGACCTCGATGATGGTGTTGGCGCAGACGACGATGTCCGTCTTGTTCCGCTGAGCCGATTCGACGATCGAGCCGACCTTGCGGTACTCCTCGATCCAGGCGGACAGGCCTTCGAAATCCAGGACCAGGCTGGCGAGCTGTGTCACGCGGCGCGGTCCTTCGGAAGCGGGTCCCCGTGGAGCAGGGCGTCGGCCTCGGCCCGTTCCTCGTCGGTGAAGGCGCCGTGCTCCGCCTCGTAGCGGCGTACCTCCTCGGCCAGCAGGTCGTTGCGAATCTTGCGGGCGAACGCCTCGGCGACGTAACCGGAGACGTTGTCGGTGAGCTCGCGCGCAGCCTCCACGAGCTCTTCGGGCACGGTGATGGTGATCTTCTTGCTGGCCATACGTCGACCATACCGCGATATGGCATACGGCGTCCCTCGCCTCAATCCACCCCCCGAATCCGCCGCACCAGCAACGCCCCCGCCATCCCGATCACCGCCGACACCAGATACAGCACCCGGTATCCGCCCAGATACGTCACGATCGGCGCGGCGAGGGCGGGGGCCGCGACCTGGGGGAGGGCGTTGGCGACGTTGATGACGCCGAGGTCCTTGCCGCGGTCCAGGGCCTTGGGGAGTACGTCCGTCATCAGGGCGAAGTCGACCGACGTGAAGACGCCGAAGCCGATGCCCAGGACCGCCGCTGCGACGACCGCGCCCGGCCAGGTCTGCCAGCCCGCGAGGACCGCCGTCGCCACCGCCATCAGCACGCCCGACCAGAGCACGAACGGCTTGCGGCGGCCGACGCGGTCGGACCACACCCCGCCTACCACCACCGTGGCGAGGAGTGTCAGGCCGTTCACCGCCGTGAGGATCAGGACGCCCTGGTCGGGGTCGTGGTAGTGCAGGCGGTCGCGCAGGTAGTACAGGAGGTACAGCAGCACCAGCGCGTTGCTCAGGTTGATCAGGAAGCGGGTCAGCCACGCCCAGCCCAGGTCGGGATAGCGGCGCGGGCTCAGCCAGAAGCCCTTGAAGAAGCCCTGCCAGGACCACGGTGGGCGGGTCTCCGGCGGGAGTCGGAGGTCCTTGTAGCGGAGCACGTACGGCAGCACGCCCACCGCCGTGAACACCGCGCACGCCACATAGCCCGCCCCGATGCCCCCGGCCGCCGTCGCCAGGCCCGTGCCGCCGACCACGCCCAGGATCTGCGCGGCGCCCAACCAGCCGCCCACAGAGCCCCGTTGGAGCCGCGGCACCCGGTCAGGGACGGCCGCCGTGACCGCCGCGAAGGCCGCGTTCAGGGTGAGTTGGACCAGGCACCAGCCGGCCGCCATCGTCCACACCCCACCCGCGCTCGCGAGCAGCAGCAACGACAGCGCCCCGCCCGCCGACCCGGCCACGATCCACGGCGTACGGCGGCCCCACCGCGCCGTCGTACGGTCCGACAGCGCGCCGAAGAGCGGATTGGCGACCAGCGACACCAGCGCGCCCGCGCCCGTCACCCACGCGAGCATCGTCTCCTTGGACATGCCGGTGCCGGGCGCGAAGTCCTTGGCCTGGGAGGCGAGCAGGATCTGCAGGGGGCCGTACCAGCCCACCCAGATCGCCCCGTTGGCGAGCGAGAGCGCGGACGTCCAGCCCCGGCCCACGCGTTCGACGGGCTCGGCGAGGGCATCCACGGAAGAACTCCCCGTCGTCGTCATCTCTGCGCCCGGAGCATGCCCTGGAACCAGCCGTACGACGCCTTCGGAGTGCGTGTCAGCGTCTCGTAGTCGACGTGTACGAGGCCGAAGCGGCGCTCGTAGCCCTCCGCCCACTCGAAGTTGTCCAGCAGTGACCACACGAAGTACCCGCGTACGTCGACGCCCGCCTCCAACGCCCCGTGCAGCGCCCGGACATGGCCGTCGAGGTAGGTGATCCGGTCCTGGTCGTCGATGCCGTCGTAGGAGCAGCCGTTCTCGGTGATGACGACGGGCGGGAGGCGGTCGCCGTAGCGGTCGCGGAAGGTGGTGAGGAGTTCCGTCAGGCCCTCGGGGACCACCGGCCAGCCGAAGTCCGTCACCGGGACGCCCACGATCTCCCTTACGGAGAAGGGGAGTTCGGCGGGGAGGGTGAGGCCGCCGAACTCGATCTCCGCGCCTTGCGGGGCGCCCACCCTGCTCGGCGCGTAGTAGTTGACGCCGTACCAGTCGATCGGTTCGGCGATCACCTTCAGGTCGGCCTCGACGTCGCCCGGCATCAACTCGCCGAGGCCGGACGGGTATTCACCCAGGAGCAGGGGGTCGGCGAACAGGCGGTTCAGCAGCAGGTCGTAGAAGTCCGCCGCCTCGATGTCCTCCGGCTCCCGCGAGGCCGGCCAGGTCGGGCCGTGGGAGTTGGCGATCCCGATGTCGGTGGCACCGGCCGCGCGCAGGGCCCGTACCGCCAAGCCGTGGGCCAGGAGTTGGTGGTGGGCGACCGGCAGCGCGTCGAACAGGAGCGTCCTGCCCGGTGCGTGGGCACCCAGCGCGTGCCCCAACAGCGTTTGTTCCGCGGGCTCGTTGAGGGTGATCCACTTCTGCACGCGGTCGCCCAGCCGGTCGGCGACCACGGACACGTACTCCGCGAAACGCGAGGCCGTGTCCCTGTCCAGCCAGTCCTGCGTGACCGGGAGATCCCAGTGGAACAGGGTCGGGACCGGACGTACGCCCGCCGCGCACAGGTCGTCGACGAGACGGTCGTAGAAGTCCAGGCCGCCGGGGGAGTTCACCCGCGGCCAGGAGATCGAGAAGCGGTACGCGTCCACGCCCAGGTCGGCCAGGAGGGCCACGTCCTCGCGGTGGCGGTGGTAGTGGTCACAGGCCACCGCCGCCGTCGAGCCGTCCTTGATCCGGCCCGGCTCGGCCTCGAACGCGTCCCAGATGGACGGTTCGCGTTCGTCCGCCGCGCCCTCGATCTGGTGGGCCGAGGTGGAGACGCCCCAGAGGAAGCCGGCCGGGAACCGAGGTATCGGGTTGCCTGCATCAGTCGCCATGCGCCGGATCATCCGTACCGCTGGTAACGGGTGTCAACGGGCGGGCGTGAACAAGCAGTTACGCGCCTTCCTTCAACACCTTCGAGATCAACTCCCGTTGCTCGTCGGTGAGTCGGGGATCCGCGGCGTGCACCGTCTTCCCGTCCACCGTGATCTCGTAGTGGAAGCCGTCCGGGACGCCCGTCGTGCGCGTGCCCTGACCGGCGGCGACCGCCTGCTCGGCCAGGGCATGCCACTCGTGCGCGTCGGGCCGCGTCGAGGTGTCGACCTCGCCGCGGCGCTCGATACCGCCGAAACCACCTGTGCGCCGTACTCGAATACGCATGGGTCCTGTCTAGTACGGATCGCACCGGCGCGGCTACGACGTGGGGCTACGAGGTGGGCACTCCGACCTGTTCCCATGCCTTCTGTACGGCCTGGAGTTCCTCGCCGCCGTCCCCGAAGCGGGCCTTCGCGGCGGCGACCGTGAGTGTCGCGAAGTCGGTGAACAGGGCGTCCTTCTTCAGCTCGCCGCCGGTCAGGACGTCGTACCAGATCTGTCCGGCCTTCTCCCAGGCGTGCCCGCCGATCGCGTCGGCGACCAGGAAGAAGGCGTGGTTGGGGATGCCGGAGTTGAGGTGCACGCCGCCGTTGTCGCGCCCGGTCTTGACGAAGCCGTCCATCGTCGCGGGCTGCGGGTCCTTGCCGAGGGCGTCGTCGTCGTAGGCCGTGCCCGGGGCCTTCATGGAGCGCAGGGCGACGCCGGAGACGCGCGGGGCGAGCAGGCCCGCGCCGATCAGCCAGTCGGCGTCGGCGGCGGTCTGGCCGAGCGTGTACTGCTTGATGAGCGAGCCGAAGACGTCGGAGATCGACTCGTTCAGGGCACCGGACTGGCCGAAGTAGGTCAGGTTCGCGGTGTACTGCGTGACGCCGTGGGTGAGTTCGTGGCCGATGACGTCGACCGGGATGGTGAAGTCGAGGAACAGCTCGCCGTCGCCGTCGCCGAACACCATCTGCTCGCCGTTCCAGAAGGCGTTGTCGTAGTTCACGTCGAAGTGGACGGACGCGTTGAGCGGCAGGCCCTGGCCGTCGATGGAGTGGCGGTTGAAGGCGTTCAGATACAGCTCGAAGGTGGCGCCGAGACCGGCGTAGGCGCGGTTGGCGGTGGCGTCCTTGCCGGGCTCGGAGCCCTCGCCGCGGATCTTCTTTCCGGGCAGGTCCTGCTTGTGCTTGGCGTCGTAGATCGTGCGCTGCGGCTTGTCGGACGCGGCGGGCGCGGCGACGGTCGGTGCGCCGAGCACCGTGGTCAGCCGGCGGTGGGTGCGCTCGTAGGCGTCGCGCTCCAGGGTCTCGCGGGCCGGACCGGCGAGCGCGGAGTCCTCGTGCTGGGCGAGCTTGTCGAGGATGTGCGGCGGGACGATCGTGCAGAAGACGGGCTCATGGCCCCCGTGTGTCGTCATGCCCGGCACCTTGGCACTGAGTCATGCCGCTGTCACTACCGGCAACCATGATTGGCGAAATACAGGGACAATCGTCACGCGCCCGTAGCGGAGAGTGGTATATGGCGTGGCATAAGGCACTTTTTGTGCCTCTTCATTCCGTCTTGACGGGGCGATCCCGCATACTGATACGGCCCCCCGCACGGAGCATGACTCGGCTACTCTGCTGAGCATCATGCGTTTCGGGCTGCTTCTCCTTAGCTGCCGCGGCGAGGGCCTGTAGTCGTAGGCCGACCCCCTCCCCGCGGAGTCTGGCGTTGCGCCGTCGGCCGTCCTTCAGGACACCACGAGGAGCCCACGCATCATGGCAACCAGCCGCGTCAATCGCCAGCAGCCCAGTTCCATGCCGATCCACAAGTACGGCCGGTACGAGCAGGTCGACATCCCCGACCGCACCTGGCCCTCGCAGCGGATCACCATCGCCCCCCGCTGGCTCTCCACGGACCTGCGGGACGGCAACCAGGCACTGATCGACCCCATGTCACCGGCGCGCAAGCGCGCGATGTTCGACCTGCTGGTCAAGATGGGATACAAGGAGATCGAGGTCGGCTTCCCGGCCTCCGGCCAGACCGACTTCGACTTCGTGCGCTCGATCGTCGAAGAAGAGGGCGCGATCCCGGACGACGTCACGATCTCCGTGCTGACGCAGGCCCGCGAGGACCTGATCGAGCGGACCGTGGAGTCCCTGAAGGGCGCCAAGCGCGCCACGCTGCACCTCTACAACGCGACCGCGCCCGTCTTCCGCCGCGTGGTCTTCCGCGGCTCCAAGGACGACATCAAGCAGATCGCCGTCGACGGCACCCGCCTGGTGATGGAGTACGCCGAGAAGCTGCTGGGCCCCGAGACGGAGTTCGGCTACCAGTACAGCCCCGAGATCTTCACGGACACCGAGCTGGACTTCGCGCTGGAGGTCTGCGAGGCGGTCATGGACGTCTGGCAGCCCGGCCCGGGCCGCGAGATCATCCTCAACCTGCCTGCCACCGTGGAGCGTTCGACCCCGTCGACGCACGCGGACCGCTTCGAGTGGATGGGCCGCCACCTGTCCCGCCGCGAGCACGTGGTGCTCTCCATCCACCCGCACAACGACCGCGGTACGGCCGTAGCCGCCGCCGAGCTGGCCCTGATGGCCGGTGCCGACCGCGTCGAGGGCTGCCTGTTCGGCCAGGGCGAGCGCACCGGCAACGTCGACCTGGTCACGCTGGGCATGAACCTCTTCTCCCAGGGCGTCGACCCGCAGATCGACTTCTCCGACATCGACGAGATCCGTCGTACGTGGGAGTACTGCAACCAGATGGAGGTCCACCCGCGCCACCCGTACGTGGGCGACCTGGTCTACACGTCCTTCTCCGGCTCCCACCAGGACGCCATCAAGAAGGGCTTCGACGCGATGGAGGCCGACGCCGCCGCCAAGGGCGTGACGGTCGACGACATCGAGTGGGCGGTCCCGTACCTGCCGATCGACCCGAAGGACGTAGGCCGCTCCTACGAGGCCGTGATCCGCGTCAACTCGCAGTCCGGCAAGGGCGGAATCGCGTACGTCCTGAAGAACGACCACAAGCTGGATCTGCCGCGCCGGATGCAGATCGAGTTCTCCAAGCTCATTCAGGCCAAGACGGACGCCGAGGGCGGCGAGGTCACCCCGAAGGAGATCTGGGCGACCTTCGAGGACGAGTACCTGCCGAACCCGGACAACCCCTGGGGCCGTATCCAGGTGAAGACCGGCCAGTCGACCACCGACACCGACGGCGTGGACACGCTCAAGGTCGAGGCGAGCGTCGACGGCGTCGACACCGTTCTGACCGGCTCCGGCAACGGCCCGA
Organism: Streptomyces sp. NPDC050508; assembly: GCF_040655155.1. NCBI lineage: Bacteria > Bacillati > Actinomycetota > Actinomycetes > Kitasatosporales > Streptomycetaceae > Streptomyces > Streptomyces sp. NPDC050508. Next base: position 245,538 of record NZ_JBFAJJ010000007.1, read on the forward strand.
TCTCCGCGTTCTTCGACGCCCTGCAGTCCGTCGGCGTCGACGTACGGCTCCTGGACTACCAGGAGCACACGATGAGCGAGGGAGCCTCCGCGCAGGCCGCCTCGTACATCGAATGCGCGATCGACGACAAGATCCTGTGGGGAATCGGCATTGACGCGAATACGACACGTGCGTCTCTGAAGGCGGTCGTCTCGGCCGTCAACCGCGCTACCCGCTGAACCATCCTGACCGGCGGTTTACCCGTCGTCGAAGGGCCCCGCACGCCGGTCTCCGGCGGGCGGGGCTCCGTCGTTTCCCGGCCATTCCCTGTGCAGGTCACGGAGAGGTCTCGTCCGGGGTACTGACTCCGGCTCAACAATGTGGCTAACATCACGCCAGCGCGGCGATGTTGCCGCGGCGTTACGGAGGTGCGACGTGCTGCCTGAACGGGGACGAAACGGCCGAGTTGTCCATGACGGCCGTGCAGCGCGCGTGCTGGGCATCCGTACCGCGTGGACCAGCGTCGGAGACGGCGAGTTCTTCTGCCCCGGATGCGGGGGCGACCGCAACTACCAGCGGCTCACCGGACGCCGCCGCTTCACCCTGCTCGGCATGCCGGTGCTGCCACGCGGCGACACAGGGCCGGTCGTCGAGTGCGCCGCCTGCCAGGGCCACTACGGCACCGACGTCCTCGACCACCCCACCACGAGCCGCTTCTCCGCGATGCTCCGCGACGCCGTGCACACGGTCGCCCTCGCGGTCCTCGCGGCGGGCGGCACCTGCGCCCGTACGTCCCTGGAGGCCGCCGCCGGCACCGTGCGGGCCGCCGGCTTCCAGGACTGCACGGAGGACCAGCTCGGCGCCCTCGTCGAGGCCCTGGCCGCCGACACCGGCCGCGTCTTCGGCGAACCCAGCGGCGCGGGCCTCGCCATAGAACTCCACGAGGCCCTCGACCCGCTCGCCCCCCACCTCGCCCCCGCAGGCCGCGAATCGATCCTCCTCCAGGGCGCCCGCATCGCCCTCGCCGACGGCCCCTACACACCGGCGGAACGCGACGCCCTCGCGACCGTGGGCGCCGCCCTCACCATCTGCGCGGACGACGTGACACGGCTGCTGGCGGCGGCGCGGACACCGTCGTAGGCCGTGCCACTACTCCCCAGGGAGTAATACGGCCGCACGGACACCCCTGGCAGTAGTCCCGAACTCGCCCTCCCGCGCGACGACTCGCCCCTCCCGCGCCGGAAGTCTGGAGAGCGCAACCAGACATCCGCGCCGCGCCGGGAGGGGGCCCGTTCCATGGGGGCCGAACAGAGGAACAGCACAAGGCGACGAGCCATCCCCTGGATGGTGCTCGCGCTCTGGATCGGGGTGCTCGCGCTGGCCTCGCCGTTCGCGTCGAAGCTCGGCGACGTCACGCACGACCGGGTGACCGACTATCTGCCCGCGAGCGCGGACTCCACCCAAGTGGCCAAGATCCAGGAGGAGTTGCCGGGCGGCCAGACCACCGAACTGGTCCTCGTCTACCACCGGGACAGTGGACTCACGGCCGCCGACAGGTCCGAGGCCGCCCAACAGCTCGCGAAGATCGGCGCATTGCACCCGCTCGCCGCGACACCGCACGGCGTCCCGTCCGCCGACGGCACCACCCTCATGTACCCGGTCACCAGCAACTGGCCCGGCACCGACGAGAAGAAGCGCACCGCCCTCGTCGACGACATCCGCCAAGTCGCCCAGGACAAAGGCGGGTTGACGGTAGAGGTCGGCGGCCCCGGCGCGCTGGCCACCGACGCGGGCAAGGTCTTCGACTCGCTCGGCGGCCCGCTGCTCTACACGACCGTCGCCGTCGTCGCCATTCTGCTGATCATCATCTACCGCAGCCCGGTCCTGTGGCTGGTCCCGCTGGCCGTCGCCGGAGTCGGCGACTTCCTGTCCACAGGGATCGCATACGGTCTCAACCAGGCCTTCGGGACGACCATTTCGGGCCAGAGCACAGGCATCATGACGATCCTCGCCTTCGGCGCGGGCACCGACTACGCCCTGCTGCTCGTCTCCCGCTACCGCGAGGAACTACGACGCGTGGAGCGCCCCTACGACGCGATGCGCGCTGCTCTGCGCGGCTGCGGGCCCGCCGTACTCGCCTCCTCCGGCACGGTCGCAGCCGGCCTGCTGTGCCTGCTCGCCGCCGACCTCAACTCCAGCCGCGGAATGGGCCCGTTGGGGACCGTGGGCGTGCTGTCCGCACTCGTCGCGATGCTCACCCTGCTGCCCGCGCTCCTCGTCCTCCTTGGCCGCCGCGTGTTCTGGCCGCTCGTCCCGGCCTACGGCTCCACGCCCAAGGCCCGCCGGTCCCTGTTCACCGCGATGGGCAGTTCCGCCGGACGCCGACCCCTGCTCGTCCTCGTGGGCGGCGCCGCCCTGCTCGGCGCGCTCGCCCTGGGCACCCTGAACCTGCCCGGCTCCCTCAAACAGGACGACTCCTTCGTCGACCGCCCCGACTCCGTCACCGCGATGCGCATCCTCGCCGAGGCCTACCCCGAACGCTCCGCGCAGCCCATCGACGTCGTCACGCCTGCCGCCCGCGCCGACGCCACCCTCGCCGCGATCCGGGCCACCCGGGGCGTCGCGGGCGCCCAGCAGGGCCGTAGCGGACACGGCTGGACGGAGATCTCCGTCACCGCCGTAGGTGCCCCGCAGTCGGCGGCCGAGACCCGCACCATCGGCGACCTGCGGCACACGCTCAAGGGCTCCTACGTCGGCGGGCCCAGCGCCCAGCAGATCGACCTGCGGGACACCAACGCGCGGGACCGGCTCGTCGTGGTGCCGATCGTCCTCGCGTCCGTGCTGCTGATCCTGAGCGTCCTGCTGCGGTCGCTGGTCGCGCCGCTGATGCTGGTGGCCGCCGTGATCGCGGTGTGGGGCGCGGCGCTCGGCATCGGCGGGCTGGTGTTCGGGCCGCTGTTCGGATTCCAGGGGACCGACCCGGGGCTGGGGCTGCTCTCCTTCGTCTTCCTGGTGGCCCTCGGCGTCGACTACGGCATCTTCCTCATGCACCGGATGCGCGAGGAGTCGACCGGGGGCGCGGAGCCGGTCGCCGCCGCGCTGACCGCCCTGCGGACGACGGGCGGGGTCGTCGCCTCCGCCGGGCTCGTCCTCGCCGCTACCTTCGCGGTGCTGACGAACATGGGGTTGGTGCAACTCGTCGAGCTGGGCTTCGTGATCGCGGTGGGCGTGCTCCTGGACACCTTCCTCGTGCGGACGTATCTCGTGACCAGCGCGAGTGTGCTGCTGGGGCGGAAGGTGTGGTGGCCGGGGCGGCTGTCCCGGGAGCCCGAGGCCGTACGGCCGGAGCGGCAGCCGGAGCCGGTGTGAGGCCCTCGCGTCCGGTTGACGGAGGATGAACCCCGTGCGGGCAACCACGATGAGCGTCCGGCGGCAGGACGTGCTCCTCGCCGCCGGCCTCGCCGTGCTCGCGTCCGTCGTCGCCGTCACCTTCGGGAGTGGACGGCGGCCGGACGCGTTCGGCTGGACACTGCTGCTCGCCCTGCACGTCCCGCTGGCCTGGCGGCGCCGAGCCCCGCTGGCGGTGCTGGGCGTGATGATCCCGCTGATCGCGACCTTCCACGAGCACGACTACAACCACTCCGCGCCGACCGGCGCCTCCATGGTGCTGCTGTACACGGTGGCGGTCACCGGCAGCGTCCGGCGCACGGTGATCGTCGGCTGTTCGGTCATCGGGCTGATGGTGGCGCTCAAGCTCGGCGACGGCATGGCCGGGGTCGCCGAGAGCTTCCAGATCGCCGGCTGGGTCGTCTCCATGCTCGTCCTCGGCGGCTACCTCCGCGTCCACCGCCAGTTGACGGAGGCGGCCCTCGAACGCGCCGAGCGAGCCGAACGCACCCGCGAGGAGGAGGCCCGCCGCCGCGTCGCCGAGGAACGCCTGCGCATCGCCCGCGACCTGCACGACCTGCTCGCGCACAGCATCACCCTCATCGGCGTGCGGACCTCGGTGGCCGCGCACGTGCTCACCGAGGACCCCGACCGCCTCGACCGGGCCGCCGTCGCCAAGGCCCTCGACGACATCGCGGACACCTGCCGCAGCGCACGCGGGGAACTGCGTACGACGCTGGAGGTGCTCCGGGAGGACGGCCCGCCCGACGAACGCGGCCCGCTGCCCGGCCTCGACGGACTGCCCGACCTCGCCGCTACGGCCCGTGGTGCGGGCGCGAAGGTCGAACTGGCGGTGTCGGCCGACGCCGTCCCGGCCGCCGTGGGCGCCGCCGCCTACCGGATAGTCCAGGAGGCGCTCACCAACGCGGTACGGCACGGCGGGCGCGCCGACCTCAGCGTGCGGGTCGGCGTGCACGAGCGGGAAGGCGCCCTGTGCGTGGACGTCATCGACGACGGCGTGGGCAGCGGTTCCGCTCCGCCCGGCTTCGGTCTTGTCGGCATGCGGGAACGGGTGCGCAGTGTCGGTGGCACGCTGGACGCCGGGCCACGAGACGGGGAGGGCTTCGCCGTGAACGCCGTACTGCCCCTGCGGGTGCACAGCGAGGAGGGATCGCGGTGACCGCCATCCGCGTACTCCTCGCCGACGACCAGACGCTCGTACGGGCCGCGTTCGCCATGCTCGTGGAATCGGCGCGGGACATGGAGGTCGTAGGCCAGGCCGCCACCGGCCGCGAGGCCGTGGCGCTCGCCCGCACCTCACGCGCCGACCTCGTCCTGATGGACATCCGCATGCCCGACCTCGACGGCATCGAGGCCACCCGCCTCATCGCCGCCGACGAGGACCTCGCCGGGGTCAAGGTCCTCGTCCTCACCACCTACGACACCGACGAGAACGTCGTCGAAGCGCTGCGCGCCGGCGCCTCCGGATTCCTGGTCAAGGACACCCGTCCGGCCGAACTCCTCGACGCGATCCGCACGGTCGCGGCCGGAGAGGCGCTTCTGTCGCCGGGTCCTACGGCCCGGCTCATCGCCCGCTTCCTGCGCAGCCCCGCCGCGCCCGCCACCGGCGGCCCCGAATGCCTCTCCGCACGGGAACGCGGAGTGCTCGCCCTGGTCGCGCGCGGCCTCAACAACACCGAAGTGGCCGAAGCGTTGGGCCTGAGTCCGCTGACCGCGAAGACGCACGTCAGCCGCATCATGGGCAAGCTCGGGGCGCGGGACCGGGCACAGCTGGTGATCGTGGCGTACGAGTCCGGGATGGTGACACCGGGGAGGCTGTGACGGACAGACAGGTCGGCGTCGTTCCGCGAGGGGCGACCTCCGTGAGGGAGAGCGATGACCATCCTGAGCCGCACGCTTCTCGTAGCAGCAGTACTGGCCGCCCCCATCACTCTTGCCGGGCACGCGTCCGCGCGCTCCGGCTGCACGTCCTCCGTGCCCTACGTCTCCGGAGACGGCGGCTACGACACCTACCGCATCCCCGCGACCGTCACCACCGACCAGGGCACCGTCCTCGCCTTCGCCGAGGGGCGGCACAACGACGCGGGCGACACCGGCAACATCGACGTCGTCCTCAGACGCTCCACCGACGGCGGCTGCACCTGGGGTCCGCTGTCCGTGGTGGCCGCCGGGGGAGGGGACACCCGGGGCAACCCGGCACCCGTGGTCGACCCCCGCACCGGCGCGATCGTGCTGGTCACGTCCTTCAACAGCGGGGCTGTCACCGAGGGCCAGATCATGCGGGGCGAGGTCACGGCCGAGCAGAGCCGCCGGGTGTTCGTGCAGCGGAGCTGGGACGACGGGCGCACTTTTACGCTTCCGCGGGACATCACGGGGGAGGTGAAGCTGCCGAGTTGGCGCTGGTACGCGACGGGGCCCGGACATGCGGTCGCGCTGACGCGGGGTGCGCATGCGGGGCGGTTGGTGATTCCTGCCAATCACTCCGCCGCACCGAGCGCCGGGTCGAGTGACACCGGGCAGGAGGCCAAGTACTACGGCGGTCATGATCTGTACAGCGACGACGGGGGTGAGACGTGGCGGTTGGGGTTCGTGGACTCCACGTACGACGGGGTCGACAACGCGAACGAGTCGTCTGCTGCCGAACTCCCTGACGGGAGGCTGTACTTCAGCTCGCGGGATCAGCTGGGGACGAGTGCGGGGAATCGGCTCGACACGTACTCCGGTGACGGGGGTGTGAGTCTGGACCGGGCTTATGCGGTGCAGCACACGTTGGATGATGTGCCGGTGGTGGAGGGGAGCGTGCTGCAACTGGCGGGGGAGCGGGGGGCGTTGCTGTTTTCGGCGCCGTCTGTTCCCAACGTGCGGCAGGCCATGGCGATTTGGCGGAGTGGAGATGGTGGGGGGAGTTTCGTGAAGGCGGTCACGTTGTCGCGGGAGTGGGCTGGGTACTCGGACCTGGTGCAGGTGGGGCCGGACACGGTGGGGGTGCTGTACGAGACCGGGGCGACGGGGACGTACGACACGATCGAGTTCCGGCGCGTGTCGACGGCTGAGCTGGGCGGGGGCTGAGGTCCCTGGGGGCTCCGCCCCCGGACCCCCGGCCTGTGCCCACCCACCACCCGTTTACTGTCGGCCAAGAGGTGAACCTCAAAAGCGCCCGAGACGGGTGGGTGGGAAACGGGGGTCTGGGGGCGAAGCCCCCAGGCGTTCACCTGTCAACACGCAGCAAACGGGTGGGTGGGTGGGAAAAGTAGTTACAGCAACCCCGCCGCCGCCAAGAACTTCCCGACCTGACCCACCTCGTCCGCCGACAACGACACCTGCGGCTCCGCAGTCGCCGCACACTCGATCACTCCCCGCAGCTGCAGCGCAGCCTTGAACGCCCCCAACGCCGACGAGCTGCCCCCCATCCGCGAAGGATCACCCACGCCCACCAACCCGAACAACGCGCACAGCCGTTCCTGCTCAGCCCGCGCACGCGACCAGTCTCCGGCCCGGCACAGCGCGTCGAGACGGACGTACCCGTGCGGATCGACGTTGGCGAGACCAGGCACCGCCCCGTCCGCCCCGAGCGCCAGCGCGGAGTCGACGAACAGCTCCGACCCCGTCAGCACACTGAACCCGGTGATGTCCGGATGAACGCGCGCGCCGGTCACGACCGTACGGAACCCCCCGAGGTCCCCACTGGAGTCCTTGAGCCCGGCCAGAACCCCCTCGGCGGCGAGTTCGAGTACGAGGTCGGCGGGCAGCTTGGTGTGGACGGAGGCGGGGAGGTCGTAGGCAACGACGGGGACCGGCGACGCGGCGGCGATCAGGCGGTAGTGGCGGGCGATCTCGGCGGGATGGGTGCGCGTGTAGAAGGGGGCGGTGACCACCACCGCGTCCGCACCCGCGGCCGTCACCGCAGCGACATGGTCCAGTACCCGCGGTGTCGTCATGTCGATCGCCCCTGCCAGCACCGGCAGTTGACCCCCTACATGAGCCACCACCGCCTCGACGACGTACCGCCGCTGCCGGTCCGTCAGATACGCGGCCTCCGAGGTCGAGCCGAGCAGGAACAGCCCGTGCACCCCGCCCTCCACCAGATGGTCGACGAGCCTGAGCAGTGAACGGACGTCCACCTCGCGGTCCGGTGTCAGGGGCGTGCAGACGGGCGGTACGACACCGGTGAGCGGGGCGGGGAAGGTCATGAAGGCTCCATGGGGCGGCTTTGGCGAACGAGGTCGCGGGTGGACAGGTCCTCCTCTACAGGATGGTGGCAACGGTAGAAATGTCCTGGTGCCGACGCGGGTGAGAAGTCCGGCATCACAGAAGCGCACACCTCGTCCGCCTTCCAGCACCGCGTACGGAACGGGCATCCGCTCGGCGGACGCGTCGCCGACGGTACCGGCCCGACCAGCGGAATCGGATCGATGGGGTGCAACAAGCCGGGTGTCGCCGAGAAGAGGGCCCTCGTGTACGGGTGCCGCGCCCGGTCGGTGACCTCGCCGGCCGGGGTCTCCTCGACGATCCGGCCCAGGTACATGGTGATCACGCGGTCGCTCATCCGCCGTACGGTCTGGATGTCGTGGGACACGAACACCAGCGCCAGGCCCAGGCGTTCCTTCAGGTCGAGGAGCAGGTTGAGGATCTGGGCCCGGACCGACACGTCCAGCGCGCTCGTCGGCTCGTCCGCCACCACCAGGTCGGGGTCCAGCGCCAACGCCCGCGCGATCGCCACTCGTTGGCGCTGTCCGCCGGAGAGTTGTCCCGGGAGGCCGTCGGCCAGGGCGCGGGGCAGGCCCACCAGCGACATCAACTCCCGTACCCGGTCCTCGCGTTCGGCCTTCGTCCCCCGGCCGTGCACGTCCAGCGGATCCCGCAGTATCTGCCGGATCGTCAGGCGGCGGTTCAGCGCGGTCGACGGGTCCTGGAAGATCATGCCGATGCCGGTGCCCACGGCGGCCCGGCGTTCGCCGTCCGGCATCGACCACAGGTCGCGGCCCCGGAAGGACACCGTGCCGGACGTCGGCCGCTGTACGCCCACCAACACCTTGGCCAGCGTGGACTTTCCGCAGCCGGACTCGCCGACGACCCCGACCGTCTCGCCGGGTGCGATGGCGAGGTCGGCGCCGGTCAGGGCGTAGACCCGGTCGCGGGTGAACAGGCCGCCGCTGCGCGCCTTGTGGACGACATGGGCGTCCGACACATCGACGAGAGCACTCATGACACCGTCTCGCTCTCCGTCGTCACCAGGTCGATCGCCGGGTGGTGGCAGGCCGCCGTGTGGGTGCGCGGGCCGACCAGGTCCGGCGCGGTCGTACGGCAGAGGTCGCTCGCCAGCGGGCAGCGGTCCGCGAAGCGGCAGCCGGCCGGGAAGTCGGCGGGGGAGGGGACGACACCCTTGATCTGCGTCATCCGCTCGGCCGCCGATTCGAGGGACAGCACGCTGCCGAGCAGGCCGCGCGTGTAGTGGTGGGCCGGTGACTCCACCAGGTCGGCGGTCACGCCCGCCTCCACGATCTGCCCGCCGTACATCACCACCACCCGGTCGGTGACGTCGGCGATCAGTGCCAGGTCGTGCGAGACGAGGACGAGCGCGAAGCCCAACTCCTCGCGCAGGCGCAGCAGTAGCTCTATGACCTGCGCCTGCACGGTGACGTCCAGGGCGGTCGTCGGTTCGTCGGCGACGATCAGCTTGGGGTCGCGGGACAAGGCCATGGCGATCAGGACGCGTTGGCGCTGGCCGCCGGAGAGTTCGTGCGGGTAGCTCCGCAGGGTGCGGTCCGGGTCGAGGCCGACCATCGTCAGCAACTCGCCCGCACCACGGCGGCCTCCGCGCCGTATCACCTGCTTGAGCTGGGCGCGGATCGTCATCGCCGGATTCAGGGACGACAGCGCGTCCTGGTACACCATCGCCATCTCGTGGCCCAGCAGCTTGCGGCGCACCCGCATCGGCTCGCCCACCAACTGCCGCTGGTTGAAACGGACCTGGCCGCGCACCCGCGCGCCCTTCGGTTCCAGGCCCATCACCGCCAGCGCCGTCAGCGACTTGCCGCAGCCCGACTCGCCCACCAGGCCCAGGATCTCACCCGGCCGCACCTCGAAGCTGATGCCGTCGACGATGTCCACGCCGTGGTGCCGACCCTCGAAGCCGATGGCCAAGTTCTCGACCGCGAGGACTGGTTGGCCGTCCGGGTCGGGCAACGGCCGTGCGCGGGACCGGAGTCGTAGCGCCGCCTCCGTCAGGCCGGGGAGCGGGAGCACCTCGCCGCTGCCGGGCTCGGGCGCGTCGAGCGGGTCCTCGTCGTGCCGTACGTCCACCTCGCGCGGTGCCGGGGCCGCCCACGCGTCGGAGACTCCCTCGGACAGTATGTTCAGCGAGAGGACCGTGATCAGCATCAGCAGGCCGGGGAAGACCGTCGCCCACCAACCCCCGGTCAGCACCATGTTCTTGCCGTCCGCGATGACACTGCCCCAGGAAGGGTCCGGGGGGCGTACGCCCGCGCCGATGAACGACAGCGACGCCTCGAAGACGATCGCCTCGGCCACCTGCACCGTGCAGAACACCAGGATCGGGGCAGCGCAGTTGACGGCCACGTGCCGGATCACGATGTGCGGGGTGCGGGCGCCGATCACCCGCTCCGCGGTCACATAGTCCTCGCCGTACTGGTCAAGTACGTTGGCCCGTACGACCCTTGCCACCGGCGGGGTGAACAGGAACGCGATCGCGCAGATCAGCACGGTGATCCCGCCGCCGAAGACGGCCACCAGGACGGCCGCCAGCGCGATGCCGGGGAACGCCATCACCACGTCCAGGCAGCGCATCAGCGTCTCGTCGACGCCCTTGCGGGAGGTCGCGGCGACCGCGCCGATGAGCGCGCCGACGACGAGGGCCAGCGCGGTCGCCCCGAGCCCGATCGCGAGGGACCAACGGGCGCCGTACATAAGCCTGCTGAGGATGTCCCGGCCCAGGCTGTCCTGGCCCATCCAGTGGTCGGCGGAGGGGTGTCCGGTGCCGTCGACGGGGAGCTGCTGGTCGAGCGGGTCGTCGGGCGCGAGGAGCGGGGCGAACAGCGCGACCAGGACGACGACCGCCAGGAAGCACACCGCGACCTTCGACAGCAGCGGCAGCCGGCGCCGGCCGCGCAGCCGGATGCCGGGCCGGGACAGGGTCTCGGCGAGGCCCTTGCGGGAGAACCGGGAGAACCGGGAGAACCGGGAGAACTGAGTGAACATCAGGAAGCATCCCTCAGGCGCGGGTTGACCAGCAGATAGAGGATGTCGATGACGAGGTTCACGACGACGAACCCGGTCGCCGTCGTGAGCACCACGCCCTGGACGACGGCCGGGTCGCCGTTCTGCACGGCGTCGATCATCAACTTGCCCATCCCGGGGAGGGAGAAGATGGTCTCGATGACGACCGCTCCGCCGAGCAGGTATCCGACGCGCAGGCCCAGTACGGTCAGTGGGTTCATCAGCGCGTTGCGGAGCACGTTCCGGCCGACCACGACCCTCGGTGGCAGGCCGCTGCCGATCGCCGTCCGGACGTAGTCCTTGTCCAGCTCCTCGACCACCGACGTCCTTACGATGCGCGTGAGTTGGGCCGCCACCGGGAGCGAGAGGGCCAGCGCCGGGAGTGCCATCGTCTTGAGCCAGCCGGTGAGGGAGTCCGCCGGGTTGATGTAGCCGCCGGTCGGGAACCAGCCCTGGTCCACGGCCAGGTACTGGATCATCAGCAGCGCCAGCCAGAAGCCGGGCGCGGCGACCCCGGTGAGCGACACGACCCGGATGATCTGGTCCGGCAGCCGGTCACGGTAGATGGCCGCCGTCACCCCGCCCAGCAGCGACAGCACCACCGCGATCCCCAGTCCCAGGAAGGTGAGTTGAAGGGTGAGCGGCAGTGCGGTGGTGACCTGCTGGACGACCGGTGCCCGGGTCAGTGCGCTGGTGCCCATGTCGCCGTGGAGGAGTGCGCCGACGAAGTGGACGTAGCGGAGAGGCAGTGGATCGAGCAGGCCGTTCTGCTCGCGGAAGTCGTGCAGTTGTTGTGGTGTCGGGTTGGCGCCCTGGAAGAACGCGGACGCCGGGTCGACGTCCGAGAAGCGCATCACCACGAACACGAACAGCACGATGCCGAGCATCAGCGGCACGAGCAGGACGACACGGCGGGCCAGAATCCTGACGACGGTGACCATGGGCCAACTCCTGTACGGCTAGACCCACTTGGCCTGGAGGACGTTGATGCCGGGGTAGGGCTGTGCCCTTATCCCCGTGAGCTTCTTCGGGTCCCAGGCGGTCATCAGCTCGTTGTGGACGACCGGGTAGAGCACGGCCTGTTCGGCGACGATGTCGATGTAGTCCTGGATCATCGTCTTCTTCTTCGCCGCGTCCGGTTCCCGCGTCGCCTGGTCCATGTCCTTGAAGAGCTGCTTGGCGACGGAGTTCCCGGCCCAACGGGCGTAGCCCATCCAGAGGTTCCGGGGGCCGTAGTTGTAGTGCATGATCAGGTCGGCGTCGAGGCCGAACTGGTTGGGGTTGGAGGCGGCGGCGACTACTTGGTAGTCCTGCTTCTGGTCCATCTTGGTGAACACGGCCGTGGTCTCCTGCGGGGAGAGCGTCGTCCTCACGCCGATCGCGTCCCAGGACGCCTTGATGGTGGGCAGGCAGTCGACGATCCAACTCACGTTCACCGAGATGATGTTGACCTTCAGTCCGCTGACCCCGGCCGCCTTCAGCAGTGCCTTCGCCTTGTCGGGGTCGTAGTCGTAGACCGTCTTCGCGCGCCGGTAGGCCGGGTTGCCCTCGTTGAGGAAGGACGAGGACGGCTTTCCGTGCCCGCGCAGGGCCACCTGGACCATCTTGCCGGTGTCGATGGCGTAGCGGAGCGCCTGGCGTACCCGTACGTCGTCGAAGGGCTTGTGCTGGGTGTTGAACATCAGGAACAGGTTGTTCATCCCGGCCCCGCCCGCGACCGTCATCCCGCCGCTCCGCAGCCGCTGGATGTTGGCGTAGGGGATGTTGTCGGCGATCTGCGCGCCCGCGCTCGACCCGGAGATCTTGGCGACGCGCGGTGCCGCGTCGACGATCGTCAGCCAGTTCATCGTCTTGAAGGCGGGCGGACGCGGGCCGTTGTAGTCGGTGAACGCGGCGAAGGTCGTGTTGGACTTCGGGTGGTGCGCGGTCTGCCGGTACGGCCCCGAGCCGACCGCCTTGCCCTTGATCGCGTCGTCCCAGGCGCCCGGCTTGGAGAAGATGTGCTTCGGCATGATCTTCGCGAGGGTGAGGCGTGAAATCCCTTCAGGGAAAGGGAACTTGAGCACCAGCTCGACGTTCCGCGCGTCGATCTTCCGCACCTCCTTCAGCCAGCTGGCGAAGAAGCCCTGGGCGAGGGTCGCCGTCTTCGGGTCGAGGATGCGGTCGAAGACGAAGACGACGTCGTCGGCGGTGACCGGCTGCCCGTCGTGGAACTTGGCGCCCGCCCGCAGTGTGAACTTCCACGAGGTGCCGCCGGTGTCCGCGGGCAGGGCGGTCGCCAGCGCCGGGTACGGCGTGCGGGAGATCGGGTCGGTGTCGAGCAGCCCCTCGTAGATGTGATTGTTGGCCGCCATGCAGAACGCGGACGCCGTCTGGGTGGGATCCCAGCTGCCGTCGTTGCCGTAGCCGATCACCGCGGTCAGTGTCCGGTTCTTGCCGGTGCCCCCGCCGCCCGTGTCGTTCGTCGACTGCGGCCCGGACGAACAGGCCGTCAGGGACGAGGAGATCGCCGCCGCCGCGCCCAGCGCGCCGGAGTACTTCAGGAACGCCCGGCGGTGCAGCGCGGGCACGTTCCGGGTCACGTCGTCGCGCACGGTTCCTCCAGGAGGTACGACGTCCTACGTCCTGCGGTCAGCGCGACCATAAGAGCGGCCGTGGGGGTGGTCAAGGCATCGCACACGGATGGCGTAACTGCCAGAGGTTGGACCAATAGCCCGCCGGAACAGCCGATTTGACGCACCGTCCGACGGACGGGAACCCCGGTGCCGGCCTGCCCGGCGAGGTCCCGGCCGGGCCGGGCGGAATGCCCAACTCTGCCGGGAACAAGGCGGGTCCGGCGGGACACCGCACGCCTCAGACTGGACGCATGGTTACCCGCGCGGTCGTCTGGGGCACGGTGCTCTCCAGTGCCGTCGCGTCCGTCTTCGCCTTCTGGGCGCTGACGCTGCCCCGCCCCGGGCCGACGGGACCGCTGGCCTCTCCCGCCTACGTGATCACCGTGGGTGTGGTGACCCTGGCCGAGGTCCTGACCGGTGCGGTACTCGTCCTGCTGCGCCCCCGGAACGTGGTCGGATGGATCTTCCTCGGGGTGGGGGCGACCGCCTGCTGGGAGCAGGGCCTGGTCGCCTACGCGGTCCACGGGACGGTCGCCCACGCGGGCGGCGCCCTCGCCAACTCCCCCTGGCCCGGCGCGACTTCGGCCGCCGTCCTGGCCTCGGGACTCTTCGTCCCCGGCTGGGTGGCCCCGTCCACCCTCATGATGGCCTTCTACCCCGACGGGCACCTGCCGGCGCGCTGGTGGCGCTGGCCCGTGGCGGGTGCGGTCGTCGGCACCGGCACGCTGACGGTCGTGTCCCCCTTCGACCCGGACGTGCACGCCCTGATCTTCCCCGGCCGTACCGACCTGCCGATGATGCCTCCGGCCCTGTTCGACGGCCTCATGATGGGCGTGTGCCTTCCGCTGCTGGCCCTGTCCGCGCTCGCCATCTGGATCGGCACGGGCGTACGGCTGCTGCGCTCCCGCCCTCCCGAGCGCCAGTTGCTGGCCTGGCTGGTCTGCACCGAGGGGCCGACCATGATCGCGGGCTTCTGCTCCTCGGTCCTCATCCGGTCGGCGATCCCCTCCGCGATCCTGTCCTTCCTGGTACTGGTCGCGGTGGCCGTGGGAGTCCTGCGCTACCGGATGATGGGCATCGAGACCGTCCTGCGGCAGGGCCTGGTGTACGGGGTGCTGACGGCCGCCGTGATCGCGGTGTACCTGCTGGTGACCGTGCTCGTCGGTTCCGCCCTGCGCAGTCGCCCGCTGCCCGGCGTGCTGACGGCGGCCGTGGTCGCGGTCCTGCTGACCCCGGCCCGGGACCGGCTGCACCGGGCCGCGGACTGGCTCATCCACGGTGAGCGCAAGAACCCGCTGAGGGCCATCGCCCGACTCGGCGACCAGGTCGCCGTGACCGGCGAACAGGACCTCCTGCCCGCCGCGCTCGCCGCCGTCATCCGGGCCGTGCGTGCCCCGGGCGCCGTGGTCAGGACCCCCGGTGGGCAGCAGGTGTGCGCTCAGGGGACCGTGCCGGTGGGCCACGGCCCGGTGCTGCCCCTGAGGTTCGGCGGCCGTGACCTCGGCACCCTGAACGTGGCCGAACGCACCTCGGCGGCCTCGTACGACGATGCCGACCTCCAACTCCTGGCGGCACTCGCGTTACAGGTGGCCACCCTGCTGCGGGCGCTGGAACTCACCGAGGCACTGGAGACCGAACGGGACCGCGCGGTGTCGGCGACCCACGCGGAACGCGACCGGATCCGCCGGGACCTGCACGACGGTCTCGGGCCGTCCCTGTCGGGCGTCGGACTGGGCCTCCAGGCACTCGCCGACCTGCTGCCCGCCGACGAAACACCCACCGCCGGCGCGCTGTTGGGCCGGATCCGCGCGGAGGTCACCACCTCGGTCGGGGAGATCCGCCGCATCATCGACGGGCTGCGCCCCACCATCCTGGACACCCTGGGCCTCGGCGAGGCCATCCGTCAGCACGCCAAGACCGTCTCCCGCGCGGTCCCGGTCGAGGTCGACATCGCCGTCCTGCCGGCTGCCCTGCCACCAGGCCTGGAGGCCACCGCCTACCGCATAGTGACC
This sequence comes from Streptomyces sp. NPDC050508, assembly GCF_040655155.1. NCBI lineage: Bacteria > Bacillati > Actinomycetota > Actinomycetes > Kitasatosporales > Streptomycetaceae > Streptomyces > Streptomyces sp. NPDC050508. Next base: position 260,788 of record NZ_JBFAJJ010000007.1, read on the forward strand.
GAGGCCCTCACGAACATGGCCCGGCACGCCGGAGCCGGTCACGCCCGGGTGTCCGTGTCGGCCACCGGCGGGCTGCTGCACATCACCGTCGCGGACGACGGCGTCGGCATCCCGGAGCAGGCCACCGCCGGCGTCGGACTGACATCCATGAGGCGTCGCGCCCAGGCGCTCGGCGGCACCTTCTCCGTCAGTTCCGTGCCAGGGGCCACCATCGTCGCCGCGACGCTGCCACTGGAGGCGATATGAACGCGAGAGACCCGGTACGGGTGGTCATCGCCGACGACCACCCCATGTTCCGCTTCGGTCTGAAGGCCGCGCTCGCCGCGACCGAGGAACTCGAAGTGGTGGGAGAGGCGGCCACCGGCGAGGAACTGCTCACCGTGGTCGGACATGTGCGGCCCGACATCGTCATCACCGACCTGGCCATGCCCGGGACCGACGGCGCGAGTGCCACGCGCGCCCTGCTCGCCCGTCACGCGGAGGTGGGCGTCCTCGTCCTGACCATGCACGAGGACGACGAGGCCCTCTTCGGCGCTCTGCGGGCAGGCGCCAAGGGATATCTCCTCAAGGGCGCCGACCGCACGGAGATCATTCGCGCCGTCCTCGCCGTGGCGGCCGGGAACGCCGTGTACGGCGAGGCCGTCGCCCGCCGCATCGTCGGCTTCTTCACCGGGGCGCACCAGCAGTACACGGCCCGGGTGTTCCCCGAACTCACCGAGCGGGAACGCCAGGTCCTCGAACTGGTCGCCACCGGACAGGGCAACCACGAGATCGCGCGGCAGCTGTGCCTCACGGAGAAGACCGTCCGCAACCACGTGTCCGCCATCATCACCAAACTCGGGGTGCGCGACCGGGCGGCGGCGGTCGCCAGGGCCCGCGACGCGGGCCTCGGATCTGCCGGATCTGCCGGATCTGCCGGATCTGCTGGCTCTCCCGGGTCTCCTGGGTAGACGGACCTCCCGGATCATCTGCCCGCTCATCTGTCCGCGAGCCGTGAGCCGCGGGCGAGGTCCCGGCACTCCCGGGCGGATCGCCCGGCCACCGGAGGACCGGTGCCTCAAGACGGCGCGCGGCAGGGCGCCCCAGGCTGGCGGTCAGACAACAGCAGACCACCGACCAAGGAGCATCCACATGGCTTCCGGAACATTCCAGTCGCTTCCCGTACCGCCTTCCGCACTCGACGGACGCATCAGCGCCGTCGTCGTCGATTCCGGCGGCGCCCCCGCCGACGTCGTCACCAAGGGGACCCCGCTGACCGTGGAGGTCGAGTGGACCGTCACCGGCTTCCTCGTTCCGCTGCTGGGCGGTTCCTGGAGCCTGAAGGTCGTCGTCGACCAGGTCGGCGGAGCCAACGACTTCTCGTTCCCGAACCCGCCCACGCTCATCCCCCTGACCGGCGGTTCCGACTACAGGCAGATCATCGCCCTGCCCGTTCTCACCGAGGGGATCTACATCGTGGCCGTCTCCCTCACCTACCTGAACCCGGCGGGCACCGCCGCGTCGCTCGGTGGCTACGTCAACGTCGGCACGGTCAACATGCTGCCCTGACGGTGCCATCGGTCCCATCGTCCGGCACCGGTCGTCGCAACCGTCACGGGGGAACGGTTCCGACGGTCGGTGCCGGTGCGCGTACGACGCGGCGCATGTCCGGGGAGCCGAGGAACAGTCGGATACAGCGCGAGGTCGTCCAGCTGATCCTCGACCGCACACTCCCGCCCGGTGCGCCGCTGCCCACCGAGGCCGAACTGATGGAAGACCTCGGCATCGTGGAGATCAGACACGGCTACGGCACCTACGTCGGCCGGGCCTCGCTGACCCCGCTCGCCGACGGCCTCATCCGTGAGGGCCGACCCGGCCGAGCGCCTCGACACGCTGATCGCCCACGTCCCCGAGTTCCAGTTCGGCGACGAGGCGAGGGACGTGATGCGATGGGCGGCGAGCGCAGTGCTGGAGAAGGCGCTACGCGAGGCACCGGACGAGTGAGACGAGATCGGATGAGTGAGATGAGAGAGGCGTGGGACGCGCGGGACGCGGGTGTCCTACGGCTGCCCTCCGGCCTCCTGTTCCGAGGCCGCGGCCTGCGCCGCCCGCTCTCGGCCGACGGCCCGCTCCCGACGTACGGCGTGTATCTGCTCGGCGGCCCACCGCCCCAACTCGCCTGGGAGACACGCTGGTTGCGCTGGCCGGACTTCCGGCTGCCCGCCGACCGCACCGAGGCCCGCACGGTCCTGACCGACGCCTGGCACCGGGCCCGCACCGAGCGCGTCGAGATCGCCTGCGCCGGCGGCCGGGGCCGCACGGGCACCGCGCTCGCCTGCCTGGCGGTCCTCGACGGCGTACCGCCGCGCGATGCGGTCGCCTACGTCCGCGCCCACTACGACCGGCACGCGGTGGAGACGCCGTGGCAGCGGCGGTACGTACGACGGTTCGGGCAGTTGTCAGACTCGGCGCGCCCGGAAGCGTAGGCCGCCGCTCTCCGGGTGCAGGTCGACCGCCACGTCCGTGAAGCCCGCCCGCTCCAGCCGGGCCGGGAGCGTTGCCGGATCGAGGGTGTTCATCGTGTCCCGGAAGTGCAGCAGCCGGAAGCGCAGACTCGGCTGACTGTCGCTGCCGGCGAAGGTGCCGCCGGGGCGCAGCACGCGGCACGTGGTGCAGCATCGTGAAACAGACGACCGAGTCGAACGCCCCGTCGGGCAGCGGCAGTTCGGCGCCGTACGTGTGGAGCACGGTGGCTCGGTCGCCCCATCGGGACTGCAGTAGACGGGCGCTGTCGGCGTCGATCTCGGCGGCGGTGAGGTGGTCGACCCGGTCGACGAGGACGCGGAGGTTGGCGCCGTAGCCCGGGCCGATCTAACTGACAGCTGCTGCCACCAACTTGGCCGTGTCCGCGACCAGTTGGTTGTCGTACGGCGCGTCGGGCAGGGTGGGCTTCGTGGTCAGGACCGCGAGGACGACCGGGTCCCCGGCCTCCGTCCAGGCGATGCCGACGTCGTTGGCGGTGCCGTAGTCGCCGCTGCCCGTCTTGTCGGCGATCGTCCAGGTCGCGGGGAGCCCGGCGCGGAAACGGGCGGCGCTCGTCGTGTTGTTGAGCAGCCAGGTGGTGAGCCGGTCGCGGTCGGGGCGGCGCAGGGCGTCGCCGAGGACGAGCCCGCGGTACAGTCCGCCGATCGCGCGCGGGCTGGTGGTGTCGGTGATCCGGTCCGGTTCGGCCGAGTTCAGTTCGGTCTCCCAGCGGTCGAGCCGGGTGACCCGGTCACCGAGGGAACGGGCGAAGCGGGTGATCGCGGTGGGGCCGCCGACCTCGCGCAGGAGCAGGTTGCCCGCGCCGTTGTCGCTGTAGCGGATCGCTACGTCGGCGAGCTGCTCGACCGTCATGCCGTCGGCCAGATGCGCCCTGGTCCGGTCGGAACCGTCGACCAGATCGGCCTCCGTGTAGTGCACGACCCGGTAGAGGACCTCGCCGTGCCGGTCCAGGTCGCGCAGGACGGCCGCGGCGGCGAGGGTCTTGAAGACCGAGCACATCGGGAAGAGTTCATCGGCGCGGTGCAGGACGGTCTTCTCCGTGCCGAGGTGGTGCGCGAACACGCCCACGCGGGCGCGGTGTTGCTCCTCCAGGACGCTCAGCTCGGTGGTGATATCGGTGCTGCGCGTGTTGTTCGTGCCGTCCGACGCCTGCGCGGTGGGGGCGCCGGTGAGGAGGGTCGCGGCGGTGGCGGCGCCGGCGGTGAGGAGGGTGCGGCGGGTGGCGTTCGTGGCCGTGGGGGTCTTCTCGGGGGCTGGGATCGCGCTCTCCTTCGCTCGGTCTCCGTCAACGATCTCTGCATTGATCGACGCGAGACCTCATACCTTGGTTGCCCCGCCGTAGACCATCGGGCGACGCCGGGCCGGGACCGGGCTCGGCACAGTGGGCGCATGGCGAACACCAAGGGGATCAACAGGGCGCAGTTCCTGACGGGGGCACTGGCACTCGGGACGGCGGGCGCACTGCTGCCGCAGGGACGGGCGGCGGCGCAGGCGACGGATGGCAGGCGCGGACTGCGCCACCGGGGCGTCGTCTACACCGTAGGCGAGGGCGAGACCCCCGCCACCGCCTGGAGCGCCCGCCGTATGCGCGCCGACCTCCGCGCGATCCGCGACGAGCTGCACGCCGACACGGTCGACGTCACCGGCGACGGCGTCGACCGCCTCACCGCGACCGCCGCCGAGGCTGCCGAACTCGGCCTGCACATCTGGCTCCAGCCCACCCTGGGCGACGTACCGGAGCGGGACATCCTCGAACACCTCGCGGAAACCGGCCGGTTCGCGGAACGCCTCCGACGTCAGGGCGCGAGCGTCGACTTCAGCGTGGGCTGCGAGTTCTGGCTGTTCGTACCCGGGATCGTGCCGGGGGCGACGGTCCTGGACCGCGTCCAGAACATCCTGAACGGCACGTTCGACCCGGCGAAGATGCAGCGCAGGCTGGACGCCTTCACCAAGAAGGCGGCGACCCTCGGCCGCTCCGTCTTCCACGGCAACCTCAGTTACGCCGCCGCCCAGGACGACGAGGTCGACTGGACCCTCTTCGACATCGTGGGCATCGACTACTACTCGTACTTCCACCAACCGGCCCACTACGTCCGGGAGTTGCACCGCTACCAACGCTGGGACAAGCCCGTGACCATCACCGAGTTCGGCACCTGCGCGTACAAGGGAGCCGAAAAGACGGCAGGCATGGGCTGGAACGTCGTCGACCACGACAGGAGCCCGGAGGAGATCAAGGGCCACCTGACCCGCAGCGAACACACCCAAGCCGCCTACCTGGTCGACCTGTTGGAGGTCTTCGAGGCGATGGGCCTGTACGGCGCGATGGCCTTCGAGTTCGTGACCCCGGACGCCCCGCACCGAGCCCACGACCCACGACACGACCTCGACATGGCGAGCTACGCGATCACCAAGACGGTCAAGGACCGCCCGGACGACCCGAGTTCGGGGTGGCACTGGGAGCCGAAGGAGGCGTTTCATGCGCTGGCGCGGCACTATGTTGTGAGGTCGCATGTCATGTGGATGCGATGTTCACCAGGCCCGAAGTAGTCCTTTTGGACTTCTCCTCTCTGGACGAACTTGAGATCCTGGTAGAGGGAGACGGCCGGGCCGTTGTCGGGATCGACGGTGAGCCTGACCTCGTGCACGTCCTCGGAGCGTAGTCGGTTCAGTATCGCCACCATCAGGCGGCGACCCAGCCCGTTGCCCCGCAGGTTCCGGGTGACACCGAGGCTGAGTATCAGACTGAGGCCGGCATCGGGCGGAGTCGCGAGGACGTACCCGTACAGGATGTGCCCGTCGTCAAGTACCAGGAAACGGTCGCCGCACAGGTCGAAGAGCTGGCGCAGGACGTAGAAGGGGTAAGGCTCCGTCGGAAACGCCTCCGCGTCGAGGCGCAGGAGTGCGGACAGGTCGTTCTCGGCGGCGGACCGGACACACAGCGGCATCCCGTCAGGATTGAGCGGCATCCGACCAGGATTGCCTGTCGTACCAGGGCTTTTCAAGGGCTGGGATCGATGCCTGGGGGCGTATTGCCGCCATGCGCCCCCCATGCATCCGTGCTTGTCGCATGGCGCGGGAAAGAGGGTCCCTCCGATCGGTGATGTTGATACCGTGGGGCATGGATTCGAGATCACCGGGGACTCCTCCGCTGCTGAACGCGGACGCACTTTGGGACGAATTCGACCCAGCGGACTACATCAGTCACAACTATTCCACAGTGCTCTCCGTCGATGCGAAGATCATCGCCATAGTCCGTGATCATTTCAGTGATCATTTCTCTCGTTATCCGGGCCGCCCGGTCCGGGGTATCGACGTGGGTGCCGGAGCCAATCTCTATCCGGCTCTCGCGATGTTGCCCTGGTGTGAGGAAATCACCCTGCTCGACCGGTCGAAGCAGAACGTGGGCTACCTCAGGAAACAATTGGACTCCTACGACGGGAACTGGGACGCGTTCTGGCATGAGCTGTGCCGGAACGACGGGTACGCCGCGTACCCCCATGATCCGAGGGCGAGGTTCAAGCGGATCGCCCGGGTCGAACCGGGTGATCTCTTTGATCTGGCGGGGCGTCGGGCACGCTGGGCTCTCGGCACCATGTTCTTCGTCGCGGAATCTCTCTCCACCTCCCACGACGAGTTCCGGCGGGCAGCGAAGTGTTTTCTTCGCTGTCTTGAGCCCGGTGCACCGTTCGCCGCCGCTTTCATGGAGCATTCCAGGGGGTATGAAGTTGGCGGTAGGAAATTTCCCGCCTGTAATGTGAGCCGGTCGCAGATTTACGACAGCCTGGCGAGCCACGCAGAAAAGCTGCAGGCGTTCCGGGTGGGCGAGCAGGACGAGGTGCGCAAGGGATACACATCGATGATCGTGGCCCACGGATTTCGGAGTGCGGAGATTTCCTGAGGGGGGAAGGCGATGCAAATCAAGCCACGTCAGCACCTGCTGGACATCTGGCAGGCGGTCGCCCGCCACTCCTTCGACGGCGGTGAGTGGACGTGGGGAAAGTGGGGCGGAGAGAGCAGCGTCGCCGACGCGGAGCGCCTGCTCTGCCTGCTGTACCCGGCGACCGAACTGCCGTCGTTCCGGCTGGACGACCCCGACACCACGTTGAGTGACGTCCAGCAGACGCTGAAGCGGGCGGGCGGACGGCTGGAGATCCCGGCCAACCTCGTCACAGCGGCGGTCGAGTTCATGCGCACCCACACCGACGACAAGAGGCCCACGTTCGCGGGCGGTTACTACTTCCAGTCCCGGGACAAGGAGCAGGACCTCACCGAGGAGCAGCGTCAACTCGGCGTCACCGACTCGTTTTCCATGTCGATCACCCTCTGTCTCGCGCTGCTTGGCTTCCTCAAGGTCTACGAGTCCAAGACCCGCCGCGCCGACATGCAGGAGACGATCGGGGAACTGAAGACCGCGACCAGCAACCGGCTCACCGCCGCCATGGTCAGCCTGCTGCGCTCGTTCACGGTCAACGTCTACGATGCCGACTCCTCCCAAGGCCAGACGCTCTGCGAACTCCTCGGCCAGGGGCAGTTGTCGCAGCGTCAGGTGCTGGAGAAGTTCCAGCGGCGGTTCAGGCCGCTGCGTGCCGCCATCATCGAGAGCTTCATCCTCGGCCTCGACGTCCAGGAGGCCCTCAAGGACGAGAGCCAGCTCTTCGAGTGCGGCTGGGCCTGGAGCCTGGTGCGGGACGCGCCCGAGGTGGCGACCGAGGAGCCCATCGGGCCGCAGCCCGTCGGCGTCGCCAACCCGGTGCCGTACCTCTATTTCACGGTGGTCGCGCTCGACGGCATCCAGGACCTCTTCTCGGACCGCACCCTGACCCTGGGCCTGCTCAATGCCGAACAGCAGAAGCTCGCTGAGGCGTTGCGGCTGCGGTGGGAGATCACCCAGCAGTACTGGTCGCGCATCGCCCGCTTCGACCGCGACCGCTGGCCGCTGGAGGACATCCCCTGGCGTACGACGGGACAGAAGCTGGAGTCCGAGTACTTCTCCCTCTCCGTCGCCGCCATTCTCGTGCACGACCTGATGCGCCGCCGGGCCACCGACGACGACCTGACCCGCACCGTCCGCGTTATGGAGCGCCTCGCCGAACGTGGCCGTATCACCAGCCGGATGACGCGCGACGACCCCATGATCCAGCTGCACAACCCCGGCGTCACCCTGCCGCTCCAGGGCGGCGGCACCATCGGCCCGCCCATGGACTGGACGATGAGCGACTTCTCGGCGCAACTGCTCAAGCGAACAGTCCAGTTGTGCACACTCTCCCGCAACCTCTCCGCGCACGACCGGCTGCTCAGGCTGGCCGAGGACATCTTCGGCCATGTGTGGCGCCGCCGGATGGGCGAGGGTGAAGGCGTCGGCCTGTGGGACAACGTGCACGCCATCTACCCGGAAACCGCCCTCACCGAGGGGGCGGTGTCCTGGAGCATCACCGAGCGGGTCACCGAGGTGATGGTCCAGGTCCACAACATGTACGCCCAGCCCCCGATCCGCAGCCTCGAACTGACGGAACTCGCAAGGGCGTTGCTCAGCGAGTCCACCCACCTCCTCGGCAACGAACAGATGGCACCCGCGCCGAACTCCGACGGAAAACGCGGCATGCAACTCAGGGGAATCGAGGTCAAGCTGCGCCGCGCCCGCGCCCTGGTCGACGAACAGCCAGGCACTGCCTACTCATTGACGCTCGACGTGTTGGGTCAGCTCGACGCACTCGCCCGCGCCCGCGAAGCCGCCTCGGTCCAAGGAGGGTGAGCCGTGCTGATCTTCGCGGCCTCCGACAAGGGAGGCACGGGCCGCTCCGTGACCAGCGCCAACCTCGCCTACCAGCGGGCACTGATGGGGGACGACGTCTGCTACCTGGACTTCGACTTCGGTTCGCCCACCGCCTCGGCCGTCTTCGACGTGCCCGAGGCCCGCCGGGCCGCCGAGGACCGCGGCCTGCACTCCTATCTCATAGGCGAGAACAGCGAACCGATCAGGTTCGACGTCTGGGCCGACACCGAACACCGGGTGCTGCGCAACCAGCCACCCGGAGCAGGCCGGCTGATCCTGATGCCGGGTGACCTCAGCGGCGGCGAGTTCGCCACCTCCGGGGACAACCTGCGCCGCTGCGTGGACCTGCTGCTGCGCCTCAACGGCGAGTTCGACCTGATCATCGTCGACCTCAGCGCCGGCCGCAGCTACGCCGTCGACATGGCCCTGGCGGTCACCGCGCAGCGGCAGATGAGCGGTGTCGACGCCCGCTGGCTGGTCTTCCACCGCTGGACCCGCCAGCATGTGGAGGCTGCCGCGAGTCTGGTCTTCGGCAAGCGAGGCATCGTCGCCGGCGGTGTCGCCCGCGGGCACGACGAGGACGCCCTGCGCGGCGCCATCCGCTTCGTCCGGGGCGCCGTACCCGATCCCGCTTCGATGCTGTGGTCGCAGGTCTCGCCCACCCAGTCGGCGTGGATGGAGGAGTGCGACGCCGAACTCAAGCAGCTCGCCTCCCACCACGGCGTCGGCTACAGCCAGGTTCTCGGCGTCGTGCCGTTCGAGCCGGTTCTGCAGTGGCGTGAGCAGCTCATCACCGATGAGGACGTGCTCGACAGTCAGATCGCTGCAGTGGAGACCTGGCAGGCGTTGCGCGACCTGGCCGCGCGGCTGACCGACGACAAGTACTGGGAGCAGGCGTGACCGAGGCCGTTTTCCGGGAGACCACCGCTGAGCCACGCACACAGTCCGTGCCCCTGGCCCACCTCTCGTTGGAGTTGGGCCACCTCTACATGGAGGACTTCGAGGCGGGCCCCGAGCGGCTGCGCGAGCACTTTGCCGAGGTACGGATCTGGGTGGACGCGGCACGCGCCTCCGCCGCCCGCCGGATCGGCGGCAAACGCCCCCGCATCAGCACCTGCTTCCTGATCGACGACTACTTCACCCGCTTCTCCACCCCCGCCGAACTCGTCCCGCTGGTCCTCGAAGAGGCCGAGAAGGCCGGGCTCGTCATCGACTACCTGGCCCGTGAGTCGGGCTGCGCGGTCGCCGACCGGATCGAGCTGGCCGAGTCCGTCATGCACCGCCTGGTGGAGTCGCCGCCACCGGGCAGCCACGGCTCGCGCCCGCCGGTCAGCCAGACCGGCTGGCTCGCCAACGGACAGCGCACCACCCCCACCCGCAGCGCCCTGGCCGAGATCATCACCTGGCAGCCGCCACGAGAGGCCGCGGCCCGCAACCACTCGGTCTTCATGGACGTCGAGTTGTGGTCCGAGACGGACCGGGGGCGCCTGTGGTCCTGCCCGTTTCTCGCGGCCGTATGGCAGTTGGCCCGCCTCGGTCTGCTACGGCACCTGGGCGAGCCCGTGCTGGTCCCGCGGCAGTGGACCGGCGGGGACCTCCCGCGCGACTGGGACCGGCTGCCGCCGCTGCTCAAACTGAACGACTCCCGGATCTCCTTCAGCGCGTACCGCACCTGCACGCTGCTGCCGAACCGGTTCCTCGCAGTCGAGGACGCGGTACGGCTCATCCTCGACCAGATAGACGTGGACTCCGGAGCGCTCGAACAGGTGGCCAAGCGGTCCGCGGGTGAAGGCGTCGCGGTACCGGAGGCGGTCGCGCAGCGCGCCACGTACGTGTTCTACGAGGAGCCCGCCAACTCCGTGTCACACGAGGGGACTTGACATGACGACCCCCGGACGGCCCGCGCGTTCGGTCCTCGCCTGCGGCGAGGTGCGCACCTGTCTGCTGCCGTCCTTCCAGGCGCTGGACGGCAGGGCCGCAGCCCAACTGCTGAGGCTGCGCGCCGACGAACACGTCCGGGTCTCGGAGCGGCCCAATCTGTACGCCCTCTCGCCCGAGGTACTGACGGGCGTGGACTGCCGGCTGCCCACCTCGAACGGCGCCAAGGTACGGGCTGTCGGCACGGTGGCCGCCCGCGCGGCACTCACCGAGGGGCGTGTCCTGCAGTCCACCGCCTACTTCAGTGCCCCGGCCGACGGCCCCGACGTGCGCCGTCCCTGGGGGCACTACCTCGTCCGGCCCGGCGTGGTCGAGCCGTTCGGGAGGCTGCCCGAACAGGCCACCGCAGAAGGCGCGTTGCGCGGGGGAGGGCGCGGCGAACTGGACCTGGGAATGATCGCCGAGGGGCTGCTGGCACAGTTGGTGCGACATCCGCTCCTCGACCACAAGGCGCCCTTCAAGTCCCGGCGCACATACCTGCGTTGGGCCGCGCGACGGACGTCCGAGGCCGAGGGTCCGTCGCTGGACCGCTTCACGTTGGCCGAGGACGGGCTGCGCACCGTCGAGCTGCGGGTGCCGGAGAGCGTTCCGGGCGCCGCAGTCGCGGGGCTGTGCGAAGACCTCGCGCTGCACGACTGGCTTCTGACGACGGTGGTCCACATGCTGGAGAACAGTCGGCTCGGTGCGGCGGACGGGCCCGCAGCGGTTTTGGTGCTGCGCCCGGCCGTCGACCATCTGCTGCATCTGTGGATGCCACGTGCGCACGTCGACCGCACGCTGAGCCCCCTGTGGGACGTGCTCGAAGGGGACCCCGGCTTCACCCGGCAGTGGCAGACCCTGGTCCGGCGCATCCGTGACCAACTGGCCGTCCAGGCCATACCGTTGTTGCACAAGGCTCTGGCGCCGCACTGACCGGAACAAGTCCAGCGAATGATCCTGCGGGGGAGAGACAGACATGGACGGAGCGTCCGGGACACCGAGTCCGGCGCCGGCGGGGGGTGTACGCATACCTCCTGTCCTGCTGAAGACACTGGTCACCTTTGTCGTGGCGACCATCGCGTACGTGATCACCAACCTGATCAACCAGTCGCAGGACGAGCTGTGGAAACTCGCCGTCTCCATCGTCATCGGCGGTGCCGCGCTCATCGTCCAGTACATGATCGACTTCGAGCGACGGCTGGCGTCGGTGGAGCGTGGCCAGCTGTTCCAGAGTGGAGACATCCGGGAGGCGCTGGCCGCGCATCACCGCGAGATGAAGGGCATGGTCCAGGAGAAGTTCCAGCAGGTCGGCGATGTGACCAAACTCTTCAGTGAGTTGGAGCGGTCGGGGATGGGCGCCGAGCAGGTGCGGCGGCTGGTCCAGAGTGCCACGCTGTTGGGGGACCAGGGCCCGGAGATCGCGAGGGCTTTCGCACGGGGCGAGATGGACCGCCTCGCCGTGTTCGTGGAGGACCTGGCCACCAAGGTCGTGAGCTGGCCGGGAGACCCCAATGAACAGCTCGTGCGCCTCACCGGCCATGCAACGGGGAGTATCGACGCCACCAGTACGTTCGAAGACGTGGCCTATTGGGACACCCCGGATGCGCAAGGCTATCTTCAGGTGCAGAAGTACGCGATCGAGCGACGCGGTGTGAAGGTGCGGCGTCTGTTCATTGTGGCAAGCACCGATGACGTCAACGAAAAGCTGCTGGGGATCCGCCACTCTCAAAGAAAATTGGGTATAGAGACGCGAGTTGCGGTTCTGTCTCAGCTGCCGCCCGGCGTCGGACTCCGCGGGCGGCGAGACTTCATGATCTTCGACGATGAACTGTACTTCGAGATGAACTCGGACGTGGCGGGGCAGGAGGCCAGAAGCGAACTGAACGCACGGAGGTCTCGGGTGACGGAGCAGATCGCACAGTTCAACCAGCTGTGGGAGGCGAGTCCGCCCGACCTTCCGAGCCTCCCCTGACGTCACACGTCCCGCCGGCCCACAACCCCCACCGCGACCACGGCCGCGACCCCCGCCCACACCGCGAACACGACCCACGCCCCCGCGACGGTCGACGGGTAGCGGTGGGCCAATGCGTAGGGCATGTGGCCGTAGTCGACCTGGACTAGGCGGCCCCAGGCGTTGAACGGCAGTGCGTTCCGGATGCAGGCCGTCCAGTGGTAGCGCTCGGTGAAGAAGGTGGGCACGAGGAGCAGGAGGCCGGTCGTCAGGACCATCGTCGTGGCGCTGTGCCGGATCAGGACGCCCATGGCCATGCCGACCAGCGCGGACACCGGAGCGAGCAGCGCCGACGCGACGACGACGCGTAGGGCGCCGGGGTGACCGATCGACAGGCCCAGGCCGCGGCCGGACAGGATCGCCTGGGTCACCGCGAAGGAGACGGACGCGACGACCGCGCCGTACGCCGTGATGACCGCCGTCACCACGGTAGCCTTCGCCGAGATCAGGGCCCGGCGGTCCGGCACGGCCGCGAACGTCGTGCGGATCAGCCCTGTCGAGTACTCGCCGACGACCGTGCCTGCGCCGACGCTCGCCGCCGTCAGGATGAGGATCATCGCGGCGCCGTTGGTGAAGGCGTCGGACAGCGCGTTGCCCGCGAAGTGGGCCCGCATCACCGTGTCGTAGCGCGGATAGTCGGCGTAGTCGGCGCGGGCCGCGTTCGCGTTGAAGGCGATCACGACGAGGGCGCTGACGCCGAGCGCCCAGTAAGTGGAGCGCAGGGAACGGAGTTTGAGCCACTCGGCGGCCAGCAGGTCGGCGAAGCGCGGGGCGGGCACAGCCATGGTCGCTGTCGTCATCGGGAGTCTCCGGCGAGGTATTCGACGCTGTCGGCGGTCAGTTCCATGAAGGCCGCCTCCAGGGAGGCGTGCTCGGTCGTCAACTCCCGGAGGAGGAAGTGGTGTTCGTGTGCCAGCTCGCCGACGCGGCCGGCGCTCACCCCGCTGACCTTCAGGGTCTCCTCGTCGTGCGGCGCCACCGTCGCGCCCTCCGACGCGAGTACGGCCGCCAGCGCGCCCGCGTTTGGTGTCCGCACCGTCACCGTCGGTGCCGTACCGCGCGCGGCGAAGGCGACGAGGCTCTCGGCGGCGATCAGCTCGCCCTTGCCGATGACGACGAGCTGGTCGGCCGTGTTCTCCATCTCGGACATCAGATGGCTGGAGACGAAGACCGTACGGCCCTCCCCGGCCAGCTTCCTGAACAGCCCCCGCACCCACAACACCCCTTCCGGATCAAGCCCGTTGAGCGGCTCGTCGAAGAGGAGGACGGGCGGGTCGCCGAGCAGGGCGGTCGCGATGCCGAGCCGCTGCTTCATGCCGAGCGAGTACCCGCCGATCCGGCGCCGGGCCGCCGCCCCGGCGAGCCCCACTTCGGTGAGCACCTCCTCCACCCGCCCGGCGGCGATCCGGTTGCTCCGGGCCAGTGCCCGCAGATGCGCCCGCGCCGACCGCCCGCCGTGCACATCACCCGCGTCGAGCAGCGCGCCGACGTGGCGCAGGCCGCGCGGATGCCGGCGGAAGTCGTGCCCGCTGACGGTGGCGGTGCCGGCGGTCGGCTCGGCAAGTCCCAGCAGCATCCGAAGAGTTGTGGTCTTGCCCGCGCCGTTCGGGCCGAGGAAGCCGGTGACATGGCCGGGCCGGACCGTGAAGGAGAGTTCGCGTACGGCGGTGGTGGGGCCGTACCTCTTCGTGAGTTCGTTGACTTCGATCACGGCACCACGGTTGCGCGGGCGGCCGGTCCGGGGCATCGCCCCGCCGGTGACACTCGTACGGTCGCGCTGTCGACCCTGGTTGTACGTCTCCGGGCGGATGACCGCGCCCGCCCCGAGCTCCTACGATCGCGACATGCCCGCCACCCCGCAGCTGCCCCTGCTCAAGCGCGTACCGCCGGGCGCCTGGGTGGGCGTGCCGTGGATCTACGGCACGCTGTTCGCGATCCGCCCGTTCCTCGGCCTCCCCTACATGCCGACGAACCCCTTTCCGCCCCTCCCCGCCGGCTGGCTGCTCATCGGACTGGGCACCGTGCTCGCCGTCCTCGGCTGCCGACTGTTGCGCCTCATGCCGCTGTCGGCGTTCGGGATGGTGGTCGCGGGGACGTACGCCGTGACGCTCGGACTGAACGGGCTCACCCTCGGACTCGTCCACTACGGGGCGATCGACATCGCCGTCGGCTGGATCGTCGCGACCTCCACCCGAAGCCGGGGCCTTGCCGCGCTGGCCCTGGCGATCGCGATCCTGCCCGCCTACGAACTCACCCGGACCGGCCTCGGCCGCCCCCTCCAACTTCCGCACAGCTTGGACCGCGGGGACTGGCAGGCCTGGGCGGCGCTCGCCCTCACGGCTGTCGTCGCCTGGCTGATCGGCAACTCCGTGCGGCAGAGCCGCGCGTACGCCGAGCGGCTCACCACCCAGGCCGCGACGCAGGCCGTCACCGCCGAACGCCTGCGTATCGCCCGGGAGATGCACGACACCGTCGCCCACAGCATCGGCATCATCGCTCTCCAGGCGGGCGCGGCGGCCCGGGTCGCCACCACCCAGCCGGAGGCCGCGCGGGAGGCGATGCGGGCCGTGGAGACCGAGGGGCGCGAGACCCTCGCCGGGCTGCGCCGCATGCTGGTCGCGCTGCGGGCGGCCGACGCGGCGCCTCTGCTGCCCGCCGGTCTCGGGGACGTCGACCGGCTCGCCGCCACGACGACGGCGGCCGGCGTGCGGGTCGACGTGCACCGGCGCGGCCAACCGCGTCAACTCCCGCCAGACATCGACCTGTCGGCGTTCCGCATCGTCCAGGAGTCCGTCACCAACGTCGTACGGCACGCGGGCACCCGGACCTGCCGGGTCACCCTCGACTACCGCGAGGACGAACTCGCCCTGGAGGTCACCGACGAGGGCCGGGGCCACGGCACCTCCACCGACACCGGGTTCGGTCTGGCCGGGATGCGCGAGCGAGTCGCCCTGTTGCAGGGGGAGTTCACGGCGGCACCGCGTCCGGAGGGCGGCTTCCGGGTGGCGGCGCGACTGCCGGTACCGGCGGAGACGGCCGCCCGATGACGGTCCGCGTTGTCCTGGCCGACGACCAGCAGCTCATCCGTACGGCACTGCGGATGGTGATGGCCGACATCGAGGACATCGAGGTCGTCGGAGAGGCGAGCACGGGCGCTGAGGCGGTACGGCTGACGTGGCAACTCGCCCCGGATGTCGTGGTGATGGACATCCGTATGCCGGGGATGGACGGCATCGAGGCGACGAGCACGATCACCGCGGGTTCCTCGGCGGCCCGGGTGGTCGTCCTCACCACCTTCGACGACGACGATTACGTCTACGGCGCGCTGCGCGCGGGCGCGTCCGGGTTCCTGGTCAAGGACATGGCCCTGGACGACATCATCGGCGCGGTACGGGTGGTGGCCGCCGGGGACGCCCTGATCGCCCCGAGCGTGACCCGGCGCCTGATCCACGACTTCGCGTCGTCCCGCCCCGAACCGGCGCGCGCACGCCGGGAGTTGACGGGCATCACAGGGCGCGAACGCGAGGTGCTGACCCTGGTCGGCTCAGGGCTGTCCAACACGGAGATCGCGGCCGAACTGTGCATCAGCGTGGCCACGGCGAAGACCTACCTGACCCGGCTCTTCACCAAACTGGACGCCAGGGACCGCGTCCAGCTGGTGATCCTTGCGTACGAGGCGGGGCTGGTCTCGGCGGGGTGAGCCGGTGGCTGGAGGGCGTTGCGCCCGGCTCCCGAACCCGTCTGCCGTGAACCGTTGGCCATGGCCAACCTCCTTGTGCCGCACCGTACTTGCGGTCGACAGACTCCTGCCGAGTGTAGGGGCGGAAGGGTGCCCCGGAGGCAGGAAGCGTGAAAGTCGAAAGGGGAGGGGAGCCAGGTGGGGGCACACTACTCGGAGGCGGAGGACACCTTGAAGGAATGGTGGTCGGTGCTGTCGGTCGCCGGAATTGTTCGGGTGCGAGGAGTGCGATGAACCCGTCGGTCGGATCGGTCGCCGTGGACACCCGTACCGGGAGAGTGGGCATCGTCATGGGGCATGAAGGTCCTTATGTCCAGCTGCGGCCGTACGGCGGTGGACGGGAGTGGGACGTCGAGCCGGCCGCCGTGCGTGACGCGACCCCGGCCGAGCGGCTGAGCGCGGCGACCGCGTATGCGAACGCTCGCAGTCGTGGTGAGGTGCCTTGAAGCGTCGTGGCGCCGCGGAGCCGTAGGGGACAATGGGCTCCATGAGTCTGTTCCGCGACGACGGCATCGTGCTGCGCACCCAGAAGCTGGGTGAGGCGGACCGGATCATCACGCTGCTCACCCGGGGTCACGGGCGGGTACGCGCCGTGGCGCGCGGGGTGCGGCGGACCAAGTCGAAGTTCGGGGCCCGGCTGGAACCCTTCTCGCATGTGGACGTGCAGTTCTTCGCGCGGGGGAGCGAACTGGTCGGGCGCGGGCTGCCGTTGTGCACACAGAGTGAGACGATCGCTCCGTACGGTGGCGGAATCGTGAGCGACTACGCGCGGTACACCGCCGGTACGGCCATGCTGGAGACGGCCGAGCGGTTCACCGATCACGAGGGCGAGCCCGCCGTACAGCAGTATCTGCTGCTCGTGGGCGGGCTGCGGACGCTGGCCGGTGGGGAGCATGCTCCGCATCTCATCCTCGACGCGTTCCTGCTGCGTTCCCTCGCCGTCAACGGCTATGCGCCAAGCTTCGACGACTGCGCGAAGTGCGGGATGCCGGGGCCGAACCGGTTCTTCTCCGTGGCGTCCGGCGGGGTCGTCTGCCCCGACTGCCGGGTGGCGGGGAGCGTCGTACCCTCACCACAGGCCCTCGAACTGCTCGGTGCGCTGCTCACAGGAGACTGGGAGACGGCGGACGCGTGCGAGGCACGGCATGTGCGGGAGGGGAGCGGGCTGGTGTCCGCCTATCTGCACTGGCATCTGGAACGCGGACTTCGTTCGCTGCGTTACGTAGAGAAGTCGTAGAAAGAGGAGACGAGAAGCACATGGCCGTACGCGGGATCCTGGGGCGCCAGCGGCGCGAGTACACGGCGCCGGAGCCGCACCCGTCGGGGGCCACCGCACCGAAGCTGCCCGGTGAGCTGATCCCGAAGCACGTGGCGATCGTCATGGACGGGAACGGGCGGTGGGCGAAGGAGCGGGGCCTGCCGCGCACCGAGGGCCACAAGGTCGGCGCCGAGCGGGTGTTGGACGTGTTGCAGGGCGGCGTCGAGATGGGCGTCGGCGCGATCTCGCTGTACGCCTTCTCCACCGAGAACTGGAAGCGGTCGCCCGACGAGGTGCGCTTCCTCATGAACTTCAACCGCGACTTCATCCGCAAGACCCGCGACACCCTCGACGAACTCGGCATCCGGGTGCGGTGGGTGGGCCGTATGCCCAAGCTGTGGCGGTCGGTGGCCAAGGAGCTCCAGATCGCCCAGGAGCAGACCAAGAACAACGACGCGCTCACCCTGTACTTCTGCATGAACTACGGAGGGCGGGCCGAAATCGCCGACGCGGCAAGGGCGTTGGCCGAGGATGTGCAGGCGGGCCGGCTCGACCCGGCCAAGGTCGACGAGAAGACCTTCGCCAAGTACATGTACTACCCGGACATGCCCGAGGTCGACCTCTTCCTGCGCCCCAGCGGCGAGCAGCGCACCTCCAACTACCTGATCTGGCAGAGCGCCTACGCCGAGATGGTCTTCCAGGACGTGCTCTGGCCGGACTTCGACCGGCGTGACCTGTGGCGCGCCTGCGTCGAATTCGCCCAGCGGGACCGGCGGTTCGGCGGCGCGGTGCCGAACGAGAAGCTGCTCGCGATGGAGCAGGCGATGCGGGGGCGGCCCGAGGAGGGCTGACCACTACGGCTGGCATCCCGGGGGCTGGGGGCGGCAGCCCCCAGGGGCGGTCACCCCGACCCACCCGCACAACACCCCGGTCAACCTGCGGCGCACTCCGCACAGGTACCGAAGATCTCCACCGTGTGCGCCACGTTCACATACCCGTGTTCCGCCGCGATCGCCTCCGCCCACTTCTCCACGGCGGGCCCTTCCACCTCCACCGCCTTGCCGCACACGCGGCACACGAGGTGGTGGTGATGGTCGCCCGTGGAGCAGCGGCGGTAGACGGACTCGCCGTCGTCGGTGCGCAGGACGTCGACCTCGCCGGCGTCGGCGAGGTTCTGGAGCGTGCGGTAGACCGTGGTCAGTCCCACCGAGTCGCCCTTGTGCTTGAGCATGTCGTGGAGTTCCTGGGCACTGCGGAACTCGTCGACCTCGTCGAGCGCCGCCGCCACGGCGGCACGCTGGCGGGTGGATCGTCCCTTTACGGGCGGACCGGCCGTCGTCACCGTTGCCTCCTCACGTCTGCACTTTGCCGAGCCATTGTGCCAGCCCGGGCTGTGCATGGTCAGACGCCGATCTCGTCGGCGGCCCCCCGTGTGGCTGGAATCGCGCATTCCACCGGGTCCCCGGCGGGTCGCGCGGCGGCTGCCGCCCGGGCCCGGCGCCGTGCCAGCGGACTGGCCAGCGCGGTGAGGGCGATGAACGCGGCGATCGTCAGGAGCACGATCGTCGCGCCGGGCGGGACGTTCTGGTAGTACGAGGTGACGGTGCCGCTGACCGTCACGAGCACGCCGAGGGTGCCGGCGATCGCGAGGGTCGCCCCGAAGCTGCGGGTGAGCTGCTGCGCGGCGGCGACCGGCACCACCATCAGCGCGGACACCAGGATCAGGCCCACGACCCGCATCGCGACGGTGACGGTCACGGCCGCCGTGACTGCCGTCAGCAGGTTCAGGGCGCGGACGGGCAGGCCGGTGACCCGGGCGAACTCCTCGTCGTGGTTCACGGCGAACAGCTGCCGCCGGAGGCCGAGGGTGACGATCACCACGAAGGCGGCCAGGATGCCGATCGCCGTCACGTCGGACTGCGAGACCGTCGAGAGGGAGCCGAAGAGGTACGAGTTCAGGTTGGCGTTGGAGCCGCCCGGCGCGAGGTTGACGAACATCACGCCGCCGGCCATGCCGCCGTAGAAGAGCATCGCGAGGGCGATGTCGCCGCGGGTCTTGCCGTACCAGCGGATCAGTTCCATGAGGACCGAGCCGAGCGCGGAGACGGCGGTGGCCATCCACACCGGGGAGGTGTTCAGCAGGAAGCCGAGGCCTACGCCGGTCATCGCGACGTGGCCGATACCGTCGCCCATCAGGGGCTGGCGGCGCTGGACCAGGTAGATGCCGATCGCGGGGGCGGTGATGCCGACGAGGACGGCGGCGATGAGCGCCCGCTGCATGAAGGCGTAGTCGAGGATGTCCATCAGCTCAGCAGTCCCGTGCGGATCGGTTCGGCGTCCGCCGAGTGCGGGTGTACGTGGTCGTGGCCGGGCAGCGCGTGCTGGCCCAGCGCGCGCGGGGGCGGGCCGTCGTGCTGGACGCAGCCGTCGCGCAGGACGACCGCGCGGTCGATCAGCGGTTCCAGCGGGCCGAGTTCGTGCAGGACGAGCAACACCGTTGCGCCTTCGGCGACTTGACGGGTCAGGGTGTCCGCGAGCACCTTCTGGCTGGCCAGGTCGACGCCCGCCATCGGCTCGTCCATGATGAGGAGTTCGGGTTCGGCGGCGAGCGCGCGGGCGATCAGCACGCGCTGGTGCTGGCCGCCGGA
Organism: Streptomyces sp. NPDC050508; assembly: GCF_040655155.1. Taxonomy (NCBI): domain Bacteria; kingdom Bacillati; phylum Actinomycetota; class Actinomycetes; order Kitasatosporales; family Streptomycetaceae; genus Streptomyces; species Streptomyces sp. NPDC050508. The sequence continues at coordinate 280,657 of NZ_JBFAJJ010000007.1, forward strand.
GAGGGCGTTGACCGAGTCTTTGGCGCGGTCTTCCATCCCGACCAGTTCCAGGGCGTGCCGTACGGCCTCGTGGTCCGCCTTGCGCAGCAGGCCGAAGCGGGTGCGGGAGAGGCGGCCGGACGTGACGATCTCGGTGACCGTGGCGGGCACGCCGCCCGCGGCCGTGGTGCGCTGCGGTACGTAGCCCACGCGCCGCCAGTCCCTGAAGGCGCGGCGCGGGGTGCCGAACAGCTCGATCTCGCCCCCGCTGAGCGGGACTTGGCCGATGACCGTGCGGATCGCGGTCGACTTGCCGGAGCCGTTGGCGCCGAGCAGCGCGACGACCTCACCGCGGTGCACGGTGAGGTCGATGCCGCGCAGGACGGGGCGCGAGCCCAGCTCGGCGCGGACTCCGCGCAGCGATATGACGGGCTCGGCCACTGTGTCCTCCGTACTGCTGTAGATCACTTGGTTCCCAGGGCCGTCTGCAGCGCCTTGAGGTTGGCCTGCTGGACCGAGAAGTAGTCCTTGCCGCGGGACTTCTTGGTGATGCCCTCGATCGGGTCGAGGACGTCCGTCTTCAGGTTCGCGTCCGCGGCGATGGTCTTCGCGGTCTTGTCGCTGACGAGCGTCTCGTAGAACACCGTGGTGACGCCGTCGGCCTTCGCCATCTTCTCAAGGTTCTTCACGCGCTCGGCACTGGGCTCCGACTCGGGGTCGAGGCCGTTGATGGCCTCCTCGGTGAGGCCGTAGCGCTCGGCGAGGTAGCCGAAGGCGGCGTGCGTGGTGATGAACACCTTGGTCTTCGTGTTCGCGAGGCCGGTCTTGAACTCGGTGTTGAGCGCGTCCAGCTTCTTGACCAGGGCCGCGGTGTTGGTCTTGTAGTCGGCCGCGTTCTTCGGGTCGGCCTTCTCGAAGGCCTTGCCGACGCCCTCGGCGACCTGGGCGTAGCGCACCGGGTCGAGCCAGATGTGGGGGTCGAGGCCGGCCAGCTCCTCGTTCTTCGAGGTGTCGTGGGTGGCCGCGTGGCCGCCGACCTCGTTGCCGTGCTTCTCCTCGGTGGTCAGGGACGCGGCGTCGATCTTCGTCTTGACCTCGGACTGGCTCACCGCGTCGTCGACGGCGGGCTGGAGTTTCTTGAGGTAGAGCACCGCGTCGGACTCCCCGAGCGCGGCGGTCTGCTGCGCGCTGATCTCCAGGTCGTGGGGTTCCTGGCCGGGCTTGGTGAGGCTGGTGACGTGGACGTGGTCCCCGCCGATCTGCTCGGCGAGGTACTGGAGTGGGTAGAACGCCGCGACGACGTCGAACTTGTCCGTGTTGGCCGCGGACGCGCTGTCGGAGCAGGCGGAGAGGGTCCCGAGACCGAGGGCGGTGGCCGCGGCGATTGCGAGCCCGGGTATTCCGGAGATGCTGTGTCGTCGTACGTTCATGACACTCATTTTCAACTGACATGGAAACCGTTGTCAACAAGCGCTGGGTGAGGAACCGATTTGATATGGGGGCGGGCGGCGCCGGTAACCTAAGTCATTCGCCGCCGTCCATTCGTCATGAAGAGAGCATCGTGGCCGCCGACAAGATCGACACCATCGTCAGCCTGAGCAAGCGCCGTGGCTTCGTATTCCCCAGTAGCGAGATCTACGGCGGCCAGCGCGCCGCTTGGGACTACGGGCCCTTGGGTGTCGAGCTCAAGGAGAACCTGAAGCGCCAGTGGTGGCGCTACATGGTGACGTCGCGCGAGGACGTGGTCGGTATCGACTCGTCCGTCATCCTGGCCCCCGAGGTCTGGGTCGCCTCCGGCCATGTCGCCACCTTCTCGGACCCGTTGACCGAGTGCACCGCGTGCCACAAGCGGTTCCGCGCGGACCACCTGGAGGAGGCGTACGAGGCCAAGCACGGCCGCGCCCCCGAGAACGGCCTCGCCGACATCAACTGCCCCAACTGCGGCAACAAGGGCCAGTTCACCGAGCCCAAGGAGTTCTCCGGCCTGCTCTCCACCCACCTGGGCCCGACGCAGGACACCGGCTCCGTCGCCTACCTGCGCCCCGAGACCGCCCAGGGCATCTTCACCAACTTCGCCCAGGTGCAGACCACTTCGCGCCGCAAGCCGCCGTTCGGCATCGCGCAGATGGGCAAGTCCTTCCGCAACGAGATCACGCCCGGCAACTTCATCTTCCGGACCCGCGAGTTCGAGCAGATGGAGATGGAGTTCTTCGTCAAGCCGGGCGAGGACGAGAAGTGGCAGGAGTACTGGATGGAGCAGCGCTGGAACTGGTACACCGGCCTGGGCCTGCGCGAGGAGAACATGCGGTGGTACGACCACCCCAAGGAGAAGCTCTCCCACTACTCCAAGCGCACCGCTGACATCGAGTACCGCTTCCAGTTCGGCGGCAACGAGTGGGGCGAGCTGGAAGGTGTCGCCAACCGCACCGACTTCGACCTGAACGCCCACTCCAAGGCCTCCGGCCAGGACCTCTCCTTCTTCGACCAGGAGGCCCAGGAGCGCTGGACGCCGTACGTCATCGAGCCGGCCGCCGGTGTCGGCCGCGCGATGCTGGCGTTCCTGCTCGACGCGTACGTCGAGGACGAAGCGCCCAACGCCAAGGGCAAGTTGGAGAAGCGCACGGTGCTGCGCCTCGACCACCGGCTCGCCCCGGTGAAGGTCGCGGTGCTCCCGCTGTCCCGGAACCCGGAGCTGTCCCCGAAGGCCAAGGGCCTCGCGGCTGCCCTCCGTCAGAACTGGAACATCGAGTTCGACGACGCGGGCGCCATCGGCCGTCGTTACCGCCGCCAGGACGAGATCGGCACGCCGTACTGCGTGACGGTCGACTTCGACACGCTTGAGGACAACGCGGTGACGGTCCGCGAGCGCGACTCCATGAAGCAGGAGCGGGTGTCCCTCGACCAGATCGAGGGCTACCTGGCCGGGCGTCTGATCGGCGCCTAGGTCTGTTTGAACCGAGAACGCCGGACGGGCTGGAAATGCCCGTCCGGCGTTGGTCATTGGTCCCCGATACCGGCGGCCCATTGGACCTGCCACGAGATCCGCGGCGCCGCCAGGCTGGCTCTCATGAGCCTCGCCTTCCTCCTCACGACCCTCGTCGTGGTCGCCACCCCCGGCACCGGTGTCATCTACACCCTGGCCGCCGGTCTCTCCCGTGGGCGCCGCGCGAGCGTCCTCGCGGCCCTCGCCTGCACGCTCGGGATCGTGCCGCACGTGCTGGCCACCGTCGTCGGGCTGGCCGCGCTGCTGAACGCCAGTGCCGCCGCCTTTCAGGTGCTCAAGTACGCCGGTGTCGCCTATCTCCTCTACATGGCATGGGCAACCGTGAAGGACAAGGCGGTGATCGACGTCGACCAGGACAGTGCACCCCTGTCCGCCGGCCGCGTGATCGTCCGGGGCGTCCTGATCAATATCCTCAACCCGAAGCTGACGATCTTCTTCTTCGCGTTCCTGCCCCAGTTCGTGAGCCCCGACGAACCCCACTCCGTCGTGCGGATGCTGGCGCTCAGCGGGGTCTTCATGCTGGCGACCTTCGTCGTCTTCGCCGCGTACGGCGTCCTCGCCGCCTCCGTCCGCAGCCACGTCACCTCTCGGCCGAGGGTGATGACATGGCTGCGGCGGAGCTTCGCGGGGTCGTTCGTGGCGCTGGGGGCGAAGCTCGCCCTCACCGCCAGGTGAGCGTCAACGCCCTTGCAGGGCCTTGACGTTGTCGCCGAACGTCCAGTTCTTCGAGCCGTCCCAGTTGATCGACCAGGTCATCAGGCCCTTGAGGGACGTGCCGTAGTGCTTCCAGGCCTGGGAGACCAGGGACGGTGACATGTAGCCGCCGCCCGCGCCCGACTGGGCGGGCAGGCCCGGTACCTGCTTGTCGTACGGCACCTTGATCGTCGTACCCTGCACGACCAGGCCCTTGTTGAGGCAGTCGGTCTGGGCGGTGAAGCCCGCGACGGTGCCCGCGGAGTACGAGTCGCCGGAACAGCCGTACATGCTGCCGTTGTAGTACTGCATGTTGAGCCACCACAGGCGGCCGTTGTCCGCGTACTTCTTCACGATCGGGAGGTACGCGCCCCAGATCGAGCCGTACGTGATGCTGCCGCCGGTGACGTAGGCGGTCTCCGGGGCCATCGTCAGGCCGAAGTTGGACGGCATCTGGGCGAGGATGCCGTCGATGATGCGGATCAAGTTGGCCTGGGACGTGGAGAGTTGGCTGATGTTTCCGCTGCCGACCAGGCCTGTCTCGATGTCGATGTCGATGCCGTCGAAGTTGTACTTCTTCAGGATCGGGACGATCGTCGACACGAACTTGTCGGCGACCGTGGACGAGCTGAGGTCGATGCCCGCGGCCGCGCCGCCGATCGACATCAGGATCGTCTGGCCGGAGGCCTTCGCCGCGCACATCTCCGCGGGCGTGGCCACCTTCACGCCCGCGTCCATGCCGTCCTCCCACAGGGCCGTTCCGTCGGAACGGATGACCGGGAAGGCCGCGTTGATCACGTTGTAACCGTGGGTGGCGATCGCGGAGTTGGTGATCGGGGTCCAACCGAAGGGCGGGTGGACGCCGTTGGCGGAGCCGTCCCAGTTCTCCCAGTAGCCCTGGAGGACCTTGCCGGCCGGGCGGGACTTCACGGCGCAGGTGTCCGCGGCGGACGCGGTGGGCGCGGTGGCGATCGAGAGGGGGACGAGGAGGGCCGCCGTCAGGGCGGCGGCGAACAGATGACGGAAACGGGGCATGCGAGGCCTCCCGGTGGGGGTGCGGTGAGGTGTCGTAGACATGACAGTGCGCGTGGTCCAGACCTTTCGTCAAGAGGTATGGACCACGTTGGTGGTCGTGGAGGTGAGAGTTGGAATGACAGATATTGAAATCTGTCATCTGTCATGTCAGGGTGGGGCGCATGACGATCCCCACGCGCACTCTCGGAACCACCGGCCCCCAGGTCTCCGCCCTCGGCCTCGGCTGCATGGGCATGTCCGCGTTGTACGGCGACGCGGACCGGGCCGAGTCCGTCGCCACCGTCCACGCCGCCCTCGAAGCGGGCGTCACCCTGCTCGACACCGGCGACTTCTACGCCATGGGCCACAACGAGATGCTGATCGGCGAAGCCCTGCGCGCCGCCCCGGCCGCCCGTCGCGAACAGGCGCTCACCAGCGTGAAGTTCGGGGCGCTGCGCGGTCCGGGCGGCGAGTGGTTCGGGTACGACGGCCGGCCCGCCGCGGTCAAGAACTTCGCCGCCTACTCCCTCCAGCGCCTCGGCGTCGACCACATCGACGTGTACCGGATCGCCCGGGTCGACCCCGACGTACCGATCGAGGAGACCGTCGGCGCGATCGCCGAACTGGTCGAGCAGGGGTACGTCCGGCACATCGGCCTCAGCGAGGTCGGCGCCGACACGATCCGCCGGGCCGCCGCGACCGCGCCGATCGCGGACCTCCAGATCGAGTACGCCATCATCACGCGCGGCATCGAGGCCGAGATCCTGCCGACCACCCGTGAACTGGGCATCTCCATCACCGCGTACGGCGTGCTGTCCCGCGGGCTGATCTCCGGCCACTTCGCGGCCGACCGGCAGCTCGCCGCCACCGACTACCGGGCGCACTCGCCGCGCTTCCAGGGCGAGAACCTCACGCACAACCTGACCCTGGTCGAGTCGCTGCGGAAGATCGCCGAGCAGAAGGGCGTCTCCGTCGCGCAGATCGCCATCGCCTGGGTGCTGGCGCAGGGCGAGGACATCGTGCCGCTGATCGGCGCCCGCACCCGGGAGCGGCTGTCGGAGTCGCTGGGCGCGCTGGACGTCGTACTGGACGCGGCGGACCTGACCGCGATCGAGGCGGCCGTGCCGGCGGACGCGGCGGCGGGAGGCCGTTACCCGACCGCCGCGATGGCCCACCTCGACAGCGAGCGCTGATCCGGCCTGCGGGTACGGTCTTCGTCATGGCAGCGAGCGAGACCCTGACCGCCGAGCGCATCCTCGAAGTGACCGAGGAGGTGCTGCGCCGCCACGGCCCGGCGAAAGCCACCGTGGTGGACGTGGCCCGCGCGCTCGGTGTCAGCCACGGCACCGTCTACCGGCACTTCCCCACGAAGGCGGCGCTCCGGGAGGCGGTCACCAAGCGCTGGCTGGACCGTACGTCGGAGCAGCTGGCCCGCGTCGTGGCGGAGGGCGGCGACCCGGAGGCCGGGGTGCGGGACTGGCTGGCGGTGTTGTTCGAGGCCAAGCGGAACAAGGCGTGCGGCGACCCCGAACTGTTCGCCACGTACTCGGTGCTCACCGACGGCACGGGCCGGCTGGTGGGCGACCACATCGCCGAACTGACCGGCCAGCTGACGGAGATCATCCGGGCGGGCGTCGGGAGCGGTGCCTTCACGGTTCCCGATCCGGCGGTCGCCGCCCGCGCGGTGTTCCAGGCCACGGGCCGCTTCCACGACCCGGCCTACGCGGACGAGTGGCAGAAGCCGGGCGTGGAGGCGGAGTTCGAGGCGGTGGTGGAGTTGCTGCTGCGGGGACTGCGGGGCTGAGGGTCGGCCCCGGTCACGTCACCTTGACGGTGACGGTCGGGGAGTAGGTCATGCCGGCCGCGATCCGCAGGTGTTCCTGGCCCTTGGTGTTGAGCTTCGCGGTGAGCGAGTAGCTGCTGCCGTTCTTGACCGTGGTGCTCCCGTTGAGCGCGTTCCACTTCCCGGCCTTCTCGTGCTGGAGCACCAGCTTGGTGCCGACCTTCAGGCCCTTGGTGCGGCCGGTGAAGGTCACCTTGTCGCCGGCCTTCACCGTGCTCTTGTCGGCCTTGACGGTGATCGAGCCCATGGCGCTCGGACTCGCTTTCGGACTCGGGGAGGCGGCGAAGGCGCTCGCCGTCCCGGCCGACATCAGGACGAGACTCAGGGCACCGGCGGCGATCGTACGAGTGCCGCGACTGCGGAGTGCGACGTTCACGGGGGACTCCTCTCGTTCGGCTGGGCGTTCGGCTGATCATGCCCATCCATGCTCACGCCGGTCGGCCGTCCGGGCGAGTCGAGAGCGTCAGCGCCCCGCCGCACACCCCCAGAACTCCCGCATCAGCCGTGTCGGTGTCGGGCTGGTCATCGCCACCTGGGTCAGCAGGACTGTCACCGAGCCCGTCGGGGGGACGACGTGGGCCGTCGTGCCGGTGCCGCCGACCCAGCCGTAGCGGCCGGGGACGTTCCAGGGGTCGACGGGGGTGACGTCGACCTGTCCGCCGTAGCCCCAGCCCTGGCCCTCCAGGAACAGGGCCGAGGCGTCGCGCTGGGCGGCGGTGAGGTGGTTGGTGGTCATGCGGCTCACGGAGGTGGGGGAGAGGACCGGGGTGCCGTCCGGTGCCGTGCCGCCGGCTGCGAGCATCCGGCCGAACGCCAGCAGGTCGTCGGCCGTCGAGACCAGGCCGCCGGCGCCCGACGGGAAGGCCGGGGGCCGGCTGAAACCGCCGTCCGGGGCGTCCGCCTGCTGCAAGGCGCCCTGCTCGCCCGGCGTGTAGGCGGTGGTGAACCGGGCCCGCTTCGACTCCGGGACCGTGAACCCCGTGTCCGTCATGCCCAGCGGCCCGAAGAACCGCTCCGCCAGGAAGTCGGGGAACGACGAGCCCGAGGCGCGGGCGACCAGGACGCCCTGGAGGTCCGAGCACGTGTTGTACAGCCACGCGGCGCCCGGCTGGCGCACCATCGGGATCCGGGACAGAGCGGCCAGCCACTCGTCGGGGCCGGGCTGAAGGTAGGGGGCGCGGCCGTCCTGCTGGAACGCGAGCAGCGCCTGGACGGCCGGCAGCGAGAAGTCGTCCGGGAAGCCCCACCCGGCCCGGAAGCTCAGCAGGTCCTCGACCGTGATCGGACGGTCCGCCGGAACCACGTCCTCGACCGGCGAGGAGGGCGTGCGGACCACCGTCGGCTTCGCCAGCTCCGGCAGCCACTCCGCCACCGGGGCGTCCAGCGCCAGGCGCCCGTCCTCCACCAGCGCCAGGACCGCCGCCGCCGTGACCGGCTTGCTGACCGAGGCGATCCGGAAGACCGAGTCACGGGTCATCGGGGCGGTGCCTTCGACGTCGGCGGAGCCGACGGCGACCACCTCGACGTCGTCGCCGCGGGCCACCAGGCCCACCGCCCCCGGCACGGTGCCGTCGTCGACGCGTCGCCGCAGGGTGTCGTGGAGAGAGCTCATCGGTCGGCCTTCCGGTCCGGGGAGTCGTATCGGATACGACTCTCCCCGCCTCGCGAACTCATCGCTCCCCGGTCAGTCGGCGGACGGATCCACCGTCGCCTGATGCGCCTCGGCCAGATGCTCCTCCGCCTTCAGCCAGGGCAGGAACTGCGCGCTCTTCTTCCAGCCGCAGGTGTCGCACTTGATCGTGCGCTGCGCGCCCTTGCGCTGCACGCGGACGACATGTTCCCGTCCGTGCTGGTCCCAGCGGCTCACTTTGCTCGTGTTGATCTGCAACATGCGCCTCGCCTCCGTTCAGGAGTCTCCGGCAAGGAGTGTGCAGCAAGACCAACATCAACAGGGCTCAATTCACGCCGAGTTGTCCAAGCTGTGAACATGTCATACGGCGTTTCCTCCGGTATGTCAGCCGATCGTGCGCGGCAGCCGCAGGCTGAGCAGCCCGGTCAGCACCACGCCCGCCAGCTGCACCAACAGGGTTGTCGCCAGGGCGTCGCGCATGCCCATGCCCGGGATCAGCGACAGGAAGAGGGTGCCGAGCGTGGCCACGCCCAGTGCCAGCGCGGACTGCTGGGTGGTGACCATCACGCCGGCGCCCACACCGGCACGGGCCGCCGGCACCTCGGACAGGATGATCCGGAAGATGATGGGCAGTTGGAGCGCCTGACCGGCACCGGCGACCGCCGCGCCCGGGAGCAGTTCGACGAACCCGAGGTGCGGCCAGGAGCGCCACACGGCCAGCACGATCAGGCCCAGGCCCACCGCCTGGATGACCGACCCCGCCGTCACGATCCGCGTGCCGTACCGGGTCACCAGTCGCGGCCCGGCGAGCGAGGCGAGGAAGAAGGTCACCGCCAGCGGGACCAGCGCGAGGCCCGCCGCGACCGGGCCGAGACCCGCGCCGCGCTGCAACGACACCGCGATCACGAACATGAACCCGCTGAAGCCCATCCCGAACGGCAGGATCATCACCAGCCCGCGCCGCAACGAGGTCAGCGCCAGCAGACTCGGCGGCACGAGCGGTGTACGGCCCTGCCGGTCCGCCCGGCGCTCCACCGCGTAGAACGCCGACGCGATCCCCGGGAACGCGGCCAGCGACAGCCACGTCCACAGCGGCCAGCCCGCCGCTCGGCCCTCGGTCAGCGGCACCAGCAGCGCCAGCAGGGACGCGGCGAGCAGGAAGGTGCCGGGCACGTCCACCGGCTCCGGGTGCTGGGAACGCGTCTCCGGTACGACCTTGGCGGCCAGGAACAGGCCGACGACGACCACCGGCACGTTCACCAGGAACACCGCGCGCCAGCCGGTACCGGCGATGTCGGCGGCGACCAGGACCCCGCCGAGGATCTGCCCTGCCACCATGGCGAGGCCGGCGGTCGCGCCGTACAGGCCCATCGCCTTGGCGCGGCGCGGGCCCTGGGTCGTGGACTGGATGGTGGCGAGGACCTGCGGGAGCATCGCCGCGGACGCCGCGCCCTGCGCGATCCGCGCCGCGACCAGCGTCCACGCGGTGGGCGCGAGCCCGCACGCCAGCGAGGTCACGCCGAACGCGGCCATCCCGCCGAGGAACAGCCGACGGCGGCCGAACAGGTCGCCGAGCCTTCCGCCGAGGACGAGCAGCACGGCGTACGCGACTCCGTAGCCGGCGACGACGAGTTCGAGGACGGCTTCGCTCGCCGAGAGGTCCTTGCCGATGGTCGGCAGGGCCACGTTCACGATGAAGAAGTCGATGAGGGGCAGCGCCGCGGCCAGCAGCACCGTGAACAGTCCGAGGCCGCTGAGCACGGGTGCCGCCGCCGGGGATTTGACGGTGCGGGAAGCGATGGTTTCGGTCACGCTGACGAGCGTGCGCCTCTCGCGAGACTGGTACCAGAGTGTCCTTATCCTGGTAGCAGGACTACCTGGCAACAGGGTCCGTGCAGCGGCAGACTGGAGCGATGACGACCATGGCACAGGAGACGGTGACAGCGACAGCGGTCGGGGTGGCGGCCGAGGTTCCGCAGACCGCGTCCACGATCCGGCGCCACGAACTCGCCGCGTTCCTGCGCCACCGCCGTGAGCACATCGCGCCCGAGCAGGTCGGTCTGCCGCGCGGCACCCGGCGCCGTACCCCCGGCCTGCGCCGCGAGGAGGTCGCGCAGCTCGCCGCGGTCGGGGTCACCTGGTACACGTGGCTCGAACAGGCCCGCGACATCCAGGTCTCCGTACAGGTCCTCGACGCCCTTGCCCGCACTCTGCTGCTCGACCCGAGCGAGCGCGCTCACCTCTTCCAGCTGGCCGACGCGACCGACCCACGGCCGGCGACGGTGTGCCCGGTCGTCACCCCCGCCCTGCGCGAGATGCTGGACCAGCTGGACCCGATCCCGGCCTGTCTGCAGAACGCCCGGTACGACATCCTCGCCTACAACCGGACCTACGGGATGCTGCTGTGCGACATGGACGCGGTGCCGCCCGAGGACCGCAACTGCATGATCCTCTCCTACACGCACGAGGACTGGCGCTCCTCGATCGTGCACCTGGAGAAGACCCAACGCCTCATGGCCGCCCGCTTCCGGGGCTCCATGGCGGGCCACCTCGCCGACCCCACCTGGAAGACACTGCTCAAGCGACTGCGCACGTCCCCCGAGTTCTGCGAGGTCTGGGACCGCCACGAGGTCGTGGGCGCCACCCCCCGCCGCAAGGAGTTCCGCAACACCCACGTAGGCCGCATCACCGTCGACCACACCGACCTGTGGCTGGGCCCGTCGACGGGCCCGAGGATGGTGACGTACGCCCCGTCGGACGAGGAGACGAGGGGGAGGCTGGAGAAGCTGTACGCAATAGCGCAGGCCAGGTAGATGTCTTTGCCTTTAGGGGCGCGGGGAACTGCGCGACCAGCCACGACGCACCCGCACACGCTCAACTACGCGCTGATCCCCGCCGCTTCGCGCACCTCAACAGACGACAACTTCTCAGCCGTACGTTCAGCAGTCCGCCGTGCCCAAGCCCCACTGGTAACCGCCCCAAGCACCAGCACAGCCACCCCGCACGCCACCAGAATCCACCACCCCGGCCGAGCAGCAGACACAAACGTCTCCTTGTACGACGACGCCACCACCCCGGAAGCCAACACCGCCCCGACGACCGCAACCCCGAGCGTCTGCCCCAACTGCCGGCTCGTGGAAGCAACGGCCGCCGCAACACCCGCCTGGGCCCGCGGCATTCCGGACACCGCCGTGTTGGTGATCGGCGCGTTCACGAACCCGAAGCCGATACCGAACAGCAAGTACCCGATGAACCGCGAGACGTTCGACGTCTCCGCCTCGAACCCGGCGAACAGCAGCGCACTCACGGTCATCGCCGCGCCCGCGATCAGCAGGGATATCCGTGGCCCCCGACTGCCGACCAGCCGCCCGGACAACGGCGCGCACAGGAACATGGGCACAGCCATCGGCAGCATCCACAGGCCGGCGTGCAGCGCGTCCAACCCGACCACGTTCTGCAGATACAGCGTGGACAGGAACAGGAAGCCGCCCAGCGAAGAGAACGCGCTGATCGCGATCACCGTCGCCCCACTGAACGGCGCCGAACGGAAGAAGCGCAGGTCGATGAGGGGTTCGTCGCGTCGCGGCTCGTACCAGAGGAGACCGGCGAGGGCGACCAGCGCGAGGATCGCGAACGGCAGGATCGCGGTGAACCCGGAGTCCGGCGCCTCGATGATCGCGTACGTCAGCGAGCCGAACAGGGCGATCACCAGCAGCTGGCCGACCGGGTCGACACGGCGGGCCTTGGGCGCGCGGGACTCGGGGATGAACCTCAGCGTGAGCAGCAGCGCGGCCACGCCCACCGGCAGGTTGATCCAGAAGATCGAGCGCCAGCCGACCGAGTCCACGAGCAGGCCGCCGATCAGTGGACCGGCGGCCATCGATATGCCGACGACCGCGCCCCACACACCGATCGCGCGGGCGCGCTCGCGCGGCTCGGTGAAGGTGTTGGTGATGATCGACATGGCGACCGGGTTCAGCATCGAGCCGCCGACCGCCTGGATCATGCGGAACCAGATCAGCGCGTCCAGATCGGGCGCGAGGGAGCAGAGCAGCGAGCCGAGACTGAAGACCACCAGGCCGACGACGAAGACCCGCTTGCGGCCGATCCGGTCGGCGGTGGAGCCCGAGAGCATCAGCAGCGAGGCCAGGACCAGGGTGTACGCGTCGATCGTCCACTGCAGACCGGAGGTCGACGCGTGCAGGTCCGTCTGCATCGCGGGCAGTGCGACGTTCAGGATGGTCACGTCCAGGCTCACGATCAGCAGGCTCATGCAGCAGATCGCGAGCACCAGCTGTCGGCGGCGGTGGCTGAGCTCGGGCATGCGAACCATCGTACGCCAAACTCGATAGTGCGGCTAACTAATTACCGATACATGATCTTTGCCCGTACGTCACAATGGAGCAATGCCCACGCCCGTGTCGCCCTTGCGGATCGGTCCGCACATCGTCTCGCCGCCCGTCGTCCTGGCCCCCATGGCCGGGATCACCAACGCGCCCTTCCGCACCCTGTGCAGGGAGTTCAGCGGCGGCAAGGGTCTGTTCGTGAGCGAGATGATCACGACCCGGGCGCTGGTCGAGCGCAACGACAAGACCATGCAGCTGATCCGCTTCGACGCGACCGAGAAGCCGCGCTCGATCCAGCTGTACGGCGTGGACCCGGCGACCGTCGGCAAGGCCGTCCGCATGATCGCGGAGGAGGGGTTCGCCGACCACATCGACCTCAACTTCGGCTGCCCCGTACCGAAGGTCACCCGCAAGGGCGGCGGCTCCGCGCTGCCGTACAAGCGGAACCTGCTGCGGGCGATCCTGAAGGAGGCCGTCAGCGGGGCCGGGGACCTGCCCGTCACCATGAAGATGCGCAAGGGCATCGACGACGACCACATCACCTTCCTCGACGCCGGCCGGATCGCCGTCGAGGAGGGCGTCACGTCCATCGCGCTGCACGGCCGCACCGCCGCCCAGCACTACGGCGGCACGGCCGACTGGGACGCCATCGCGCGCCTGAAGGAGCATGTGCCGGAGATCCCCGTGCTCGGCAACGGCGACATCTGGTCGGCGCGGGACGCGCTGCGGATGGTGCGGGAGACCGGGTGCGACGGGGTCGTGGTCGGGCGCGGGTGTCTTGGGCGTCCGTGGCTGTTCGCCGACCTTGTGGCGGCCTTCGAGGGACGTGAACAGGACGTCTTGGAGCCGTCGTTGCGCGAGGTCGCCGACGTCATGGTGCGGCACGCGACGCTGCTGGGGGAGTGGATCGGCGACGAGGCGCGGGGCGTCATCGACTTCCGTAAGCACGTCGCCTGGTATCTGAAGGGCTTCGCGGTCGGGAGCGAGATGCGCAAGCGGCTCGCGATCACGTCATCGCTTGAGGAACTCCGGTCCGGACTCGACGAGTTGGACCTCGACCAGCCCTGGCCCGTGGGCGCCGACGGGCCCCGCGGCCGTACGTCCGGCAACAACCGGGTGGTGTTGCCGGACGGCTGGCTGAAGGACCCGTACGACTGCGCGGGGATCGGCGAGGACGCGGAGCTCGACACCTCGGGCGGCTAGTTGGTCTTCGGGTGGGGCGTCGAGCCGTACGCCGTGAGGAACCTGTCGCGGAAGGCGCTCATCTTCCACACCGGGGCGTCGTGCGCGGGGCGCAGGCCGTCCGACCAGTTCCAACTGTCGATCTTCGCAAGGACCTTGGGGTCCTTGGCGACGATCGAGATCGGCACGTCACGGCTGGCGTGGTTGCCGCTGACCCGGGCGATCGGCTGGTGGTCGCCGAGGAAGACGAGCACGGTGTTGTCGTTGCCGTAGCGCTCCAGCCACTGGGTGAGGGAGTTCACCGAGTACTGGATCGACTTGCCGTACTCCTGGCGGGACTTGGTGGAGTCGGCGATGACGTCGGACGCCTTGTTGCCGGCCTTCTGGATCGCGTCGAAGATCGAACCGTTGCCCAGCTGGTCCCACGGGACGAGCTTCGGGATCGGCGCCCAGGGCTGGTGGCTGGAGGTCAGGATCAGCAGCGACATCAGTGACTTGCCGTCGGTGCGCTTCTTGCTGTGCACCTGCTTCTGGTACTGCTCCAGCGCGTACTGGTCGGGCATCGTCGACCAGCTGAACTTCGGTCCCTTGTAGCCGAGTTGGAAGGCGTTGTAGACCTTGTCGAGGCCGTAGAAGCTCTGCTCCGGCCAGCCCTTCTGGATGCCCGGCATCACGCCGACCGTGTCGAAGGCGCCGGTCTTCTTGAAGGCGTCGGTCAGGCTCAGGTGGTCGCTGGCCATCACCGTGCGGTAGCGCTGCTGGTTGTTGATCCACAGGCCCGACATGGTGGTCGAGTGGCCGAGCCAGCTGCTGCCGCCGTAGGTCGCCGAGGTCAGCCAGCCGCTCTTCGCGGCGAAGCCGGCCTTCGACAGGGCCTTGGTGTCGGCGGCGAGGGTCGAGTCGACGCCGGGCGCCATGATCGGGTCCTCGATCGCGCTACGGCCGTAGCTCTCGATGAAGGTGAAGATCATGTCCTTGCCGCGGAGGTCCGGGACGAGCTGGCTGCCCGGGGTGTTGCCGAAGGCGTCGACCTTGGCCACCTTCTCGAACGCGGCCTCGTCGCGGAGCGTGTTGCGGACGGCCACCGTGCGGAGCTTGAGGATCGCGGCGGTGTGGTCCGCGGCGAACGGCACACCGGAGACCTGGAGACCGAACGCCGAGCAGGTGATCCAGACGGTGCCGGCGACCAGCGCGCCCCGGGAGGCGTGGGCCTTGTGCGCGGCCAGCAGGTTGCCGAGCCGGACCGTGGCCAGCGCCACCAGGACGATCAGCAGCAGGACGAAGAGGATGAGGCCGACGGTGATGCCGGAGGTGGCCGGTCCGCCCAACGTGTCCTTGAGATAGCTCTGCGCGTCGCCGAACAGGCTCCAGTCCAGGATGACGTTGAAGCCCCGGCCCAGGTATTCGTTGAACCCCATGTCGAGCATGTTCAGGATCGCCACGACGGCGGCGAGGGCACCGGAGAACGCCGCCAGCACGATCCGCGGCCGGCGCGGCAGGCTGATCAGGATGACAGCCCCCATGATCGCCTCCGCCGGGAGCCGCATGAACTCGGTGGGCTTCAGGCTGTTCACCGTGGTCGGCATCTGCAGGCAGACGAGGACGAGAGCGGCGGCGAGGACGGTGACGGTCCAGGACACGACGCGAGCGCCAACGGGATGCCTCTCCCGCCAGACCTGCATACGTCGCCGCAGCCCGAGCCGGCTGCTCCAGGCGCGGGGGGTGGGGCGGGGGGTGGGGTCGGTGGCTGCGTCGGGGTCGGCTTCAGGTTCGGCTTCCGCGTCGGCGCTCGATTCGACTGCGGTTTCCGCGTCCGGGGCGGGCACGGTGGTCTCGTCGGGGGCCTTGGAGCCGGAGGTTTGGGAGTCTGCGGCTTCGGCGTGGTCAGCCGTTTCCGGCTTCGCAGCGTCGGGCGCGGAGGCGGACACGGTTTCGGGCGCGGCCTTCCCCGGGGCTTCGGGCCGCGCTTCTACGGCTCCCTCGGAGACGGCGTTCTCGGCGCGCCCGGTCTCAGCGGCGGGAGATGCGCCGTCGGCTCCGGCGCCCGTAGCGGAACCGGTCTCGGACTCGGGCTCCACGTTCGCAGGCACGTCGGCTTCCGCTTCCGTGACCCCGGCGAGGGCGGCCTCGGTGTCGTCGGCGATCCCGGAGGAACCGGTCCCGCCCCGCTTCTCCGCGCCCGCCGAAGGCTCGACCTCACCCGAGTCCGAGCCGGCCGCGGAAATCCCCGTGCCGGCAACGGAGTTGGCCTCGGTGTCGGTGTCCGCAGAACCGCCGGAGGCCTCGGCTGCCCCGGCCGTGTTCGGTGTCTTGCGTGTGCTCGTGTGCTGAGGCAACCCGAAGGTCCTTCCGTGCGAGGCCCGTGATCGGAGCGGCGGCCCCAACTGGGGAGGCAGGACCGCCGCCATTCCGTACGAGTTGCCTCATGCCCCTGTTCACGGAACTGGGCAAACACCCGGCAAACGGCTTATCACCGTTGCGTCACGCGCCCCCGACCGCCGTGAGCAGCGCCAACGGAGCCGCCGCCGACCGGGACTCCCGCACGCACGCGTGCGGGTACGGAACCGGCTCCGGGTGGGTGTCGCGGCCGTAGCCCGCGAGGACCTCCGGGAGGCGGTGGCCGGCCGCGGTCGCCGCGTCGACCAGCGCGTGCGCGACCGTACGGGCCTCGTCGTGCAGGCCGTAGCGGGCCAGGCCCAGCGTGATCAGGGCGTTGTCGTGCGGCCAGACCGAACCCCGGTGGTAGGAGAGCGGGTGGTACGCCGCCTGGCCGGAGGCGAGGGTGCGGACGCCCCAGCCCGAGAAGAAGTCCGGTTCCAGGAGTCTGCGGCCGACCAGCGCGCCGTACTCCTTGTCCAGGAGGCCGGACCAGAGCAGGTGCCCGGCGTCCGACGCCAGCGCGTCGACCTGCCGGCCCTCGCCGTCCAGCGCCAGCGCCGGGAAGGACTGGTCCCGCATCCAGAAGTCCCGCTGGAAACGGTCCCGGAGGTCGGACGCGGCCTGTTCCAGGAGCGCCGCGTACGTCTCGTCCTCCCACACCGTCCGCGCGACCCACGCCGTGCGGCGCAGCGCGTCGTACGCGTACCCCTGCGCCCCCGCCGCCATCACCGGGCCGCTGGCCCGCGTGCCGTCGGCCCCGCAGATGGCGCCGGGGGAGTCCTTCCAGTTCTGGTTGGCGAGGCCGCCCTGGTCGGCGCGGTAGACGAGATAGCCGCGCGAGGTCAGGCCGCCGTGGTCGAGCATCCAGCCGATCGCGGCACGGGCGTTGGGTTCGAGGCGGCGGGCCAGGGCTGTGTCGCCGGTCTGCTCGACATACGCGCCGAGCAGCACCAGGAACAGCGGGGTCGCGTCGACCGAGCCGTAGTAACGCCCGTACGGCACCTGCCCGAAGTGCGCCAACTCGCCGTGCCGTACCTCGTGCACGATCTTGCCGGGCTGGGACACCGACTCCGGGCCCACGGCCGTCGCCTGCGTCGCGGCGAGCGCCGGGAGCGTGGCGGCGGCGAGTTGGGGGCGGTAGGGGAGTGCGAAGAGGGAGGTGAGGAGCGCGTCCCTGCCCAGGAGGGTCAGGAACCACGGTGCCCCCGCCGCCGGTACGCGCAGTTCCTCGCCGTCCGGACCCGTCGCCGGGACCTGGAGCGAGGCCAGGTCCGACAGGCCCCGGGCGCAGGCGGCGGCCAACTCCGGCCAGCCGGTGGGGAAGGAGACGCCCTGGACGTACTCGCCCTCCAGCGCGAGGAGTTGCTCGTTCAGGGCGGCCGGTGAGCGCGGGACGCGCAGGGCGCGCTTGTCGCCGTGCGGGCGGGCCATCACCCGCAGGGCCAACTCGGCGGTGCCGTGCGGTTCGAGGTCCAGGGTCCATACGAGGCGGCGGGCGCCGGTGCCTGTCTCCTCGACGCCGTCGGGAGCGGGCTCGGCCGTGACCGTCGTACAGGACCGCCATTCGCCGCGCTGGTAGGCGAACTCCACGCCGTCGTCCAGGACTTGGCGGGAGCGGGTGGCGCCGGTCTTCGCGTAGGTGCGGTAGTCGGAGCGCAGTTCGAACTGGTCGGTGAAGTCGGCGTCCGCGGTCACCGCGAGCCGGACCGTCGTCGGCACCGGACGGTTGCTCGTTACCTTCAGCGACTCGACGAACGAGCCGTCACCGACGGCCTGTTCGCGGAAGAGCGTGTGCGCGGGCGGTTCCTGGCGGCCCCCGCGCGGGACCAGGACGCAGCGCGCCATGTCCCCGTCGGAGACCGGGGTGAGTGCCTCGGGCACCGCGCCGTCGACCGTGAGCTGCCAGCGGCTCAGGTGCCGGGCGTCCCGTACGAATAACCCGTCCGGGGAACTCCCGCCCCGGACGCCGCTGATGTCCCCGCCGTCGCCCACAGCCGCGAACGTCCCGCCGTGTACGAGCAGATGATGCCGGTCCGTCATCCCCGGTCCCCTCCCTTGACTCCGTTGGCGACCTTGACTTCTCTGTCACTCACTTCTGTGTCGCGCATGTCGAACGTGCCGAGACCCGTGGCGGACACGCCGTGCCCGGGGGGCTCGTGAAGCAGATCGAGGGTCAGTGCGGCGGTCCAGCTGAAGCCGGTCGCGCCGCACGCCTCGCCGTCGTACGGATCGACGTACTCGGCGAAGTCGGTGGTGTCGGCGGTCTCCAGGACCGCCGTCCGCAGCGCGTCCGCGCGCGCCCGCTCGCCGTGCAGCCGCAGGCCGCGCTCCAGCAGCCAGGCGGTGTTGAACCAGGCCGGTCCGCGCCAGTACCGGTGCGGATCGAAGGCCTCGCCCAACAGGTCGTAGCTGGGCGGGAGTTCAGTGCTGTCGCCGAGCCCGAAGTGCGGGCCGGACGCCGTACGGACGAGGGCGCCGGTGATGTCCCGGGGCAGGTCGGGGAGGAGGAGCGGGATGAGCCCGGAGACGCTGCGCTCGGGGATGAGGTCCCCGCCGCGCACGTCGCGGCAGAAGAACATGCCCTCCGCCGGGTCCCACAACCGCTCGATCAGCACCCCGGTCAGGCGCTCCGCGCGCGCGTGCCGTGCGGTGCCGGTCGCGCCCAACTCCCGGGCGATACGGGCCAGTGCGTGCTCGGAGGCGATGAGCAGGGCGTTGAAGGACGGGTCCTCCACCGCGAACTCGCTTGCCCCGTCGGCGTATTCGCCGTCCCGGTAGTCCGTCGCCAGGCGCACGTACCGGCCGTAGTCCAGATCCGTCGGCCGGTCCTCGGCGGCCCCGTGGTCGAGGTCGGCGCGGCGGAAGGAACGGGCCGCGGCGGGCGTGATGCGACCCAACGGGGCATCCCAACAAGGGCTGTTGTCCATACCCTGTTCCCAGGGATGCACGACGGACGCGAGCCCACCCCCACCCAAGTCCCGCCGGTGCAGCAGATAGCGGTGCCAGGCGGCCAGCCGGGGGTAGACACCGGCGAGGAAGCCACGCGCGCGGGACAGGCCCGGGTCGGCGCAGTGGACCAGCCACGCGGCCAGCGCGTGGACCGGTGGCTGCACGATGCCCGAGGTCTGTACGGTGCGCGGGGCGCCCACGGCGCGTCCTGCGGTCGAGGAGCGCCAGAAGTCGGGGCTCGGGAAGTACGCGTCGAGCGGTACGGAGGGGTTGAAGACGATGTGCGGGATACGGCCGTCGCCCCACTGGGCGGCGAGCAGCGTCTCCAGCTCCGTCTGCGCCCGCAGCGGCGAGAGGTGCCGCAGTCCGATCGCGATGAACGCGGAGTCCCAGGACCACTGGTGCGGATACAGACCGCGGGAGGGGACCGTTGAGGCACCCGTCCAGTTCCCTTCCAGTACGGCAGCCGCCCTGAGGTGCAGGGAACCTGACAAGGGCGGTGGTTCGTATACGAAGGTGCGTTCCACGGGGAGGGCTGTGAGCTGGGCAGTGCTATCCACTCGGGACTCCACGAAACACATCGTGCCGACCGGTTCGGTCATGGCTACCGTAGGGTTACGTCTATTTAACACGCAAAACTCAATATGTAATGCAGGGTTGAGAAACACAAGGGGGTGCGCATGACTGGACGAGGTCAGGCGAGCGCCGGTGATCTGCTCGAACTGGTGCGCACCGGGCGCGCCACGACCCGCGGCGCCCTCCAACAGGTGACCGGACTCTCACGCGCGACCGTCGGCCAGCGCCTGGACCGGCTCTTCCGCGCGGGCTGGCTGCGCGAGGGCGCGGGCGGTCCGGTGGACTCCCCGCTGGGCGGCAGGCCCTCGATCACCCTGGAGTTCGACGACGCCCACGCTGTAGTCCTCGCGGCGGACCTCGACACCCGCCACGCGCGCGCGTGCGTGCTCACCCTCACCGGCGAGATCCTCGCCGAGCACGGCGGCACGCTCGTCATCGAGGACGGCCCGGACGCCGTACTGGGCGAACTCGGCCGCTGGTTCGCCGAGCTGCTGGAGAAGGCCGGACATCAGCCGTCCGAGGTCTGCGGGATCGGCCTCGCGGTCCCCGGGCCCGTCGACAGCGAGACCGGCCGCGTCGTCCAGCCGCCGATCATGCCCGGCTGGGACGGCTACGACATAAGATGCCGCCTGGCCCGCGCCTTCACCGAACACACCGGCGCCCCCCGGGTCCCGGTCCTGGTCGACAACGACGCCAACCTCATGGCCTACGGCGAACAGCACACCGGACACCCCGGCTGCTCGGCCTTCGTACTGGTCAAGGTGTCGACGGGTATCGGTGCGGGGGTCGTCGTGGACGGCTCCGTGTACCGAGGTATCGACGGCGGCGCCGGGGACATCGGCCACATCCGGGTCCCGGCGGGCGCGGACGCGCTGTGCCGGTGCGGGTCCTACGGCTGTCTGGCCGCCGTGGCGAGCGGTGGCGCCGTGGCGCGACGGCTGGCCGAGACCGGGGTGCCGGCGGCGTCCGGCTCGGATGTGCGGGACCTGCTGGCGTCGGGGCACCCGGGAGCGGCCGCGTTCGCCCGGGAGGCGGGACGGCAGGTCGGGGATGTCCTGGCGACCGTCGTGACGCTGCTGAACCCCGGGGTTCTGATGATCGCGGGAGACCTGGCCGGGACCTCCTTCCTCACGGGTGTACGCGAGCTGCTGTACCAGCGGGCGCTGCCTCGCTCCACCGCTCATCTGCACGTACTGACCTCACGGCTCGGCGAACGGGCCGGGCTGGTGGGAGCGGGTGTGCTGGTCGTGGAGCACCTGTACGCGCCGGAGCGGGTCGAGGAACGGCTGCTCGCGCTGGGCATGTGACGTGCGTCGGCAAGCGGCGTCCGCGGGCATGTGACGTCCGCGGGCATGCGACGTCCGCGTTTCCGTCCCGATGCCGGTGTCCGTGGCCGTCCGGATGGTGAAATCCGGTCGGGTGTGGAAGCGTGATTCTCGCCACCTTTGATAGGGGTGGCGCTCAGGTGAGCGGATCTTGCGCGGCTGCACTTCTCCAAGGGGTGGCACTGCGTGCCACCCCTTGATCGTTCATCGATCGAAAACAGCCGAGCCGCAAGCCGCTCACGTGAGCGGAAATGTGCGCTGACGTGCCATGTTGCATTCAAGAAGTGAAAACATCCGGCGGTGTTCGCTTGCCGAGCTTTGATTTTCGATCCGCTGGCGGACTGCCGGTTACGGACGCATGACATGCAAGTGGACGTACCCAGGCGCCTTCGATCTGGGTATGTTCCTGGCCGTCAGGGCAGCCACCCGCGTCCCGAGGAGTCGAGACCCGTGTCGGAAAACAAAGAACCCCACGTAGCGAAGTTCGTCTATGACTTCACCGAGGGAAACAAGGACCTCAAGGACCTTCTCGGCGGCAAGGGTGCCAACCTCGCCGAGATGACGAACCTGGGCCTCCCCGTGCCACCCGGCTTCACCATCACCACCGAGGCGTGCAAGACCTACCTCGACAGTGGCGAGGAGCCGGCGGCACTGCGTGACGAGGTGAGTGCACACCTCGATGCGCTGGAGTCGACGATGGACAAGAAGCTGGGGCAGGCCGACAACCCCCTCCTCGTATCGGTCCGTTCCGGGGCGAAGTTCTCCATGCCCGGCATGATGGACACCGTCCTGAACATCGGCCTCTCCGACAAGTCCGTGCAGGGCCTGGCGAAGCAGGCCGGCGACGAGCGCTTCGCGTGGGACTCGTACCGCCGCCTGATCCAGATGTTCGGCAA
Source organism: Streptomyces sp. NPDC050508 (assembly GCF_040655155.1). Lineage (NCBI taxonomy): Bacteria > Bacillati > Actinomycetota > Actinomycetes > Kitasatosporales > Streptomycetaceae > Streptomyces > Streptomyces sp. NPDC050508. Next base: position 302,473 of record NZ_JBFAJJ010000007.1, read on the forward strand.
GACCGTCCTCGGCGTCGATGGCGACCTCTTCGAGGAGGCCCTCGACAAGGCCAAGGAGGTCAAGAAGGTCACGGTCGACACCGAGCTGGACGCGGCCGACCTGAAGAAGCTGGTCACCCGGTTCAAGCGGATCGTCAAGACCGAGGCAGGACGCGACTTCCCGCAGGACCCGCGCGAGCAGATGGACCTCGCCATCCACGCGGTCTTCGACTCCTGGAACACCGACCGCGCCAAGCTCTACCGCCGCCAGGAACGCATCCCGCACGACCTCGGCACGGCGGTCAACGTCTGCTCGATGGTCTTCGGCAACCTCGGCCCGGACTCCGGCACCGGCGTCGCCTTCACCCGCGACCCCGCCAGCGGCCACCAGGGCGTCTACGGCGACTACTTGCAGAACGCGCAGGGCGAGGACGTCGTTGCCGGCATCCGGAACACCGTGCCGCTGGCGGAACTTGAGCAGATCGACAAGGCGTCGTACGACCAGCTCATGCAGATCATGAAGACCCTGGAGAACCACTACAAGGATCTCTGCGACATCGAATTCACCATCGAGCGCGGCCAGTTGTGGATGCTGCAGACGCGGGTGGGGAAGCGGACGGCGGGTGCGGCCTTCCGTATCGCGACCCAACTCGTCGACCAGGGGCTGATCGACGAGGCGGAGGCCCTCCAGCGGGTCACCGGTGCCCAGTTGGCGCAGCTGATGTTCCCGCGCTTCGACGACGAGGCGAAGGTCCAGCAGGTCGGCCGGGGCATCGCGGCCTCGCCGGGTGCGGCGGTCGGCAAGGCGGTCTTCGACTCGTACACGGCGGTGAAGTGGTCGCGTTCGGGGGAGAAGGTGATCCTGGTCCGCCGGGAGACCAACCCCGACGACCTCGACGGCATGATCGCGGCCGAGGGCATTCTCACGTCGCGCGGCGGCAAGACGTCCCACGCGGCGGTGGTGGCGCGAGGCATGGGCAAGACGTGCGTGTGCGGCGCCGAGGAACTGGAGGTCGACACCAAGCGGCGCCGGATGACGGTGCCGGGTGGTCACGTGGTCGAGGAGGGCGACGTGATCTCCATCGACGGTTCGAGCGGCAAGGTGTACCTGGGCGAGGTCCCGGTGGTTCCTTCCCCCGTCGTGGAGTACTTCGAGGGCCGGATGCACGCGGGTGCGGACGACGCCGACGAGTTGGTCGAGGCGGTCCACCGGATCATCGGATACGCGGACCGAGTACGCCGGTTGCGCGTGCGCGCCAACGCGGACAACGCCGAGGACGCGCTGCGCGCCCGCCGCTTCGGGGCGCAGGGCATCGGCCTGTGCCGTACGGAGCACATGTTCCTCGGCGACCGCCGGGAGTTGGTGGAACGGCTGATCCTGGCCGACACGGACACCGAACGCGAAGAGTCCCTCAAGGCTCTACTCCCGCTCCAGAAGGCAGACTTCGTCGAGCTGTTCAAGGCGATGGACGGACTCCCGGTCACCGTCCGCCTGTTGGACCCGCCGCTGCACGAATTCCTGCCGGACATCACGGAGTTGTCGGTCCGCGTCGCGCTCGCGGAGTCCCGCCAGGAGTCCCACGAGAACGACCTGCGCCTGCTCCAGGCGGTCCACCGCCTGCACGAGCAGAACCCGATGCTGGGGCTGCGGGGTGTGCGGTTGGGTCTGGTGATTCCGGGCTTGTTCACGATGCAGGTAAGGGCGATCGCCGAGGCCGCCGCCGAACGCAAGGCGGCGAAGGGCGACCCGCGCGCGGAGATCATGATCCCGCTCGTCGGCACGGTCCAGGAACTGGAGATCGTCCGCGAGGAGGCCGACCAGGTCATCGCCGAGGTCGAGGCGGCGACGGGCACGTCGCTGAAGCTGTCGATCGGCACGATGATCGAACTCCCGCGCGCGGCACTGACGGCGGGCCAGATCGCCGAGGCGGCGGAGTTCTTCTCGTTCGGCACGAACGACCTCACCCAGACGGTGTGGGGCTTCAGCCGCGACGACGTAGAGGCTTCGTTCTTCACGGCCTACCTGGAGAAGGGCATCTTCGGCGTCAGCCCCTTCGAGACGATCGACAGGGACGGCGTGGGTTCACTGGTGAAGCTCGCGGCGAAGGCGGGCCGCGAGACCCGTCCCGACCTCAAGCTCGGCGTCTGCGGCGAACACGGCGGCGATCCCGAGTCGGTGCACTTCTTCCACGAGGTCGGACTGGACTACGTGTCGTGCTCGCCGTTCCGGATCCCCGTGGCTCGGCTGGAGGCGGGGCGGGCGGCTTGCGTGGCGCAGGGGAGCGATCACCGCTGACAGATCTCCGGGGCAGCCGTCGGTCATCCTGACCCTCACCGACGCGGCGGTGGTTCCGGACTGAGGAAGAGGGCGGCACCCCTGTGCGGGGGGTGCCGCCCTCTTGTGCTGTCACTGGCATTCGGCGATGTGGCACTCGCAGTCGCAACGGGGCGTCAGCAGGATGCCTGCGGATCCTGGGAGGAATACGTCCCGCGTTTCGCGGCAGTCGCCATGCAGATCTTCGTAGCCAGGACGTTTGGCGAGCGCGCACTCGGCTGAAGGCGCTGAAACCTCCTTTGTCGTGCGGGGGTTCTGGACGGCGGCTGGGAGACCGGAGTTCGTCGCTACTGACACCCCTTGCCAGGAACGGGAGTTGGCTTCGGCCATGCCCGCGCTCAGGGCCTCCGCAGGGCTCGTGGGCGTCAGCCGCTCCGGCCTCGCGTCCCACTCGATGCCGCCGCCGAGTGGCCTGAGTTGCACGTACGGGCCTGTGAAGCCCATGACCTTGCCGACTCGGTTGGTGGTGGTGTCCTTCATGACGTCGCCCACCTGCGGTGTGTCCGTCATCGCGCCGACTCCGTCCGCTACTTGTATATCCAAGTTGGAATCAACTTAACGGGGCCTGCTTGGATATACAAGTTGCTCTCGGAGTCTGGGAGCCCAAGGCAGTCGAAGTTCGGGATCAGGGCACGTCGATGACGTACTGGAAGAGATGGCGGTCGCCGGGTACGCGTGAGTCCAGTACTTCGACCACTCGCCCGTCCTCCACGCAGGCGCTGCGCAGTACGCGAGCCAAGGGGACGCCGGGCGGGATACGCAGTGCGCCGACCTCCGACGGGGTGGGCATGCGGATTTCCAGGTCCTCGACGAAGCGTACGATCCGCTGGCCCACGGGTCCGGCGGGATCCTCGATGAGGGCACTCACGCCGCCGGGGATGCGTCCGGACTTCTCCACAGGGCTGTCGGCGAACAACTCCTCCGGGTAATAGCCGTCCACCAACTGCATGGGCTCGTCGTCGATGAGGAAGGCACGCCGCCGGACGATCACCGAGGCATCCGCCGACAAACCGAGCCGCTCCGCGACTTCGGCCGGCGCGGGAACCCTCTCCACCGACAGGATCTGCTGCTGCGCCCGCTGCCCCTGTGCCGCGGCCTCGGCGGTGAAGTTGCTTACGCCGGTGGAGCGTCGCTCGCGGAAGTTGGCGCCGGTCGTCTGCAATCGCACTCTGGGCGGCTGACGTACGAACACACCCCTGCCCTGCTCGCTGATCAGCAGTCCGTCGGCCTTGAGCAGGGACAACGCCTTGCGTACGGTGACCCGCGTCGTGCCGTACTCGTCCTTGAGTTCGTTCTCCGACTTCAGCTTCTCGCCCGGCGTCAGCCTGCCCGCCGCGATCGCTGCCCGCAGGTCGTCCGCGATCCGGCGGTAGGGAGGAAGATCTCGGTCCGGCATGTACGCCACCTCGGGTTCGGCTGTCCCGGCAAGGCTATGTGAAGGCCCAGCCGCTCCACTGCTCGACCCGAATCGCGACCACGGGGCCTTCGGGAGGGGAGTTCCGGTACTGGTCGTACTTGCCGCACAGCAACTCCACTGCGCGGTGTTGTTCCTGACCGTCCTCCAGTACTTCGCCGAGACCGTCGGCGCGAGCCCACCACAGTGTCGACCAGTCGTCGGCGTAGTGGTCCACGAGCAAGGTCACCGACGGGTTCTCCCTGATGTTGCGCAACCGCCTTAGATTCCAAGTGCTCTTGGGCTTGTGGTCGACCGCGAAGTACAAGGCGTCGCCCAGGACGACGAAGGTGACGGGAACCGCGTGAGGTACCCCGTGTGCGTCGGCTGTCGCCAGCCGGGCAACGGGTGACGCGGCGAAACGTTCCCGGGCGACGTGTGGCGATAGCTTCATGTGGTCCACCGTACTGAGCGGCTACGCAGGTTCAGGACTCACTCGCAGGCGACCCCGTCGCCGTCCCGGTCGAGGTGGGAGTCGTAGCCGGGGTCGCCCCGGTAGAGGGGTGTGACGCCGGCGGCGCGGGCGGCGGTGCAGTTCGTGTAATAGGTGCTGCCGCCACCGGAGTTGGTGTCGTCGGAACCAGAACCGGAGCCGCTGCCTGCAGCCGCCTCGACGGTCACCGTCTTGGTGACCTTGACGGTCTTCGTCGCGGTGACCGTGGGCGCGGGAGCCGGAGCGGCGGTCTCCGTCGCGGTCGCCGTGATGGTCATCGTCGGCTGCGGCTTGGCGGCGGCGGGCTTCGCGTCGGCTGTCGTGTCCTTCTTCGTGTCCTGGCCGGAGCCGCCGGCGCCGAGGCCTATGAGGAAGGCCAGTGCGAGGGCCGGGAGTACGTACCGCTTGCGGGCCCAGCGGGGTGCGGGCCGGTCCGGTTGGGGAGCCGGTGGTACGGGTGGCATCGCGTATGGATGGGTCATCTCGTCCCCCTGTGTCTGGTGTGGTACGGAACGTAATGCCGGGACCGGGCAGGTGAAGGAGGAGTGACCAACCTGTGATGGTCCGTGATGGTCGTGTCACTCGGCGTGCGGGGAGCGGGGCCGGTCCGGCTCTCGTACGCTCTTCGTGCACCGGGAAGCACGCGTCGACGAAGGGAGCCGCCCATGTCCGGCTGGAACGAGAAGGCCGTCTCCGACCAGCGCGGCCGGGTCGCCGTCGTCACCGGGGCCAACAGCGGGCTCGGCTACGTCACCGCGCGGGAGTTGGCCCGCAAGGGCGCCCGGGTGGTGCTCGCTTGTCGGAGCGAGGCGCGGGGGAGCGAGGCCGCCGACCGGATCGTCGCCGAAGTGCCGGGTGCCGAGGCGCAGTTCGGGCGGCTGGATCTCGGGGATCTGGCCTCCGTACGGGAGTTCGCGGCCACGTTTCCGTACGAGCGGCTCGATCTGCTCGTCAACAACGCCGGGGTCATGGCGATGCCGTACGGCACGACGGTGGACGGCTTCGAGACGCAGTTCGGGGTCAACCACCTCGGGCACTTCGCGCTCACCGGGCTGCTGCTGCCGGCGCTGCTCGACGCTCCCGACGCCCGGATCGTCACGGTCTCCAGCTTCATGCACGTACTCGCCAACATCGACATCGACGACCTCAACAGCGAGCGCCGGTACAGCCGTTGGACCGCCTACTCCCGTTCCAAGACCGCCAACCTGCTCTTCACGCACGAGCTGGCGCGGCGGCTCGCGGCGGCCGGTTCGGAGGTGGTCGCGACCGCCGCCCATCCCGGGTACGCCGCCACCAACCTCCAGACCGCCGGGCCGCAGGCGGAGGGACGCAGGTCCGCCGAGCGGCTCATGGAGGTCGGCAACCGGGTCTTCGCCCAGTCGGCGGAGGCCGGCGCGCTGCCCTCCCTCTACGCGGCCACCGCCCCCGACGTACGCCCCGATTCGTTCTTCGGCCCCCGTATCGCGATGTGGCGCGGGGCACCGGCACCGTCCTGGCGGGCACCCTGGACCCTCAACGACGCGATGGGGCAACGCCTTTGGGCTGCCTCGGAGGAGCTGACGGGAGTCGTGTACGACCAACTCAAGGCGTGAGTCGTCGAGTTGCCGGAATTCAAGCCCCTGGTCTTCACGCCGTCGCGCCGCTGTCCACCACCAGGTCGGTGCCCACCACCGACGCCGCGTCGTCCGAGGCCAAGTAGAGGACGGCGGCGGCCACTTCGGCCGTAGCGGAGATGCGGCCCAGGGGGAGCGTGGCCCGTACGCGTTCGGCGCGGTCGGCCTCCGTCTCGCCGGTGCGCAGGGACATGGGGGTGTCGGTGGCGCCGGGGCTGACCACGTTGATGCGGACGCCCTCGCGGATGTGGTCCACGGCGGCACCCTTGCTCAACACGGCTACGGCGGCCTTGGAAGCGGCGTAGGCGGCGGCCCCGGGGCTGCTCGTGTGCACGCCGAAGGTGGAGGCCACGTTGACGATCGCACCGCCGGACGGCTGGGTACGCATCTGGCGGATCTCCGCCTGGAGCGCGAGGAAGACTCCGGTGACGTTGATGTCGAGCTGTGTGCGCCAGTCCTCTTCGGTGAGATCGGCGAGGGGGCGTCCGCCCCGGAAGATCCCCGCGTTGTTGACCGCGACGTCGAGTGAGCCGTACCGGTCGACGGCTGCCTGCACCAGGGCGCGAGCGTCGGCGGCCTTCGACACATCGGCGCTCACGGCGAGGGCCTTCCCGCCCCCGCCCTCAATCAGCGCGACCGTCTCGTCGAGCGGTTCCCGACGCCGCCCCGCTACGACGACGTTCGCCCCCTCCGCCGCGAACGCGAGGGCGATCGCCCGTCCGATGCCCGAGCCCGCACCGGTGACGACGGCGGTCCTGCCGGAGAAACGGTTGCTGAGGTGGTTGCTCATGAACGGGCCTCTTTCTTGATCGATCGGTTCAATATAGGGGCGCGAGAAAACGCCGTGAGGGGGACGGAATCTCAGTCGAGCAGTGTCAACGCCTGCTCCGCCGCGTCCCGCACCCGCGCCGGATCCCCGGACGCCCGGCCGACCACCCGCAGCCCCTGCATCAGCACCAGCAGCATGCGCGCGAGGGTGAGTGGATCGCGGTCGGCGGACAGCTCGCCCTGCGCCTGGGCCCGCACCAGCGCCGAGCGCAGCACCGCCTCCAACTGGTCCCAGTTGCGCTCGACCAGCCGGGTCGCGGCCACGTCGTGCGGGGCGAGTTCGGCCGCCGTGTTGGTCACCAGGCAGCCCAGCGCCCGTAGTTGCTCGTTCGCCGCCTCGGCCGCGTACCGCCGTACGATCGCTCGCACGGGCGGCAGTGCGGGGCCCGGCTGCGACAACTCCCGCACCATCGGCGTGAGTCCGGACCGGTCGTAGCTCTCCAGCGCCTTCAGATACAGGTCGTGCTTGTTGCCGAAGGTCGCGTAGATGCTGGCCCGCCCGATGCCGAGGTGCTCGACGAGGTCGGACATCGACGTCGCCTCGTAGCCGCGCCGCCAGAACAGCTCCAGGGCTGCCCGCAGCGCGGCCTCGGGATCGAACTCCTTGGTTCTGGCCATGCCCGGCAGTCTAGGTTAATCTAGAACGATCAGTCAAGAATGCCTGTTGAGGTGCACAGGGGGCCCGCCGGTCACGCGAACTCGGGGATCAGCTCGCCCACCCGGCGGATGCTGTCCATGACCCGCTCGTGCGGGATCGCTCCCACCTGCTGGAAGCACATCAGCCGGTCGATGCCCGCGTCCGCGTACGCCCGCAGTTTCTTGCGGCAGGTGTCGGGGCTGCCGACGATCAGGGAGTCCTGCGCCATCAGCGCCTCGAACAGCTCGTCCTCGGGGACCGTCTCGCCCTGGAGGATGCGGCCGATGGCCAGTTGGGCCGCGTTGGGGACCGTGTCGACCTCGTCGCGCAGGAACGCGCCGGTGAGGCCGCCGCCGGTCGGGTCGGCCAGGATGTCCTGCTGGATCGTCATCGTCTCGACGAACGCGTCCGCCGCCTCGAAGAAGGTGAGCGCCCGCGCCGTGTACCAGGCCGCCGCGGCTGCCGCGCCGGACCGCAGTGCCTCCTCGTCGGTCTCGGCGCAGTGGACGAACGTGAAAAAGGCGATCTGGTCGTTGACGAAGGCGCCGGCGGGCTGCCCGCAGTCGGCTACGGCCTCCCGGTACAGCTCCACCAGCCGGGCCACCCGCGTCAGTGGCTCCCAGAGGGTCGTGCCCAGGACGCCCACTCCGCGCCGGCCCGCCTCCTCGAACGACGCCGGGCTGGAGGCCGCCTGCCACAGGGGCGGGTGCGGGTGCTGCAGGGGTGCGGGGACGAGTGGCTGATCGCCGGCGCCCGTCCACAGCCGGGGTATCTCCTCGAAGGCCCGCTGGGTCTGGGCGCGGGCGCCCGCCGGGTCCACGCCGAACATGCGCCACTCGGGCGCCGTGGAGCGGGTCAGGCCCAGCTCCACCCGGCCGCCGCTCAACTGGTCCAGCCAGGCGGCCCGTTCGGCGACCCGCCGCGGGTGGTTGATCTCGGCGGGTGCCAACACCGCCGCGTGGCCCAGTCGTATCCGGGACGTGCGCTGCGACAGTGCCGCCAGCAGCAGCTCCGGCGCCGAGCTGAGGCTGAACTCCGCCGCGCCGTGGTGCTCCACCTGCCACCAGCAGTCGTACCCGAACTCGTCGGCGAGTACGGCCTGTTCGACCGCCTCCGTGATCCGCCGGTGTTCGTGGTCCTCGGCCGTCCACGGTCTGGGGTCCTGGATCTCGCTGAACATGTCGAGCTTCACGTGCCGAACTGCCCTTCTCTCCGGCCGACTTGTGATGGGAAGCGCTCCCACGCGGCCGGATCAGATTGCCAGGGAAGTGTGTTACGGGCGTGACGTCCCGCTGTGAGGCTCATGTGCAGGTGGTAGTGGTTCAGGGGGAGTGGTCCCGCCGCAGTGACGCCATCAGCAGTTCGGTGAACTGTGTCGCCGACCAGGACGGCCGTCGCCCCGTCGCCGTCTGCACCTGTGCCTCGCGCTGCCGGAAGACCGGGTGGTCGACGGGGACGTACGTCACCCCCTCGGTCGCAGCGCTCTGCTCTGTGTCGCCCAGGTCTCCGACGAGCGCGAGGCCACCTCCCGCGCGTACGAACTCGTACTGCGGAGCGAGGCTGTCGCAGACCAGTGCGGGGCGGACCGTGATCCCCTCCAACTGGGCGCCGATGTCGAAGAGTTCGCGCTGGCTGGTGCCCGGTGAGGCCAGGGCGAGCGGGTAGGCGCAGAGGTCGGCGAGGCCGATGCGGTCGCGTCCGGCGAGTTCGTGACCGAGGGGGACGATGGCGGCCACCGGGACCACGACGGCGCACTCGACACGGACGTCGTGCTGCGGGCCCATCGTGTAGGTGACGGCGACGTCGGCGAGGCCCTCGACCACGCGGCGGGTCGCCTCCTGGCGGGCGACGACGTCCACCCGGAAGGCCACGTCGGGGTGGGCGCGCCGGAAGTCGGCGATCGCCCGTGGCACCAGTCGCCGCGCGAACCCCTCCGAGCAGGCGACGGCGACACTGCGCGCCTCCGCGCCCCGCCCCGTCCTCAACTCCTCGACGAGCGTGGTCGATTCGGTCTCGGTGCGGCGGGCGTGGGCCAGCAGCCGGGAGCCGGCGTCGGTCAGGATCATCCCGCGCGGATGCCGGGCGAACAGCGGGACCCCGATGCCGGACTCCAGCTTGGCGACCTGCCTGCTGATCGCCGACGGCGCGACGTTCAGGGCGTGCGCCGCCTCGGTCACCGATCCGGTGCGGGCGACCTCCAGGAAGTAGGCGAGGTTCACCGGCAGGAGTTGCATAGAGGCTCCCGTGGTCATGCAGTGCGTTGCTGAAAGTAGAACGCTTCGCGTCACAAACGGCAATGGTCGCGGGCCCGGATCCGCCCTACTCTGCTGGAACGACGAGAGCGCACCGCCCGCCCGACCGCCGCCCTCCCTGGAGAAATCTTCCCGTGATCCCTGAGAAACTGGCCCGTAAAGCCGAGGAGTTCGTCGACTCGGGCGACTTCTTCACCGAGCTGGCCACCATGGTCGCGTATGCCACGGAGAGTTCCCGCCCCGAGGGTCGCCTTGCCATTGAGGCATACCTCGACGAGTTCCTGACCCCCGCCCTGACCGCCCTCGGCTGCGAGGTCGCGCGCCACGACAACCCCGATCCGGCGGCCGGCCCCTTCCTGATCGGCACCCGCGTCGAGTCCCCCGACCTCCCGACCGTGCTCGTCTACGGCCACGCGGACGTCGTCGAGGGCCAGGCGGGCCGGTGGAGCGAGGGCCGCGACCCGTGGACGCTGACCGCCGAGGGAGACCGCTGGTACGGGCGCGGCGCCGCCGACAACAAGGGCCAGCACCTGGTCAATCTCGCCGCCCTGCGCCTACTCCTCGCCGACCAGGGCTCGTTGGGCTTCAACCTGACCTTCCTGCTGGAGTCCGGCGAGGAGATCGGCTCACCCGGACTCGCCGAATTCGCCGCGGAACACCGGGAGTTGCTGCGGGCCGACGTGCTCGTCGCCTCCGACGGACCACGCCTGGACGCCACGACACCGACGCTGTTCCTCGGCGCGCGCGGCGGCCTCCAGCTCCAACTCGCCGCCGATCTACGGCCGGACGCCTACCACTCCGGCAACTGGGGCGGCCTGCTGCGCAACCCCGCCACCACCCTCGCCGGCGCCGTCGCAACCCTGGTCGACGGCCACGGCCGTATCCGCGTACCGGAGTTGCTGCCGCCCGCGATCCCGCCGGAGGTCCGCGAGGCACTCGCCGGTGTCACCGTCGCGGCCTCGCCCGGTGATCCGGTGCCGGACGAGGGCTGGGGCGAGCCCGGAATGTCCGCCGCCGAACGGCTCTACGCCTGGAACACCCTCGAAGTCCTCGCCCTCGGCGCGGCCGACGCCGACCGGCCGGTCAACGCCATCCCGGGCAGCGCCCGCGCGGTCCTCCAACTCCGGTACGTCGTAGGCACCGACGCCGATCAGGCCGCCGAGGCCGTCGCCCGGCACCTGGTCGAGCACGAGTACCCGATGGTCGACGTCCGCGTGCTCGGCAGCTTCGCCGCGAGCCGCACCCCGCTCGACGACCCGTGGGTGCGCTGGACCCGGACCACGCTGGAGGAGGTCACAGGCGGCCCGATCGCCGTGCTGCCCAACATCGGCGGCTCCCTCCCGAATGCCGTCTTCACCGACGTCCTCGGCCTGCCGACCCTCTGGCTGCCCCACTCCTACCCCGGCTGCCTCCAACACGCCCCCGACGAACACCTGTTGGCGCCGATCGCCCGCGAGGGCCTCGTCCTGGCGGCCGGCCTGTTCCACGCGCTCGGCCGTCCGTCGGCGGACCGGCCGCTCCCCCTTTCCGTACGGCCCCGATAGTCCCCGAGTCTCGGCACCCGCGCCCCGTCCGGCACACCCCTCCCCAACACCCGCCGGAAGGACCCCCGATGACCGCTCCGTCCCCCCAGCCCACGCAGTCCACCCACCCCGACGACACCCAGGCACCGCGCCGCCCCACCGCACGACGCGCCATCGCGGTGGCCAGTATCGGCAACGCGCTCGAATTCTTCGACCTCGCCCTGTACGCGCTGATGGCCTCGTACATCGGCCGCACGTTCTTCCCCGGCGGCAACCCGGGCGTCCAACTGGTGCAGGCCTACGCCGTGTTCGGCGTGACGTATCTGATCCGGCCGCTCGGTGGCCTGCTGCTCGGCGCGTACGCGGACCGCAACGGCCGTAAGAAAGCACTGCTGTTGTCGATACGGCTGATGGTCCTCGGCACGTTGCTGCTCGCGGTGATGCCCGGTTACTCGACCCTCGGCATCGCGTCGACCCTGGGGATCGTGGTCGCGCGGCTGATCCAAGGGTTCGCCGCCGGGGGCGAGTTCGGGGCGGCCACGTCGTTCCTGGTCGAGCAGGACGAGCGGCGCAAGAGTTTCCTCGGCAGCTTCCAGTTCGCCAGCCAGGGACTGTCGACCCTCATGGCGGCAGGCTTCGCGGCGGCGCTCACGGCTCTGCTGTCCGAAGCCCAGATGACCTCGTGGGGCTGGCGCGTGCCGTTCGCGTTCGGTCTGCTGATCGGCCCGGTGGGCTATTTCGTACGCCGCTACATGGACGAATCGCCCGCACTGGCACCGGAGTTGGAGTCGGCCACCCCGAAGCCCTCGCCGATCGTGTCGGTCTTCCGGTACCACTGGGGTGGGCTGCTGATCGCCGGCGGTGCGCTGATCGTCTCGACGGCGCTGAACTTCATGCTCCAGTACCTGCCGACGTACGGCATCGGTCAACTGGGCCTGGACGCCTCGCTGTCGTTCACCGCGCTGCTCATCGCCGGGGCCGTCCTGACCTTCTTCACGCCGCTGGTGGGGTTGTTGGGCGACCGCCACGGCCGGTTGCGCATCATGATCCCGGCCGCGGTGCTGATCGGCGTGAGCGTCGTCCCGCTCTTCCTGTGGCTCAACGCCTCACCGTCCTTCCTCACGTTCGCGGTGTGCGCCACCGCCCTCGCCCTGCTCAAGGCCGTCTACTTCGGCACACTGCCGTCGGTGATGGCCGATGTCTTCCCGACCCGGGCCCGCGCGACGGGCCTGTCCTTCAGCTACAACACAACGGTCGCACTCTTCGGCGGCTTCACACCGACGATCGCCGCGGCCCTGATCGAGGCGACGGGTTCGCCGGTCGCACCGGGCTACTACCTGCTGGCCACGGCCGTGTTGAGCACCGCCGCCCTGACGACCGCACTGCGTACGCACCGGATCCGGTGACGGGGAGGGCGGGCGCGCAGGTCATCAGTGCGCCCGCACCTCATACGTCGCCACCCGCACCGACGCGTCGTCCAGGCACTCCCCGGAGACCAGATCGAACCGCTGCTTGAGCAGCGGCGACGCGACGAACGGGCGGCCCTGGTGGGTGCCGGTCAGGCCGCGGGAGAGGACCGCCGCGCCGCTGAACGGGTCGCGGTTGTCGATGCCGTAGAGGGTGCCGGAACGGTCGCGGAACAGGGCGACCTGGCGGCCGTCGGGCAGCAGGGCCGCGACCCCGCGGCCGGGGGCGAGCAGGTTCAGGTCGCAGACCGTGAACCAGCCCTCGGCGAGCTGGAGTTGGACCTTCAGGTCGGTCGTCTCGGGAGCCAGGGTCATCGCTGGGCGCTTCCTTCCAGGACGTCTGCGGTCTGCTGGGGCCGCATGCCGATGGTCAGCAGCGGCAGGTCGGGCTTGATCTGGTCGCGCTCGGGGACGAAGCCGACGACCGGGTCCGGGGTGTCGGGCGCGTTCACGAAGGACACGAACCGGGCCAGCTTCTCGGGGTCGTTGATGGTGGTGGCCCACTCGTCGCGGTATCCGGCGACATGCGCGGCCATCAGCGACTCCAACTCCCCGCAGATACCGAGCGAGTCCTCCACGACCACATCCCGTACGTGGTCCAGGCCGCCCGGAATCCGCTCCAGCCACACGCTCGTGCGCTCCAGCCGGTCGGCCGTACGGATGTAGAACATGAGGAACCGGTCGATCAGGCGCACCAGTTCGGCATCTGACAGGTCTTTCGCAAGGAGGTCCGCGTGGCGCGGAGTCGCGCCGCCGTTGCCGCCGACGTAGAGGTTCCAGCCGTTGGCGGTGGCGATGATCCCGAAGTCCTTCGACTGGGCCTCGGCGCACTCGCGGGCGCAGCCGGAGACCGCCGACTTGAGCTTGTGGGGCGACCTCAGTCCCCGGTAGCGCAGCTCCAGGTCGATCGCCATCCGGACCGAGTCCTGGACGCCGTAGCGGCACCAGGTCTGCCCCACACAGGACTTGACGGTGCGCAGGGCCTTTCCGTACGCGTGGCCCGACTCGAAGCCGGCGTCCACCAACCGGGCCCAGATCAGCGGGAGTTGCTCCACCCGCGCGCCGAAGAGGTCGATGCGCTGGCCGCCGGTGATCTTCGTGTAGAGGCCGAAGTCGCGGGCCACCTCGCCGATCACGATGAGCTTCTCGGGGGTGATCTCGCCGCCGGGGATGCGCGGCACGATCGAATAGGAGCCGTTCTTCTGCAGGTTGGCGAGGAAGTGGTCGTTGCTGTCCTGGAGGGCCGCCTGCTCGCCGTCCAGGACATAGCCGCTCGCGCCGATCGTCGGGGCGAGGGACGCGATGATCGACGCGACCGTCGGCTTGCAGATCTCGCAGCCGTCGCCACCCCGGGCGCCCTCACGGCCGTAGCGATCCAGCAGATCCTGGTAGGAGTTGACGCGCAGCGCGAGGGCGATCTCGTACAACTCCTCGCGGGTCTGCGCGAAGCAGCCGCACAGACCCTTGTCGACCTCGACGCCGTTCGCCTCCAGCTCGGCGGTGACCAGCTGGCCGAGCACCTTGACGCAACTCCCGCAGCCCGTACCGGCCTTGGTGCACTTCTTCACCTCGGGCACGCTCGTGCAGGAGTGGTCCGTCACCGCGCCGCGGATCGCGCCCTTGCTGACGTTGTGGCAGGAGCAGATGACGGCCGCGTCGGGGAGGGCGGACGGCCCGAGTTGGACGGCGCCCCCGGAGCCCGCCGGCAGCACCAACTGCTCGGGGGAGACGGGCGGTACGGACCCGGTGAACGCGCGCAGCGTGCCGTACGCGTCCGCGTCGCCGACCAGGATGCCGCCCAGCAGCTCGCCGCCCCGGCCGATCACCAGCTTCTTGTACGTCCCCGCCCGCGCGTCGGAGTAGACGACGTCGAGGCAGTCCGCGGTGACCCCGTGCGCGTCGCCGAAGGACGCCACGTCCACGCCGAGCAGCTTCAGCTTGGTCGACAAGTCCGCGCCGGTGAACGCCGATTCGTCCCGCGCGATGGTCGCGGCGGCCGTCTCCGCCTGCTCGTAACCGGGCGCCACCAGGCCGTACACCCGGCCGTCCGCCGCCAGCGCGCACTCGCCGATCGCGAACACCTGCGGGTCGGCGACCGTACGGCACTGCTCGTCGACCGCGATGCCGCCCCGCTCACCCACCGACAGACCGCAGTCACGGGCGAGTTGGTCGCGCGGGCGGACACCGGCGCTGAACACCACCATGTCCGTGGCGAGTTCGGAACCGTCCGACAGCTTCATCCCGGTGACGGCGCCGTCCGCGCCGGTCACGATCTCCTGGGTGCCCACACCCGTGTGGACGCTCAGGCCCATGTCCTCGATGGTGCGCAGGAGCGCGGCGCCGCCGCCCTCGTCGATCTGCACCGGCATCAGGCGCGGCGCGAACTCCACGATGTGGCTGGTGAGTCCGAGCCCCTTCAGCGCACCCGCGGCCTCCAGACCGAGCAGCCCGCCGCCGACCACGGCACCCGTCGGCGCACCGGTGGTCGCCTTCGCCCTCGACTTCGCGTACGCCTCGATCGCGAGCAGGTCCTCGATCGTGCGGTAGACGAAGCAGCCCTCGGCGTCCCTGCCCGGGACCGGCGGCACGAACGGATACGAGCCGGTGGCCAGGACGAGGGTGTCGTACTCAACTGTCAGTCCGGAGCGGGCGGTTACCGTTCTCGTCGCCCGGTCGATCGTCTCCGCCGGGTCGCCGACGTACAGCTCGATGCCGTGATCGGCGATGAACTCCGCGTCCGTGAGCGACAGTTCCTCGGGCGTGCGGCCCGAGAAGTACGAGGTGAGCTGGACGCGGTCGTAAGCAGGACGCGGTTCCTCGCACAGCACGACCACACGGTGCGTGGCGGTCAGGCCGCGCTCGGCGAGCGCTTCGAGGAAGCGCTGACCGACCATGCCGTGGCCGACGAGCACGATGGTGGGCGCCACACGCGGATTCGAGGTCATGCCCAGGAGCCTGCGACGCCGGTGTTACCCGATGGCATCCCACCTGTTTCCCGCGAGGAACGCTGCCCTCAGCGGGAGCGCGCGGGGGGTGTGAGGGTTCGGGGTGCGCGCCGGGGGAGGAGTGTGAGGTTCGGTTAACCGAACCCCCGGGTCCCGTGCAGGCACCATCGTGTACAGCGGGCGGCGGCGGAAAGCTGGAGACATCGGTTCACAGCAGTTCACACGAGCTGCGCCGATTCATGTGCAGGGGGATGCACCATGACCACCGCCCCGGACCCGACCTCCGTCCACGCCTGGAACCTCGTCCGCGCACCGTTCACCGCCACCACCTGGCGCCGCACGGCCTACGCACTCCTCGCCCTCCCGCTCGGCCTCGCCTGTATCCCGCTCGCCCTCCTCGGCGCCCCCACGGCCCGCTGGCAACGGGGTCTCGTCCACCGCTTCCTGGACACGGAGATCCCGGGCACCGCGCGCGCCGGCGGCCTGCCCCACGCCCTCCTCGCCACGCCCCTCAACCTGATCACGGCGTTCATCACGCTCTACGGCTGGGCGATCGTGCCCATGAACCTCGGCTGGCCGCTCCGCGCCGGCGACGACTACTCCAGCGCCTGGGGCGGGCCCACCTTCGCCGGAGCCTGGGCCTTCCACGCCGTGCTCGGCGGCATCGGCTTCCTGCTGCTGATGCCGTGGGCGGTGCGCGGCCTGACCGCCGTGCAGCTCCGTGTCGCCAGGTCGTTCCTCTCCTAGGTTGATCCCCATGCCGAGCCTCCGCTCCCGCCTCCGCACGCTCGCCGTCGCCACCTTCGGCCGCCGCGCGCTGAAGGCTGTCCTCTACGGCGTGATCGCCTTCCCGCTCGCCCTCGTCGGCTTCTTCCTAACGCTCGTCGGGCTGGCGTTCGGCGGGGCCCTGTCGGTGACCACGCTCGGCCTGTGGCTGCTGGCGGCGACCGTGCGCGGCTCGCTGGCACTGGGCGCGCTGCAACGGGGACTCGCGCGCCGGCTGCTCGGCCTGGAGATCGAACAGCCCAGCGCAGGGGATGGAGGCAAGGGGGTGCTCGGCTGGCGTCGTGGCATCCTGCTGGACCGAACCGGGTGGCGAGCCGTCGGCTGCGCCCTGTTGACACCGTTCACAGCCGTTTTCGCGTACGCAGCCGTCGTCATCGGCTACGTCTACGGCGTCCTGTTCACACTGCACCCGCTGCTCAAGCGCTGGAACTACAACACGGTTCACACCACGGACGGCACCACGCACCACAGCTCCACACACCACGTGTCACTGGAGTTCTTCGGTTACCAGCTCGACTCCTGGCCACGCTGGTTGATTCCGTTCACAGCCGGTTTGCTGTTGCTGGCCGTCGCACCCCTTCTCCTCCGTTACGCCCTCGGCCCGCACCGCGCCCTGTTGACCGTGCTGCTCGGCCCCGATGCCGCGACCCGCCGCATCCGCACCCTGGAGGAGACCCGCGCCCGAGCCGTCGACGACGCCGCCGCCACCCTCCGCCGTATCGAACGCGACCTGCACGACGGCACCCAGGCCCGCCTGGTAGCCCTGGCCATGCACCTCACCCTGATCCGCGAACTGGTCACCGCAGGCGCCGCCGCCGACCGCGTCCTCACCGCCGTCGACACCGCCCAGGGCAACGCCACCCAGGCCATCACCGACCTGCGCCACCTGGTCAAGGGCATCCACCCGCCCGTACTCGACGAGGGTCTGCACGCCGCCCTCACCACCCTCGCCGCCGACAGCGCCCTCCCCGTCACCCTCACCACCGACATCGGCACCCGCCCCACCCCGGCCGTCGAGACCATCGCCTACTTCTGCGCCGCCGAACTCCTCGCCAACGCCACGAAACACGCCCACGCCACGGCAGCCGCCGTCGACGTCACCGCCCGCGACGGCATCCTGCGCCTGCGCGTCACCGACGACGGACAGGGCGGCGCGATGATCGGCGCGGGCTCCGGACTCACCGGCCTCCTCGCCCGCGTCCGTACGGTCGACGGCACGCTGACCTGCGACAGCCCGCACGGAGGCCCTACGGTGGTCACGGTCGAACTGCCTCATACGTGAACGGAGCCGTGCCGCATGCGCGTCGTCATCGCCGAGGACTCGGCCCTCCTGCGCGACGGCCTGGTCCAGTTGCTCCAGCTACGGGACGTAGAAGTCGCCGCGGCGGTCGGCGACGCCGAGGCGCTCCTCACCGCGGTGGCAGCACACGCCCCGGACGTCGCCGTCGTCGACATCCGCCTCCCGCCCACCCAGACCGACGAGGGTGTACGGGCGGCCGTACAACTACGCGACCGGCACCCCGCGACCGGCGTCCTGCTGTTCTCGCAGTACGTCGAGACGACCCACGCGGCCCAACTCCTGGGCAATCCAGCCGGGTTCGGGTACCTCCTCAAGGAACGGGTCGTAGACATCGGGGAGTTCGTCGGCGCACTCGAACGCGTCGCGGCCGGCGGCACCGCACTCGACCCCGAGGTGGTGGCCCAACTCTTCGGCGCCGCCCGCCGATCCACCGCCCTCGACACCCTCACTCCCCGCGAGCGCGAGGTCCTCGCCCTGATGGCGGAGGGCCGCACGAACCACGCGATCGCCACCACGTTCACGGTCTCGGAACGAGCCGTGGAGAAGCACGTGGCGAACATCTTCGCGAAGCTCGACCTATCCCCCTCGGAGACGGGAAACCGCCGCGTACTCGCAGTACTCCGCTACCTCGAAGCCGGGCGCTGAGCTCAGACCGCGACGATCATCCGATCATGCCAGTGATCTCCCGCAAGGGCTCCTCGAACTCCATGGTGTCCTCGTCTCGTCGGCCTGCGGACTGATCTGCCGGCCCTGACTCAAGAAGACCCGCCCATGATCTCCTGGCGAACGAGAATCAGATCGTCACGAATTCCCACGAGGGGACGCCTGCAACGCGCGATACCCGCGTAGAGCCGCCTATCGCCCGAGGCACGTCTCCCACTCATTACTTGCCTTCCCTGCGCCTCTCTGGCCTGCCTCTTTGGAAGCGTAATGCGAGCTACCAGTTATTATCTTTACCTTGACGTGATGGAGGCCGGGCGAGAGACTCTGGATTGAATTCAAAAACTATCTGCGATCCTGAAGTTGGAACTGTTTGGCATTCAAAGAAGGAGGAGTGCCGGATTCGCCCGGAAGTGCCGTCTGCTATGTCGGCGACCAGGCGTTGGCCTGCAAAAACGCGAAAATTACTATGCTGTGGAAGGGTTCTCACGTGACTCGGCAGAGCGAATCTATCGGACGTCGGCTTCCTATTTTCGGGGTCGCAGTTCCGGGCGTCGAAGAAGAGGCAGCATTAGTGGGCGCAGGCGTTACCGCCCAAGCGCAAGGAGGAGTTGGACTCGGCCCGGGTTGGGCGGACCTGCCGAATGGCGCGTTCGGGACGGAGGACGCGGCCGATCTGATTACCTATGAGGTGCAGAAGAAGGCTGTCCCTGACGATGTGGTGGAGTTCACTCTCGCGATCAGCTACACGAGTAGTGGCTGGGCCAAGGCCATAATCATGCCGGACGGTGAAGGTAACAACTTCATAATCCAGGCGCAAGGTCGAGGTTCCTCGGCGAGTAATGGCCTTTATGTGGGTCAGACAAAGAAGGGCCAGGTCCTCACCTTCCGCAAGCCAAAGGGGTTCGGTATCTGGTACGACGTAATCCAAATAGGTTACCTTGAGGGTCTGGATCCGGGCGACCGCGTCATGTTTACCTGGCAGCATGATTGAGCCCTTTCCGGGCCGGCGGCGTCGACTGCTGGTTGGAGAGTGCTGCGCGACGGTGAAGCTCCTGGCAAGCGGGTTCTTGACCAAGATCACCCGTGTCTGCCAGGAGCTTCGTCCGCTTGTCTAAGGGCACATCTGCAAGACCGTGTTACGAGCTCTCAGGACTCTTCGATCGGGGAATGGCTCTCCCGTAATGGTGGAGAGGCCTTCGGCGCCTCAACTTCGCGCATACAAAAGGTGACTTCCGATGGACGACGCCATCGCTACCTTGGCCATGACGGGTAGCACCACCATCGTTACGGCGATGGCCACTGCGGCCTGGCAGTCAACCCGTGATGGCACGGCTCGACTGTTTCGAAGGATGGGAAGGGCCCAGCAGGAGGCGATCGAAGACCAGCTGAATGCCAATGCGGCTCGCGTAGCCCAGGCAGAAGGCCCTGCCACAGATGTACGTCAGTGTCTGGTGCCTCTATGGCGGCGGGAGTTGGCTGAGCTTCTCCAGCAACACCCCGATGCAGCAGGCGAACTCCGAGCACTGATCTCCCATGCGCAGGACGAACTACCGTCGGCGCAATACGACTACGTACAGAACATCACCGCCCACATTGGCGGAAGGGCCTTCGGCGTTCAAGACGGAGATCTCAACGTTCATTTCGGTACCGATGGCGAGTCGACCCACACGCCACCATCAACCGGGAACGCCGGTGACAGCAACGGTGCGGGGCAGTGACGTCACCATTCACTCCCGGAGAAGGGGCTGACGTACCCCGGCAGTCGGTACGGGCCGACGGCGGATACGCGTACGGCGTGATGGGCGCCGACCTCCATGTCTTCCAAGACCGCGGCCCCATCTACTACTTGGCTGAACCTCATTCGCTGGAACCGGGTGAACAGATTGATGCGGCGTCGCTGAGGAAACAGCCCAGTCTTCTGCTCAACGCCCGTTACCGTGTCGTGGATTTCGGCGGACGCGACTCCGAACTGGGCGATCTGGAAGCCTGGCGGGACGATGTCGGTCGTCGAATCGCCGCGCGATGGCTCCATGGCCCCGGCGGCCAAGGCAAGACTCGGCTTGCGGCGGAATTCGCGGCGGACAGCGGCGCGGCCGGCTGGAAGATCGTCACAGTGATCCATGGCCGTGGCGCGATCGCCCCGCAGCCTCAAAGCGTGGACTTACGCTTGGACGAGGCAAGGGGTGTGCTCCTGGTCGTGGACTATGCCGACCGATGGCCGCTGTCCCACCTGGCCTGGCTGTTCAACAACGCTCTCCTTCACCACGCCGTTCCCACCCGTCTTCTGATGGTGGCCCGCTCGGCGCAGAGTTGGATCCCTGCCCGCTCCGTCCTGCGGGAGCGGCGCGTCGCCACCGATCAGTACCTGCTCCGGCCGCTGGCCGACGGCGACGAACTCGGCGTACGCGTACAGATGTTCAACATGGCCCGTGATCGATTCGCCGCGGCTTACGGCATCGTCGATCCGACCGCGGTCACATCGCCCGTCTCGCTGAGGGGTTCCGACTTCGGTCTCATTCTGGCCCTGCACATGGCCGCTCTGGTCGCCGTCGACGCACATGCCAACGGTGAGCAAGCCCAGCTACCCCATGACATGGCAGGCTTGTCGGCTTACCTACTGGATCGGGAACGTCGGCACTGGGCCCTGCTGTATGAAAACGGCCAAAAAGAACAACTCGACTTCAAGACTCCGTCCGAGGTGATGGCGCGCGCTGTTTTCACAGCCGCTCTCACCGGCTCAATGCCTTTCTCTCAGGGCAAGGCGATCCTGCATCAGCTCGACCTGGAGATCCATCCTGACCGAATCCTGTCCGACCATGGTGCCTGCTATCCCTGCCCGGACGCGGAATCAGTTCTGGAACCGCTCTACCCCGACCGTCTCGCAGAAGATTTCCTCGCGCTCACTCTGCCCAACCATCATGTGCCCGAGCATCCGGGCGCCGTATGGGCGACCGACGTGGTCGAGATACTCACCGGTCAAGCTTTCCACGGCACTGTTCCCGTTCATATCGCTCGCGCGATCACGTTCCTGGCCGCCGCAGCCGGTCCCGGCCGTTGGGATCACGTGGCAGCTCACCTCAACAGACTGCTGGGTGCCAGTCCCGCGATGGCCATGGAAGCCGGTAGTGCCGCACTGACCTTGCTGGCCGACGTCCCCGGTATCGACACCACGGTCCTGGAAGCCATTGAAAGCCTGTTCCCCGAGGGGAAAAACGCCGACCTCGACCTCGGTATCGCCGCCGTTGTCGACCGCTTGGCCCGTCGTCGCCTCGCCATGACTCAAGACCCCCTCACGCATGCGAGGGTCCGCGATGCCCTCGCCCAGCGTCTGCACAATGCGGGGCTGCACTCCGAAGCCATCGTCGCCGCGACAAGCGCCTGGCCGGCATGGCGCTGCCTCGCACGGACCAACCCGGACCTTGAGTCGGTCTTCGCCATCTCTTTGTGCAACCTCAGCATCTATCTGCTGGCGGTGAACAGACGGCGGGATGCTCTGATGATCGCCACAAGATCGGTGGAGATACTTCGTCGATGGAAGCCCGAGATGCTCCGTCGGGAGTCGGCAAGGGGCTTGCTCGTTCACGCGCCCACCTTCGCCGCGGCATTGACAGTCCTCAGTGCTTGCCTGTTGCGGATGGGCCAGCCGTCGGAAGCCCTGATCTCGGCCACAGAAGCAGTGGTGATACGGAGACGTCTGGCCGCCGGTGACCCTACGGCCCACGAGCCTTCCCTTGCCGAATCTCTGATGAGCGTCAGTGGCATTCTCAATGAGGCGGGGCGCTGCCAAGAGGCTGTTCTGCCGGCCGAAGAGGCTGTCGGCATCCTTCGACGCCTGGCAGACGACGCGCCGAACGCCCATGAGCCGGCCCTCGCTGTCGCGCTGTCGAACCTGGGCTTCTTTCGGTGCCGGGCCAAGAGGTGGCAGGAAGCTCTGGTACCCGCCGAGGAGGCAGTCAAGAGGTTGCGGCGGCTTACGGACATCAACGCCGCGGCCTTCGAACCTGATCTCGCCCGCTCGCTCTCCTGTCTGGGCCTGGCTCTGTCAGAGGCGGAGCGCTGGCCGGAAGCCGTCGACGCACAGGTTGAAGCTCTGATCATCCGACGGCGGCTTGTTGCGGCCGATGCCGATGTCTACGCCCACGACCTCGCCGGTAACTTGACCAAGCTCAGCGTCGGCCTTGCAGACCTCGACCGCTGGGAAGAAGCCCTCCACCACTCCCTGGAAGCGGTGGCAATACGACGGCGGCTGGCTGCCGCCAACCCAAGCGCCTACGAATTTGATCTCGGCATCGCTCTGATCGGACTCGCCTACCTCCTGGGCACCAGCCGATCGGGTATGCCGTTGGCGCTTGAGGCTTTGGACGAAGCCATAGAGATCAATGAAAGGGCCGCGGAAAGTAATCCTCTCGCGGCTGGTGTCAACTTGAATTCGGGAAGAATCTTACGGACACATCTCGTCGAGAAAATCAAGGAAATCAATTCCGACGGTGATGCCGTATAGCCCATGGCGGTGCCGATGATCCGCCGGTTGCCGATGGCGACCACGCGGGCTGTTCTCCCACCACGCAGACGATGATCAGCGGTCAAGGGCTGGACACACTGCCGTCGACCAGGCACGAGATCGCTGGGGTCATGATCATGCCCGACATACCGCTGACCATGGTCGCCGTCCTCTGCCTCACGGCCCTCGCGGCCGGCTGGATCGACGCCGTGGTGGGCGGCGGGGGACTGCTCCTGCTCCCGGTACTCCTGCTCGGCCTGCCCGCCGGCACCCCGGCCGCCACCGCACTCGGCACCAACAAGGCCGTCGCGATCGTCGGCACGTCCGGGGCAGCGGTGACGTACGCCCGCAAGGCCCCGGTAGATGTCGGCCTCGCCGTACGCATCGGCCTGGCGGCCCTCACCGGCTCCTCCGCCGGCGCCTTCTTCGCGGCCGGCATGAGCACCGACGTACTCAAGCCGGTGATCATGGTCGTCCTGCTCGCAGTCGCCACCTTCGTCATCCTCCGCCCGGCCTTCGGCACGGCCCCCACCCCGGTCCCGGCCACCCGCCGCCAGATCCTCGCCGCAATCGGCCTCACCGGCCTGGGCATCGGCTTCTACGACGGGCTCGTCGGCCCCGGCACCGGCACGTTCCTGGTCCTCGCGCTCACCGCCGTACTCCACCTCGACCTGGTGACCGCCTCGGCCACCGCGAAGATCGTCAACTGCTGCACCAACGCGGGCGCCCTCGCGATGTTCGCCTGGCAGGGCACGGTCCTGTGGCAACTCGCCGCGCTGATGGCGGTGTTCAACCTCGCGGGCGGAATGCTGGGCGCACACACGGCACTGAAGCAGGGCAGCGGTTTCGTGCGGGTCGTGCTGCTGACGGTGGTCTTCGCGCTGGTGACGAACCTGGCGTACCAGCAGTGGCTGGCCTGAGAGTTGCTTCGTTCAGCGACTACCACTCAGGTGCGCGAACACCACAACGTTCCCCTGATACCCCGTCGACCGCGAGTACCCGCCCCCACACGTGATCACCCTCAACTCCGGCCGCCGCGCGGCCCCGTAGACCTTCTGATCGGGAAAGTGGCTCGCCTGATACACCTCGACCGCGTCCACCGTGAACAGCGCGACGCTCCCGTCCAGCCGGTCCAGCTCGATGGTGTTGCCCTTCTTCAGGGCGCCGAGGTCGTAGAAGACGGCGGGACCGTCGGCGTTGTCGACATGGCCCGCGACGATCGCCGTGCCGGTCTCACCGGGGGTGGTGCCGGCCTCGTACCAGCCGGCGAGGTTCTTCTTCGCGGCCGGGGGGACGTCGAGGCTGCCGGTGCTCGTCAGCTTGAGGCCCATCAGCGGGGCGTTCACATGGATGGCCGGGATACGGATGTGATCCGGCGGCGACGGCGGCAGCGCACGGGCCGCGGTGCGCGCGGTGGCCGGATCGGGCCGCCCCTCGGCGGCGGACGGCTGCGGCGGGGCGTTCGTCCCGGAGCCGCTGGTCAACAGCCACGCGCCGGTGCACAGGGCGACCACGGTGACGGCCCCTATCGCGGTGTTGCCGAAACGCATCACGCACCCCTCTCCAGAAACCAGGGACTGCCCCGCGCCCCCCTCCGGGCCACGAGGGGCGTCGGACCCGGAGGGGGAGGGGACTTGCGGTACCGGCGGACGGACAGCGGAGGGTGTCCGTCAGAACCTGTCGCCTCTCGCCCGGCGATGCAGGAGCCAGGTACCGCCCGCGGCGGCGACGGCGAGAGCCGCCACGCCGGCCGCGGTCTGCACGGGGTCGGGGCCCAAGGCGCCGCCGACCCCCGTCTTCACACTTCCGCGCGGCTGCACCTGCTGCCGCATCGAGGCCAGCGTCACCATCAGATCGCCGCTGACCTGCCGTCCGTCCGTGCACTTCGCGACGATCTCGTACGTCCCCGGCTGCGCACTCGGCGGCACCTTGAACTGCCCGATCGCATCGCCCTCGTGCGCGCTCGGCGCCAGCGTGAACGTGCCGGCGCCCACCGCGCTGGCGTCACCGGCGGCCGTACCGTCGTCGCCGCAGGCCGCCGTGTTCACGGTGACGTCGCCGCCCGGCACGGCGCTCGACGGGAACACCTCCAGGCTGCCGGTCTCGCCGCCGTACGCCGGTGCGGTCGCGAGACCCGCGGCGGCGACGGCAAGCGCGGTACCGGTCAACAGACGGGCGGTACGTCGCATCGGTGCTCCTCCGAGCTGTGGTTGGCTGCCCTTCCGAGGTAAGTGGCACCGGGCCGAGCCCGCTTCCTGAGCGCGCGTCAGAAGTGTGGTGAATGGGTGTCAGAAAGGGCTTCCGACGCGCCTTCTCGTCGCTGTTTCAGCAGGTCATAGCGGTACGACGGGCTACGGCGAAACCCGTCCCGGAGAAGAACCCGAAGAGCGCAAGCCGCGCGTGTGAACGGGTGACCGGGCACCACCGGGTGCCGCCTACAGGGATGATGCCGGTCGCCCTTGACCTCAAGAATGGTTGAGGTACCAGGCTGCCTGCATGGACACCACTACCGCTCCGCTGACCGTGACCGTCGTGATCGGCAGCAACCGCCACGGCCGCTTCGGCCCGGTCGTCGCCGACTGGCTCCTCACCCACGTCCGCGACCACCCCGACCTCACCCTCCAGGTCGTCGACGTGGCCGAGACCGACCACCTGCCCACAAGCCTCGCCCCGACCCCGGAGGCGACCGCCGCACTGGCCGGCATCACCCCGAAACTGTCCTCGGCCGACGCCTTCGTCGTCCTCACCCCCGAGTACAACCACTCCTTCCCGGCGGGCTTGAAGAACCTGATCGACTGGCACTTCACCGAGTGGCGCGCCAAGCCCGTCGCCCTCGTCTCCTACGGCGGTCTCGCGGGCGGCCTGCGTGCGGTGGAACACCTGCGCCAGGTCTTCGCCGAACTCCACGCCGTCACGGTCCGCGACACCGTCTCCTTCCACAACGCGGGCGCGTCCTTCGACGACGACGGCCGCCTCAAGGACGCCACGGCCCCGGACGCGGCGGCGAAGGCGATGCTGGACCAACTGGTGTGGTGGGGAAGGGCGTTGAAGGAGGCGCGCCAGGTGCGGCCGTTGATCTGACGCAAAAAAAGAATGCAAAAAAAGGGGGCGGCCGACGCAGGTCGGCCGCCCCCTTCACACCGTCACTGACGGCCCGGTGCGTTACCCGGGCCGGTGCGCCGGGTGGACGTGTCAGTAACCGAAGACGCCCTGGAACGTGCCGCGGTCCCAGTCGTGGTCCGTCTTGGTGGTCGAGGCGTAGACGGGGCCGACGTGGTTGATGACACCGGCGAACATCGTGTTGTCGACGTGCCCGGAGCCCTGGGAACCGGTGCCCTGGACGAGCCCGCCGTCGTCGTGGCGGAACCCGCCGTCGTCGTGGGCGAGGGCCGCGCCGGCGCCGCCGAGCAGGATGCCTACGGCGAGGACGGACGTGGTCAGGGCGGAACGCATACGCATTACTACTCCCAATGATCTTTGGAAGACGCGCCGGAAAACAGACGCATCGGTCGGTTCAACGCCACAAACGATCACTGAAAACGGCATGCCACTTCGGTGACGCCACGTGGATCACGTCCTGATTCACTCAAACGGGAACCCGCCCCACGCCAGAAGAACCGCACCGCCGGAGCATGCCTCGATCCGGTCGAACGCGACCGCCACATCACCGAGTTCGAGCAGGGCGCCCCAATTCCGGCTGTCCTACGGCGACCGACCTGGCGGGCGGGGCCTAACGCGTCAGCCGTAGCGACAGCCCGTCGAGGACGACATCGAGGCCGTAGGCGAACTTGTCGTCGCGCAGCGCCACCGGGTCGGTGATCGTGGCGGCCGACTCGGCGTAGGCACCGGCGAGATGGGCATGGTCGGCCGCGGCCTGCCGGGCGGCCGGCATCAGACGGGCGATGAACTCGGCCTCGCTCTCCCCGGACCGCGCGACCGTCGTGAGCCAGGCGGCCTCGGTCGTGCTCATCCCGATCGTGTACGACAGCACGGCGTCGATCGCGCCGCTCGGCTCGGGGAATCCGACGGCCGTGAACAGCGCGGCCAGCCGCTCGGAGAAGGACATGAGGTTGGGGCCGAGGTAGGCGAGCCCGGCCTGCCCGAGCACCGAGGACAGCCAGCGGTGCCGTAGCGCGGTCGTACGGAACGACGCGGCGGCCTCGGTGACGGCGGCGCGCCAGTCGGCGGCGTCCGCGTCCGGGACGTGGATCTCGGCGGCGACCTCGTCGACGGCCAGTTCCATCAGCTCGTCCTTGGTCGCGACATGCCGGTAGAGGGAGGTCGCGCCCGCGTTGAGGCGGGCGCCGAGCTTGCGCATGCTCAGCGCCTCGATGCCGTCGGCGTCCAGCATCGCGATCGCCTCGCGGACGATCGCGTCCCGGCTGAGCGCGGGCTGGTCGGGCGCGCGCTGCTCACGGGCCCACACGGAGGGGATGGGGTTCGGCTTCGCCGTCGTGGGCTTGGTCCTGGCGGCCATGGGGACTCCTTCGCGCGGGTCGTGCGTACGTCGTTCGCGTCCAGCGTACAGAGTTCAAGGATTGCGCACACTGTTCTGTTGTGCGTACAGTGTTCGCATCGAAGGAACGGTGTACGCAAGAAGCCGGCCGATGACGCCGACGACTCTGAAGGGAAGCCCCATGGAAACCCGAAACCCCCGGCGCTGGTGGATCCTCGTCGTGCTGTGCCTCAGCTCGCTGGTGCTGGTGGTCGACAGCATGGCGCTGACCGTGGCGGTCCCGTCGATGACCGAGAGCATCGGGGCCAGCGCCCAGGACACCCAGTGGATCCTCGACTCCTACATCCTGGTCTTCGCCGGCCTGCTGCTGACCTCCGGCAGCCTCGGTGACCGCTTCGGCCGCCGGAAGGTGATGCTGATCGGCCTCGTGCTCTTCGGGGCGGCGTCACTGGCGGCGACGTTCTGCACGAACCCCGGCGAGGTGATCGCTTCACGGGTGGCGATGGGGGTGGGCGGGGCGCTGATCATGCCGTCGACCCTCTCCATCCTCATCACGGTCTTCGACGCGGAGGAGCGCGGCAAGGCGATGGCGGCCTGGGGTTCGGTGTCGATGCTCGCGCTGGTCGGCAGCCCGGTGCTCGGCGGCGTACTGATCGACCACTTCTCGTGGCACTCCATCTTCTTCCTCAACGTGCCGGTCGTGGCGCTCGCCCTGGTGGCCGGTGTGACGCTGATGCCGGAGTCCAAGGGCCCCTGGCAGAAGCCGGATCCGCTGGGTGCGGTGCTGTCGGCGGTCGGTATGACGGCGCTGATCTGGTGGATCATCGAGATCCCGCAGCACGGCGCGTTCGCCGGCCGAGGGCTCGTCACCCTGGTCGTCGCCGTCGCGTCGCTCGCCGGATTCGTGATCTGGGAGAACGTCACGCCGACCCCGATGGTGCCCCTGGTCCTCTTCAAGCACCGCAATTTCAGCGGCGGTTCGCTCTCGCTGACCCTCGTCCAGATAGGCAACGGCGGTCTGCTGCTGGTACTCACCCAGTACCTGCAGTTCGTGCTCGGCTACTCGCCGGTCAAGGCGGGCCTGGCCTTCGTCCCGCTGGCGGTCGCGGCGCTCGTCGGCAACGCGGCCGGCGCCAAGTTCACCGCCAAGTACGGTCACCGCTACCTGATCCTGGCGGGCA
Source organism: Streptomyces sp. NPDC050508 (assembly GCF_040655155.1). Lineage (NCBI taxonomy): Bacteria > Bacillati > Actinomycetota > Actinomycetes > Kitasatosporales > Streptomycetaceae > Streptomyces > Streptomyces sp. NPDC050508. The sequence continues at coordinate 330,824 of NZ_JBFAJJ010000007.1, forward strand.
TGCTGGTGATGGCCTCCTCCTTCGCCCTGCTGACGACGGTCACGGCCGACACCGGCTTCACCGTCCCGGCGGTCGCCCTCGGCCTCCTGGGCCTGGGCGCGGGCCTCGCGATGCCGGCTGCGGTGGGCGCGCTCATGGGCACGATCCCGGAGGACAAGGCGGGCGTCGGCTCGGCCCTCAACGACACCATCCAGCAGGCCGGTACGGCTCTGGGCATCGCGATCCTCGGCTCCCTCCTGTCGAGCCGCTTCGCGGACGAGATGCCTTCGGGGACGTCGGACGAGGCACGGCACTCGATCGGCGGGGCGCTGGCGGCGGCCCACGGTGACGCGGCGCTGGTCCGCACGGCCCGGGAGGCGTTCACGAACTCCATGTCGACGACCTTCACCGTCAGCGCGGTCGGGGTCGTGGCGGCGGCGGTACTGGCCGCGGTGGTGATGCGGGACGGGAAGCCGGGCGCGGCGGAGACCGCGACCGCGACTGAAGAGGGGGCGCAGGAAAGGGAGTTGACCGCCTGACCTCGACTCCCTTGAAGAACAAGGCCGTTGCCCCCTGTGGGCGGCGGCCTTGTCGTGTTGCCTGCGAGGACCGAAGCCGACGGGGAGCCGTAGCATCCCCTCGCGGTCGCGTCGTCAGTTCTCCGTGCGGCGGGCCCGCTTCAGTTCGCGGTCCACGGCCCAGGCGTCGGCGACCGGTCCGAGGTGGGAGAGCTTGTCGGGGTTGACCACCGCGCGGATGGTCTGGATCTGTCCGTCGAGCACTTCGAGGACCAGGGTGTGGAGCACCTTGCCGTCGCGGTCGCGGAAGAGCGCGCCGGGCTGGCCGTTGACCTCGTGCGGCTCGAACGACACGTCGATCCGGATCAGCCAGGGGAAGACCGTGCCCAGCACCCGGGCCACGTTCTCCGCACCCATGACCGCCCTGGCCAGCTGCGGGGCCTTGCCGCCGCCGTCCCCGACGAACTGCACGTCGGCGGCCAGCAGTTCACGCAGTCCGGCCACGTCGCCGTCCTTCAGCGCGTCGAAGAACCGTGTCGCCAGCTCCTGCCGCTCCTGACGGTCCGCCGCGAACCGGGGCCGCTTGTCCGCCATGTGCCGCCGCGCCCGCACCAGCAGTTGCCGGCACGCCGACTCCGAACGCCCCACGGTGGTGGCGATCTCGTCGAAGCCGAAGGCGAACACCTCCCGCAGCACGAACACCGCCCGCTCCAGCGGGCTGAGTTGCTCCAGCAGCAGAAGGGCCGCCATCGACACCGAGTCGGCCAACTCCACCGACCGCGCCGGATCCTGGTACGGGTCGCTCAGCAACGGCTCGGGGAACCACGGCCCGACGTACTCCTCCCGCCGTACCCGCGCGGAACGCAGCACGTCGATCGAGATCCGCGTCACCGTGGCCGACAGGAACGCCTTGGTCGACGTGGGCCGGGTCGCCGAGCCGTCGTAGCGCAGCCAGGTCTCCTGGACCGCGTCCTCGGCCTCGCCCACGCTGCCCAGGATCCGATAGGCGATCGAGAACAGCAGTGGCCGCAGCTCCTCGAACTCCTCGACCTTGCTCACGCCGAACCCCGTTCCTCTGATGGCCTGTTGGTGTCCGTCCCGTTCAGTAGTCCCGCTCAGCCGAACAGGCCGGGCTCGTAGTCGCCGGCGCACGGCTGGCGGGTGATGATGTTCAGCCGGTTCACCGAGTTCATGAAGGAGACCAGGATGACCAGCGTGGTGAGCTGCTCGTCGTCGTAGTGCTTGGCGGCGTGTGCCCACACCTCGTCGCTCACCCCGCCGGCCGCGTCCGCGACCCGGGTGCCCTCCTCGGCCAGCTCCAGCGCGGCCCGCTCGGCGTCGGTGAAGACCGCGGCCTCGCGCCACGCCGCGACCAGGTTCAGCCGCACCGAGGTCTCGCCGGCCACGGCGGCCTCCTTGGTGTGCATGTCGACGCAGACCGCGCAGCCGTTGATCTGGCTGACCCGCAGCGCCACCAACTCCTGGGTCAGGGCGGGCAGTCGGGAACCCTTGAGCGACCTGCCGACCGCCATGAACTGCTTGGCGGCCTTGCCGGCGATCGGGCTGGCGAGGTAATTCAGTCGTGCGTCCATGGGTGCCCTCCGTGGGCCGTGGTCGTCAGTGGCTACATCCCCGAGACGAGATGGCCCGACCTCCTGTGACATGGACGAATGTGACCCGGCTCACTCCACCGTGATCAACGGCTTCAGCTGCGGCGTTCTGCCGACCACGGCCCGATGCGCCACCCGCGCCGAGTAGGTCGCCGTGGAGCCGGACGTGGGCGTCACGCGCACCGACCTGCCTGCCCTGGAAGGACACCGGCCCCCTACGGCATTCACCTGCCGTAGGGGGCCGTGAAGACACGGCAACCCGGGTCTCACCCCACGCCGACCGCGCTCCACGCCGCGCCCACCGCGTTGTACTCCGAACTCCCCGCCCCGTAGAGGTCCTTGGCCGCGCTGAGCGTCGCCGTCCGGGCACCGGCGTAGTTCGTCGAGGACGTCATGTAGACCGTCAACGCCCGGTACCAGATCGCCCCCAGCTTGGCCCGGCCGATGCCGCTCACCGAAGAGCCGTTGCACGTGGGTGAGTTGTAGCTCACGCCGTTGATGGTCTTCGCACCGCTGCCCTCCGCGAGGAGATACGCGAAGTGGTTCGCGACGCCCGAGGAGTAGTGGACGTCCAGGTTCCCGACCGTCGAGCTCCAACAGTCCGCGGAATTACCGTCCTTGGACGGCTTGTCCATGTACCGCAGTGCCGACCGGCCGAATCCCGAGCGGACGATCTTCTCGCCGATGAGGTAATCCCCAGGATCGGAGGAGTTGTTGGCGTACCACTCCACGAGCGTGCCCATGATGTCGGAGGTCGCCTCGTTGAGCCCGCCGGACTCGCCCGAGTACGTCAGCGCCGCCGTCTTGGACGTGACGCCGTGCGTCATCTCGTGCCCGGCGACATCCAGCGCCACCAGCGGACCGAGCTGCGTCCCGTCACCGTCGCCGTACGTCATGCAGAAGCAACTGTCGTCCCAGAAGGCGTTGTTGTAGCTGTTGCCGTAGTGGACGCGGTTGTACGAACCCTTGCCGTCGCCCGCGATGCCGTTCCGGCCGTGGACGTTCTTGTAGTAGTCCCAGGTCTCGTCGGTGCCGTACTGCGCGTCCACCGCCGCCGACGCGCGGTCCGAAGTCGCCCCGGTACCCCAGTGGTTGTCGGTGTCCGTGAACACCGTGGACGGCGCCCGGCTGATGCAGATGCCGAGGATGCACAGGTCGGTCTTGTTCGCCGCGTCACCGGTGTACGTCCCACCGCGCGTCGCGTCCGTCAACTGGTACGTCGATCCCGACAGCGTCGTCTGCAACGGCACCGTCCCGCTGTACAGCGACTTTCCATCACCCGTCGCCGTCTCCACACTGTCCCAGGCGTCGATCTGGGCACCGGTCCGGGCGTCGGTCAGCACCGTGCGGGCGACCGGGTTGCCGAGCGAGTCCTTGGCGACCGCGTTCGTACGCCAGGCCAGCTTCGGGGCGCCGTGCAGGGCGTCAACTATCAGCTGGGGCTTGGCAGTCACCCCCTTCAGCACGTCGCCGAGATTCGCCGCCCGCAACGCGTTCACGGCGAGGTCCGCCGCCTTGGGGGCGGCCACCTTCGGTGTCACCGACGACAGGGATATGGAGTTCCGGGTCGCGCGGTCGGCACTCCGATAGCTCCCGTTCGGCGCCAGATGGACCACGAAGTCGCCGCCTAGGACAGGGAGTTGACGGTACGTCCGGTCGTAGCGGACGTGCTGGGTGCCGTCCGCGTCGACGATCACGTCCCGGACCGACGTGCCCTCCGCGGCCGTCAGACCCAGGTTCGCGGCATGGGCCAGCAGCGCGGAGGCGGCGTTCGCGATCGCGCCGGCCCGGGTCGGCCGGTCGGCCGCGTGGGCGGTGGGGGAGAGAGTGGCGGCCAACAGGGTCGCGGCACCGGCCGCGATACCGGCCGTGGCGAGACGGGAACCTCGAATGTGCCGTGTCCGACTCATCGGTCTCCTCAGGAACGCAAGTGGGGGGCGTGGGGGCCGCGTTGATGTTGAATGAGATTTAAGGGGGCATGACATGCCGTGTCCAGAGCGCGTACATCGCCTGGTGTGAGGGGTGAGAATCGGTTCTGCGGGGCTTCCGTAGAGAGACCTCGGAAGGAGGAAGGAAGGAGAACGATGACGAGCCTTCCTTTCTTCGTCTACGGCACCCTCCGCCCCGGCGAGCCCAACCACGACCGGTTCCTGCGCGGTCGTACGGACTCCGAGGAACGGGCACGACTCCACGGCGCCGCCCTCTACGACGGCCCCGGCTACCCGTACGCCGTCGAGGAACCCGGCTCGGTGATCGTCGGCGAACTCGTCACCGCCCGACCCGGGGCCCACCCCCAACTCCTCATGGAACTGGACCGACTTGAGGACTACGCCCCCGGCGACCCGCACAACCTCTACGAGCGCGTCGAACGCAGGGTGACCCGCGACGCCGACGGCACGGACGTACGCGCCTGGGTGTACCTGGCCGCCCTCTCCGTGACCGCCCGCCTCCGCACCCACGGCAAGCTGATCGAGAGCGGCGACTGGCTGGGCCGCCGCTGAACGAGCCTCAGCCGCCGGAGGCCAGCGCCCGCGTCACCCCCGCCTCCTTCGGCCCGAGGAAGTGGGGATCGGGATGGAACACCGCGTCCAGCGCCGCCTTGCCCGCCGCGAACACCTCGCGGCTGCCGCCGTAGTACCAGGTCACGTCGTGCGTGTCGTCCACACCGACGCCGTACGAATCGACCTCCGCCGCGTCGCACAGCGCGACCGCCCGCCGGATGTGGAATTCCTGACTGATCAGCACGGCCTTGTCGACGCCGAAGATCTTCTTCGCGCGGACGCAGGAGTCCCAGGTGTCGAAACCGGCGTAGTCGGTCACGACCTGCCCTCGCGGCACCCCGTGCTTCGCCAGATAGGCACGCATCGCGTCCGGCTCGTCGTAGTCCTTGCGGCTGTTGTCACCGGTCACCAGGACGACCTTCACCCGGCCCTCCCGGTACAGCGTCGCCGCCGCGTCCAGCCGGTGCGCGAGATACGGCGACGGCTCGCCGTCCCACAGCCCGGCCCCGAAGACCACGGCCACATCGGTGCGCGGCGCGTCCTGAAGGGTCCGCAGCCGGTCAGCCGTGGACACCCACAACCAGGTCGCCGGAACCAGCGCGAGGACACAGCCGAGGGCAACCCCCTGCACGAGCTGCCGCCACCCGGCACGCGTGCGTGGCAGTCGCGGTCGGCGAGGTCTCGGGCGGCGCATCAGACGTGTCAACGGGGGCCCCTCCGCGTTCGGTTTCGACAGTCACAGACGCGCCGTAAGGCGCTCCGGTTCGCCGCCCGCAGTGTGACCGGCTTCACTGTGAATCCGGAAGTCGCAGGTCACGTCGCCTCACACACCCCCCGCACCCCACCGTGAACCCCCGGAAAACACCCGTCATTCCGGTGCAACGGGACGGCAACGTCCCCCCGCCACCATCACTCCATGACGGCGTCGCATCACCCTCACGACGAGTCCACGACCCTCGACAGTACGGCGCATCTCATGAACCGGATCAGCAGCCAGCTCGCCGACCAGCTCAGCCTCGTCTCCCTGAACGGCACCAGGCGCCCCGTCCCGCCCGCGCTCGTCCTGGTGGCACACGGCAGCCGCGACCCGCGCGCCCTGAGCACCGTACGAGCCCTCGTGGAACGCGTCCGCGAACTGCGCCCAGGCCTCCCCGTCCACCTGGGCCACATCGAACTCAACGAGCCCCGCCTCCCGGACACTCTCGCCCGACTGGGCACCGCGGAAGCCGTCCTGGTCCCCCTCCTCCTGGCCCGCGGCCACCACGTCAAGCAGGACATCCCCGAGATGGCCGCAACGGCCCAGGCACGCACGCGCGTGGCACCCCCTTTGGGCCCGCACCCCCTCCTCGTGGAGACCCTCTACGACCGCCTGGTGGAGGCGGGTTGGCGCACGAGGATGAACGACCAGACCCGGCGGGCGAGCGCCGTGGTCCTGGCCGCGGCAGGCTCCCGGGACCCGGACTCCAAGCTCGACACCAACCGCACGGCCCACCTCCTGGCCGACCGCCTGGGCGTCCCCGTGGTCCCCGCGTACGCCTCGGCGGCGACCCCGACGGTCCAGGCAGCCGTCCGCGCCCTTGCCGCCAGAGGCCGCCACAGGGTGGCGGTGGCATCCTGCTTCACGGCCCCCGGCCGCTTCGCCACCCAGTGCGCGGAACAGGCCCCATGGCTCGCATCGGCCCCCTTGGGAGCCCACCCGGCAATGGCCCGCTTGGTCCTCCACCGCTACGACCAGACGCTGGCGACGAGGGATGCCACGGTCCCGGAGTTGGCGTCGGCTTAAAACCAACGGAGGGGCGGGTTCCTTAAGGGGCGCGGGGAACTGCGCGACCAGCCACAACGCACCCGCACTCGCGAACGAACCGCACCCGGCAGACGCATAGGCGCCCCGCAACTCCCGAATTGTCACTACCGCCGCTTACTGTCGAAGCATGGACGGCACAGCAGCACCGCACACCTACGACCCGACGTCAGTCGACCGCTGGGCAACAGAGCCGGACAAACGCCCGGGCCGCACGGCCTTCCAACGCGACCGCGCCCGCGTACTGCACTCCGCCGCCCTACGCCGCCTCGCAGGCAAGACCCAGGTAGTCACCCCAGGAACCCGCAGCCAGGCCTGGGACGCCAGCCCCCGCACCCGCCTCACCCACTCCCTGGAGTGCGCCCAGGTGGGCCGCGAACTCGGCGCAGCCCTCGGCTGCGACCCCGACCTCGTCGAAGCGGCCTGCCTCTCCCACGACCTGGGTCATCCCCCCTTCGGCCACAACGGCGAACAGGCACTGAACGAATTCGCGGACGACTGCGGCGGCTTCGAGGGCAACGCCCAGTCTCTCAGGCTCCTCACCCGCATCGAACCGAAGCGCTTCGTAAGAAGCGACACGACAGGCGAGATGGTGAGCGTGGGCCTCAACCTCACCCGGGCCACCCTCGACGCGGCCACCAAGTACCCCTGGCCGCGCGGAGCGCACCCCACCGACCCCAAGTCCCCGAAGTTCGGCGTCTACGATGACGACAGGCCCGTCTTCGACTGGGTCCGCAAGGGCGCCCCCGGCACGCGCACGTGCTTCGAGGCCCAGGTGATGGACTGGTCGGACGACGTGGCGTACTCGGTGCACGACGTCGAGGACGGCCTGCACGCGGGCCACATCGACCCCAACTACCTGCACGCCGAACCGGAACGCGAAGAGATCTTCAGGGTGGCCATCGGCCGCTACGTCCCCGCGGACACGGCCCCCGACGAACTCGCGGAGGCGCTGGACCGGCTCCAGAACCAGCCGTGGTGGCCGCACGGCTACGACGGTTCGGCCGTCGCGCAGGCCCGCCTCAAGGACGCCACCAGCCAGCTCATCGGCCGCTTCTGCCTGGCCGCCGAGTCCGCCACGCGCGCGGCGTACGGCACCGGCCGCCTCACCCGCTACGACGCCGAGCTTGTCGTACCGCACGAGGCACGGCTGGAGTGCGCGGTCCTCAAGGCGGTCGCCGACCGGTATGTGATGCAGCGTGCGGAGCAGGCGCGCATCCGTGCCGACGAGCGCATCGTGGTCGCCGAACTCGCCGAGGTGCTCACGACGCGCGCGCCCGACGGTCTGGAGCCGCAGTTCCGCGCCCAGTTCGACGAGGCGCCCGACGACCGCGCCCGCAAGCGGGTGATCGTCGATCAGATCGCGTCACTCACAGACGCGTCGGCGCGGTCCCTTCACGCGCATCTCACATCGCTGGGGCACAGTGACGCGAAACAAGCCCGAATGTGACCCTCCGTGGCCTGATCGGGCCACACCCCCTTCCCGCATCACGCTGCGTGCGGGACGCTCGCATATGGCGGCACCATTACGAGGAGGCATCAAGTGGTCGACGCGGATCAGACGTTCGTCATCATCGGAGGAGGCCTGGCCGGCGCCAAGGCGGCCGAGACGCTCCGAGCGGAGGGCTTCACCGGCCGCGTGATACTGATCTGCGACGAACGCGACCACCCGTACGAGCGCCCGCCGCTGTCCAAGGGCTACCTCCTCGGTAAAGAGGAGCGCGACAGCGTCTTCGTACACGAACCCGCCTGGTACGCGCAGAACGACATCGAGCTGCACCTCGGCCAGACCGTCGACGCCATCGACCGTACGGCGAAGACAGTGCGCTTCGGAGACGACGGCACCCTTGTCCGCTACGACAAACTGCTCATCGTCACCGGCTCCGAGCCCCGCCGCCTCGACATCCCCGGCACGGACCTCGCGGGCGTCCACCACCTGCGCCGCCTCTCGCACGCCGAGCGCCTGAAGAACGTCCTGTCGTCCCTGGGCCGGGACAACGGCCATCTGGTGATCGCCGGTGGCGGCTGGATCGGCCTGGAGGTCGCTGCGGCGGCCCGGGAGTACGGCGCCGAGGTCACCGTCGTGGAGCCGTCGCAGACCCCGCTGCACGGGGTCCTCGGCCCCGAACTGGGCCAGATCTTCGCCGACCTGCACGCCGAGCACGGCGTCCGTTTCCACTTCGGCGCCAAGCTCACCGAGATCGTCGGCCAGGACGGCATGGTGCTGGCCGCCCGCACCGACGACGGCGAGGAGCACCCTGCGCACGACGTCCTCGCGGCCATCGGAGCGGCCCCGCGCACCGCCCTCGCCGAGGCGGCGGGCCTGGAGCTGGCCGACCGTGCGCACGGCGGCGGCATCGCGGTCGACGAACGGCTGCGCACCTCCGACCCCGACATCTACGCGGCCGGTGACGTGGCCGCCTTCCACCACGCCCTGTTCGACACCCGCCTACGGGTGGAGCACTGGGCGAACGCCCTCAACGGCGGCCCGGCGGCGGCCCGCGCGATGCTCGGCAAGGACGTCACCTACGACCGCGTGCCCTATTTCTTCTCCGACCAGTACGACATGGGGATGGAGTACTCCGGCTGGGCGCCCCCGGGCTCCTACGACGAAGTGGTGATCCGGGGAGACGCGGGCAAGCGGGAGTTCATCGCCTTCTGGCTGAAGGAGGGCCGCGTGCTGGCCGGGATGAACGTGAATGTGTGGGACGTCACAGAGCCCATCCAGCAGCTCATCCGCTCCCGCGCGCGCGTGGACACCGAGGCCCTCGCGGACCCACACGTTCCACTGGACAGCCTGGGCGTCTGAACGGTCTCGTCGTCACTGGTGTCAGTCCGGCCCCGTAGAATTCACGCGTGGCAGGACGGATCAACGACGAGGACGTGAAGGCGGTTCGGGACGCGGTCCCGATCGACGCCGTGGTGTCCGAGTACCTCCAGCTGCGCAACGCGGGCGGCGGAAACCTGAAAGGTCTCTGCCCCTTCCACGACGAGAAGTCGCCGTCCTTCCAGGTCAGCCCCAGCAAGGGTCTCTTCCACTGCTTCGGCTGCCAGGAGGGCGGCGACACCATCACGTTCGTGATGAAGGTCGACCACCTCACGTTCTCGGAGTCGGTCGAGCGCCTGGCCGCCCAGGCCGGCATCACGCTGCGGTACGAGGAGGGCGGGTACAACCCCGCCCACCAGCGCGGCGAGCGCATCCGCCTGGTCGAGGCCCACAAGGTCGCGGCCGACTTCTACGTGGAGCAGCTCGCCGTCAGCCCAGAGGCGGACACCGGCCGCAAGTTCCTCGCCGAGCGCGGCTTCGACCAGTCCGCCGCCGAGCACTTCTCCGTCGGCTACAGCCCGCAGGGCTGGGACCACCTCACCAAATACCTCCGCGGCAAGGGCTTCACCGACAAGGAGATCCTCCTCTCGGGCCTCGCCCAGGAGGGCCGCCGCGGCCCCATCGACCGCTTCCGCGGCCGCCTGATGTGGCCGATCCGCGACATCGGCGGCGAGGTCGTCGGCTTCGGCGCCCGCAAGCTCTACGAGTCGGACAACGGCCCGAAGTACCTCAACACGCCCGACACTGCGATCTACAAGAAGTCACAGGTCCTCTACGGCATCGACCTCGCCAAGAAGGACATCGCCAAGTCCAGCCGCGCGGTCGTCGTCGAGGGCTACACGGACGTCATGGCCTGCCACCTCGCCGGAGTCACCACCGCCATCGCGACCTGCGGCACGGCCTTCGGCACCGACCACATCAAGATCCTCCGCAGGCTCCTGATGGACAACGGCTCGGCGCGCGTGATCTTCACCTTCGACGGCGACGCGGCCGGCCAGAAGGCAGCCCTGCGCGCCTTCGAGGACGACCAGAAGTTCGCCGCCGAGACGTACATCGCCATCGCCCCCGACAACATGGACCCCTGCGAACTGCGCCTCGCCAAGGGCGACCAGGCGGTCGCCGACCTCGCCGAACCCCGCACCCCGCTCTTCGAGTTCGCGCTCCGCCAGATCGTCGTCCGCTACGACCTCGACACCCCCGCGGGCCGCGCCTCAGCCCTGGACGAGGCAGCCCCCATCGTCGCCCGCATCAAGAACAGCGGCGCCCAGCACGAAGTGGCCGTCCAACTCGCGGGCATGCTCGGCATCCTCGACACCCAGTTCGTGGTCAAGCGCGTTGCCCAGCTGGCCCGTTGGGCCCGCGACCGCGGCGGCAAGGGCCCGGCGCCGACCCGCGGCGCACAGGAGCAGCAGTACGGCGCCACCCCCCGCACCCCCACCGGAGGCCCCGCCCTCACCCTCCGCAACCCCGTCTTCGCCACCGAGCGCGAGCTCCTCAAACTCGCCCTCCAGCGCCCCGAGTTGGTCTCCCCGGCCTTCGACGCGTACGGCGTCGACGAGTTCACCGCCGCGCCCTACGCGGCCGTACGCGAGGCGATCATCGAGGCGGGCGGCGCCGAGTACGGCCTCCAGGACGCGCAGGACTATCTGGTCCGCGTCCGCGAGGCGGCACCGGACGACACGGTCCGCGCGATGGTCACGGAGCTGGCCGTCGAGGCGATCCTGCGCCGCACGGTCGACGAGAACTACGCGGGCGAGCAGCTGGTCACCGTCCGCCGAAGAGCCGTAGTGCGCCGTATCCACGACATCCAGGGCACGCTCACCCGCCTCGGCAGCCACGGCGACTCGGCGGAATTGGCCGCCGTACAGAACGAGTTGTGGGTACTTCAGCAGTACGACCAGGCACTCCAGGTGCACGGCGCCACAGCGCTCTGAGCGCGTAGTTACGGAACGGACTCAAAAAGTCACCGCACGCCCCTCGTGGCGGCGATGTGTCGTACTCCACACTGGGTTCCGGTGCCTGAGTCCTCGGAGCGCGGCCGATCCGTCCCCAGCGGGTCCCACACCCCCGCGGTTCCGCTCATCGAGTACGGGACGGACAGCGGCGAGGCCGCCGACTCCGCCCCCGAAGTACCGCTGCCGTACCCTCTGGCAGCGATCATCCTGGAGGTCGCCCCCGTGCAGACCCAGACCCTCGACCAGACAGAGACCAGCACGACGGACGGCGCGGAACCGGAAGCGGAGACCGATGTCCTCGCGACCGTCCCCCCGCAGAGCCGTGCCGCGCACCACCCCGAGAACGCGGAAGCGGAGAGCCCGCCCGAGCTCGAAGAACCGACGGCCGAAGCGGTGGAGCCCGCCGAGGCCCCCGAGCCCGCCGTACGGCCCCGCAGCCGGGTCGCCGACAACGGCGCTCCCTCCTCGGACCTGTTCCGCCAGTACCTGCGCGAGATCGGCCGCATCCCCCTGCTCACCGCGGCCGAGGAGGTCGACCTCGCCCGCCGCGTCGAAGCCGGCCTGTTCGCCGAGGAGAAGCTCGGCGGCGCCCCCGACCTGGACAGCCAACTCGCCCTCGACCTCGACAAGATCGTCGTCATGGGCCGGATGGCCAAGCGCCGCCTGATCGAGGCGAACCTGCGGCTCGTCGTCTCCGTCGCCAAGCGGTACGTCGGCCGCGGGCTGACCATGCTCGACCTCGTCCAGGAGGGAAACCTCGGCCTGATCAGGGCAGTCGAGAAGTTCGACTACGCCCGCGGCTACAAGTTCTCCACCTACGCCACCTGGTGGATTCGCCAGGCCATGTCCCGCGCCCTCGCCGACCAGGCCCGCACCATCCGCGTCCCGGTGCATGTCGTCGAGCTGATCAACCGGGTCGTCCGCGTCCAACGGCGGATGCTCCAGGAGCGCGGCTACGAGCCGACCCCGGAAGAGGTGGCCGACCACCTCGACCTCGCGCCCGAACGCGTCAGCGAGGTCCTGCGGCTCGCCCAGGAGCCGGTCTCGCTGCACGCGCCGGTGGGGGAGGAGGACGACGTCGCCCTCGGCGACCTGATCGAGGACGGCGACGCGACGAGTCCCGTGGAGTCGGCCGCGTTCATCCTTCTCCGGCAGCACCTGGAGGCGGTGCTGTCGACGCTCGGCGAGCGTGAGCGGAAGGTCGTACAGCTCAGGTATGGGCTGGCTGACGGGCGTCCGCGCACGCTGGAGGAGATCGGCCGGATTTTCGGGGTTACCCGGGAGCGGATCCGGCAGATCGAGTCGAAGACGCTGAACAAGCTGAGGGACCACGCTTTTGCGGATCAGCTCAGGGGTTATCTGGACTGATGCCGGGTGCGGCCCGGTGGGGGCTGGCCGCGCAGTTCCCCGCGCCCCTAAAAAGACGCCAGCCGAGGTGCCTTTAGGGGCGCGGGGAACTGCGCGACCAGCCACGACGGACCGCCAGCCGAACGACGACCGTTAGTCCACTTCCGCCACCGCCTGAGCGAACTGCGCCTTGTACAACCGCGCATACGCCCCGTCCGCCGCCAACAGCTGCGCGTGCCCGCCCTGTTCGACGATCGAGCCGTTCTCCATGACGAGGATCGTGTCCGCGTCCCGGATCGTGGAGAGCCGGTGCGCGATCACGAACGACGTACGGCCATGGGCGAGTTTGGCCATGGCCTTCTGGATCAGGACCTCCGTACGGGTGTCGACGGACGACGTCGCCTCGTCGAGGACCAGGATCGTCGGGTCGGACAGGAACGCCCGCGCGATGGTGATGAGTTGCTTCTCACCGGCGCTGACCCCCGTGCCCTCGTCGTCGATCACGGTGTCGTAGCCGTCGGGCAGCGTACGGACGAACCGGTCGGCGTGCGCCGCCCGCGCCGCCTCCTCGATCTCGCCCCGGGTGACTTCCCGGGACGCCCCGTACGCGATGTTGTCCGCGATCGAGCCGCCGAACAGCCAGGTGTCCTGGAGCACCATGCCGATGCCGGACCGGAGTTCGTCCCGGGACATCCGCGCGATGTCGACACCGTCGAGGGTGATGCGGCCCCCGGACACCTCGTAGAACCGCATGAGGAGGTTCACGAGGGTGGTCTTGCCGGCGCCCGTCGGGCCGACGATCGCGACCGTGTGGCCCGGTTCCACCGTCAGCGAGAGGTCCTCGATGAGCGGCTTGTCGGGGTCGTAGCGGAAGGAGACGTGCTCCAGGGCGACCAGGCCGCGGAGTTCCTCCGGGCGTTCGCTCGGCATCGGGTCGGGCTTCTGCTCCTCGGCGTCGAGGAGTTCGAAGATCCGTTCCGCCGAGGCGACGCCGGACTGGACGAGGTTCGCCATCGACGCGACCTGCGTCAGCGGCATCGAGAACTGGCGCGAGTACTGGACGAAGGCCTGCACGTCACCGATCGAGAGCGAGCCGGACGCCACCCGCAGACCGCCGACCACGGCCACCAGCACGTAGTTGAGGTTCGACACGAACATCATCAGCGGCTGCATGACCCCGCTGTTGAACTGCGCCTTGAAGCCCGCCTCGTAGAGCGCGTCGTTCTGCTCGGCGAAGAGCTTCGCCGACTCGTCCTGCCGCCCGAACACCTTCACCAGGTTGTGCCCGGTGTACATCTCCTCGACGTGCGCGTTGAGCTTGCCGGTCGAGCGCCACTGCTGCACGAAGTGCGGCTGCGAGCGCTTGCCGATGCGGGTGGCGACGAGGAACGACAGCGGCACGGTCACCAGCGCGACCAGGGCGAGCAGCCATGACACCCAGAACATCATCGCGAGGACGCCGATGATCGTGAGCAGCGAGTTGATGAGCTGGCCCATCGACTGCTGGAGCGTCTGCCCGATGTTGTCGATGTCGTTGGTCGCGCGAGACAGCACCTCACCGCGCTGGCGCTTGTCGAAGTACGACAGCGGGAGCCGCGACATCTTCGTCTGCACGCTCTCGCGCAGCCGGAACATGGTCCGGTTGACCGCCCTGTTGACCATCCGGGTCGCCACCGCCATCAGCAGCCCGGCCACCAGGAACGTGCCCAGCGCGAGCAGCAGCACATGCCCCACCGAGGTGAAGTCGATGCCCTTGCCCGGGGTGAAGTCCGTGCTCTTGAGCATGTCCGCCATCGAGCCCTGGCCACGGTCGCGCATCGCCTGGAGGGCCTGCGCCTTCGTCGTCCCGGCCGGCATCTGCCGCCCGATGATGCCCGCGAAGACCAGGTCGGTGGCGTTGCCGAGGATCTTCGGCCCCACCACGTTCAGCCCCACGCTGATCACCACGCACACCAGCAGGATGCCGATGGTCAGCCGCTCCGGCCTGAACTGGCCGATCAGCCGCTTGCCGGACACCTTGAAGTCCATCGAACGGGCGTCGGGGCCCGTCCCGGCCATCATCCGCCCCATGGGCCCGGCCATCAGGCAGCCTCCGCTTCTGTCAGCTGGGAGAGAACGATCTCCCGATACGTCTCGTTGTCCGCCATCAACTCGTGATGGCGGCCCGTCCCCACAACCCGACCCTCGTCGAGTACGACGATCCGGTCCGCGTCCCTGATCGTCGCCACCCGCTGCGCCACGATCACCACGGTCGCCTCGGCGGTCTCCTGCGAGAGCGCCGCCCGCAGCGCCGCGTCGGTCGCGTAGTCGAGGGCGGAGAAGGAGTCGTCGAAGAGGTAGATCTCCGGTCGCTGCACCAGTGTCCGCGCGATCGCGAGCCGCTGCCGCTGACCGCCGGAGACATTCGTGCCGCCCTGCGCGATGGGGGAGTCCAGCCCGTTCTCCAGCCCCTCGACGAAGCCCTTGGCCTGCGCCACCTCCAGCGCGTGCCACAGCTCCTCGTCGGTCGCGTCCGGGTTGCCGTAGCGAAGGTTGGTCGCGACCGTGCCCGCGAACAGGTACGGCTTCTGCGGGACCAGGCCGACCGTCTTGGCCAGCAGCACCGGGTCGATGGTCGACACGTCGACACCGTCGACGAGGACCTCGCCGTCGGTCGCGTCAACCAGCCGCGGGACCAGACTCAGAAGGGTGGACTTTCCGCTGCCGGTCGAGCCGATCACGGCCGTCGTCTCGCCCGGCCGGGCCACCAGGTCGATGGACTTCAGCACGGGTTCCTCGGCGCCCGGGTAGCAGAAGCCGACCCCGCGAACCTCCAGGTGCCCGTGCCGGCGCAGCTCGAAGACGGGGGCCACCGGCGGCACGACACTGCTCTCCGTGTCGAGGACCTCCTCGATGCGCTCGGCACAGACCTCCGCGCGCGGCACCATCATGAACATGAAGGTGGCCATCATCACGGACATCACGATCTGCATGAGATAGGCGAGGAACGCGGTCAGATCGCCGATCTGCATGCCCCCGCTGTTGATCCGGTGGGCGCCGAACCAGACGACGGCGATCGACGACAGGTTCACCGTGGTCATGACCACCGGGAACATCAGCGCGAGCAGGTTGCCGGACTTCAGCTGCATCTCGGTCAGGTCGGCGTTCGCCTTCCGGAACCGGTCCTTCTCGTACTCGTCGCGGACGAAGGCGCGGATGACACGGTTGCCGGTGATCTGCTCGCGCAGCACCCGGTTCACCGTGTCCAGGCGCACCTGCATGGCCCGGAACAGCGGGCGCAGCCGCCGCACGATGATCGTCACGCAGATCGTCAGCGTCGGCACCACCGCGATCAGCACCCCGGACAGCGGCACGTCCAGACCGAGCGCCAGCACGATGCCGCCCACGCACATGATCGGCGCCGACACCATCAGCGTGAACGTCATCAGGGCCAGCATCTGGACCTGCTGCACGTCATTGGTCGTACGGGTGATCAGCGAGGGCGCGCCGAACTGGCCGACCTCACGGGCCGAGAACGACTGCACCCGGTCGAAGATGGCACCCCGGATGTCCCGGCCGAGGGCCGCGGCGGTCCGCGCGCCGTAGTAGACGGCGCCGGTGTTGCAGACGACCTGGACCAGCGAGATCCCGATCATCAGGGCGCCGAACGACAGGATGTAACCGGTGTCACCCTTCACCACACCGTTGTCGATGATGTGCGCGTTCAGGGTGGGCAGGTAGAGGGTGGCGCAGGTCTGCAGGAACTGCAGCAGCACCAGCAGGGCGATGGGTTTCCTGTAGGGCCTGAGATAGGTCCGCAGAAGTCGTATGAGCACGCTGGGTCTCTCGGAGTCGGCGGTGAGGGGCGGGCGGTGTGCCCCTCGCCCCTATCGTCGGACACTCCACCCGCGTTACCTCAACTGATTAAGCCAACAGCAGTGCCCTACGACCCCTTATGCACCCTTGAGTGCCGAATTCGCCCCGGCGACCTCGCGTCCCTACGAGCGGAACGCGCCCGGATGGGTCTGCTCCCGTACGGACACGTACTGCTGACGCACGGCCTGCCCTACGGCCAGATCGTCACCCGGCTCGAAGACCTGGGCGACCGGTCCCTGCCAGGGCGGCGGAGTACGCGGGTCGAGCGTCCCCTGCGACACCCCGAGCGCCCAGGCGGCCTGCCGGGCGGCGCCGATCGCCGCGTAGTCGGCCGGCTGCGGTACGACGATCTGGGTCCCGAAGAGCGCGGGCGCCGCGGCCTGCACGGCGGGCAGCTCGGCGGCCGACCCGAGCAGGAAGAGCCGCCGCACCGACACTCCCCGCCCGCGCAGCACGTCCAGCGCGTCCGCGAGCCCGCACAGCATGCCCTCGAACGCGGCCCGCGCCAGATGCTCCGCCTTCATCGACTCCCGCCGCAGCCCGGCCAGGGTCCCGGCGGTGTGCGGCAGATTGGGCGTCCGCTCGCCTTCCAGATACGGCAGGAACACGAGCCCGTGCGCACCGGGCGTCGACTTCATCGCCAGCTCGGACAGACTCTCCAGGTCGGGCAGCCCGAGCAGCTCGGCGGCACCGCGCAGGGTCCGTACGGCGTTGAGTGTGGTGACGACCGGCAGGTGCATCCCGGTCGCGTCGGCCAGCGAGGTGATCATCCCGCTCTGGTCGACGAGCGCCTCGTGGTGCACGGCCATCACGGACCCGGAAGCACCGAGCGACACGACCGCGTCCCCGAACCCGATCCCGAGCCCGAAGGCCGCGGCCATGGTCTCGCCGGTCCCGGCGGAGATCAGCAGCCCCTCAGGTGTCGTACCGGCCGCGTCGGACGGGCCGATCACCTCGGGCAGCATGGCCTGGTGGCCTAGGGCCAGCTCGACGAGGTCGGGCCGGTAACCGCCGCTGGCCGCCGACCAGTAACCGGTCCCGGAAGCCCCACCACGGTCGGTGGTTCTCCTGGTCGGCCGGCCGAGAAGCTGCCACACCAGCCAGTCATGAGCCTGAAGCAGCGCGGTGGTTCGCCGTGCGTTGTCGGGCTCGGTCCTGTTCAGCCAGCGGAGCTTGGTGACGGGCTGCGCGGCCTGCGGTACGCACCCCACGGCCTGCGCCCACGCCTCGCGCCCGCCGAGCGCGTCGATCAGGTCGGCCGCCGCGACCTGCGCCCGCTTGTCACCGCCGACCATCGCGGGCCGCACGGTGTTGCCCTGCGAGTCCAGCGGCACGAGCGCGTTCTGCTGCGCGGAGACGCCGATGGCCTGCACGCCTTCGAGCAGCCCCCCGCCGGCTGCCTCGCCCAGCGACAGCAGCCAGGCCTGTGGATCGACATCGGAGGGCCGCCCGCCGCCCTCGGTCTCGGTTTCGACCGGATGCGGCGCATATCCCTGCCTGAGCACGGACCCCGTGTCCGTGTCGCAGACGACGATACGAGTGAAATCGGGCGAACTGTCCAACCCGGCGACTATCCCCATGGCGGAAATTCTGCCGTACGGCGGGAGGTGACGGCGCCGAGTCGGGACTCCCTAGGTGTTGCTGGTGCCCCAGTCGTCCTCGCCCGTGCCGTTCGCGTTGCGCTCACGCAGGGACCGTACGCGCTGCGCGACCGAGTCGGGGACCCGGTCGCCGACCTTGTCGCTGACCGCGTGGTACGCCTTGCCCGCGTACTGGCGGCCCTGCTGCGCGGCCGTCTCGGCGGTGTTCCGGACGGCAGGGTTCTGCGCGACCTGACGTGCCGACTTCTTCAGCTGCTCGTAGCGCTCGCGTCCGGCCCGCGTGCCCAGCACGTAACCCAGAGCCAGTCCGACGACGAACGTGAGCTTGTAGCGCATGACGGCCATCCTTCCCTTGCGTGGTCCCTCGCGGGTCTCCGGCGCGGCCTCGGTGCCGGGGGAACCGATTGGCGGAGCACCCCCCTGCTTGCGCTAATGTATGTGTCGCAGCGAGCGCACGCCCCCTGGCGAATACCCAGGGAGGTAGGTTCGATGCAACGAGGCATTCCCCTGTAGCTCAATTGGCAGAGCAGCCGGCTGTTAACCGGCAGGTTACTGGTTCGAGTCCAGTCGGGGGAGCTTCGGTCTTCCGTAGCTCAATTGGCAGAGCAGCCGGCTGTTAACCGGCAGGTTACTGGTTCGAGTCCAGTCGGGAGAGCGCAGTGAGGAAGCAGTGAAGAGGACCCCGTTGGGGTCCTTTTTCATGTCCCCCGGAACCGCTCGCGACGTGCCGCAGTCCTCATGGTCGTGCGAAGTCGACCATCCGAAGCAGGAGATCGTATGAGCGGCTATGCTGCGGCAGACGGCGCGTACAAATGTGCGCGACGCGCCGTAATGGGGCGGTAGCTCAGCCGGTTAGAGCAGCGGACTCATAATCCGTCGGCCGTGGGTTCGAGTCCCACCCGCCCCACCTGTGCAGGCCCCTGACCTGCGGAAACGTTCATTTTGTCCTGTCGGATCGTCAACTTTGCCTGAACGGACTGAATCCGCTGCTCGCGAGTTCGGCCTCGTTGCCGATGTCGGTAGCGCGAATGCCCCTGACCTGCACGAATGTTCCAGTTCGCAGCGGTTGAACCTGCGGTACAGGGCTCCTGTGGCTGGTTGGGCATTGGATTCTGGACGCTGGCTGGACGCGGGGAAACCGGAAGCGTTCGCTCCGGTGGCGAGTCATCCACTCTGCCCGGCGGGTAGGGGAGTGGGCGTGGTGTGGTGGCAACCGGGCTCGCCTGGATCCTGCCGTTGCCGACGTGGCCCGGTCGGCGTGGGGGAGAAACGGCCCGTACTGAAAACGGTCCCAGATCGCACCACCGAGTCGCCCCCCCCGTGTCTCACGGTTTCGGCGGGGCATGTTAGCCAAGGGGTGCCGACGTACCCCGTTCGGCTGCTCGGACTACGGAGCCGGTAGCTGACTTTGTTCCGACGCCCGTTCACCACCTACGGGAGGCGTGTTCCAGGTACGACTTTGCTTGGCGAGGGAGTGTCTCAGGTGGCGATGAAAAGGGTGGCCCACCGGGTGTTGCGGGCGGCCTGGCTGAAGATGCCGTTCTGGAGGAGAGCGCCACGATGTGTTCTCCCCGCGGCCGTGTCCTGCCATAAGCTTGACTCTGTCGGTGATCTTGGAGTGCCAAGGCTAGCTGCCCAGGGTTCGCCAGGACTTCAGCCGTCGTATCTCACGCTGGTCGAGGTAGTGCTGAAAGGCAGTCGGTCGGCGGGGCATGGGGCCTTCCTCGGTCGGCGGCAGTCCGCTGAGGCGCTCGATGTTGACGGCGATGGCGGTCAGGATGTGCTGGATGTGGGCCTTTCCCTGTCCTCGGTAGCGGCAGCGTCGCATGCCGTGTCCGTGGGCGAACTCGTTGACCGTGCCCTCTACTCCGGAGCGGACCGCGTAGCGGGTCTTCCACTCGGGCGTCTGTTGCTCGGTGCGGACGCGGAGTTGCAGGTCGCGGAGCTCTCGCGGGGGAAATCCCACGGTGCGGGCGCTGTCGGCGGTGGTGGTGCACTGGGTGCGGGCCGGGCAGGGACGGCATTGGCTCTTGGTGAACCTGGCCACGATCAGTGGGGCCGCGGTGGGTGAGGAGGTCGGGTAGGGGCCGTGCCAGCCCGCGCTGACCTGCCCCTGCGGGCAGGTGACCTGCTGACGATCGAAGTCGATATGGAAGTCGTCCCGGGCGAAGCCCTCGTTTTGGCGGTGCTGGCGGGTGGGGTTGCTCTTCAGCGGCCCTGAGACGGTGACCTGGTGTTCACGAGCGGCTTGTTCCAGGTGGGGCAGGGAGGTGTAGCCGGCGTCGACCAGGTGCTCGGCGGGCAGCAGCTCGCGGCGGGCGAGGCGGGTGTGGATGCCGGGCAGGACCTGGCTGTCGTGGGTGGTGGCCGCGGTGGTGGCCACGTCCGTGATCACGTTGGGGCCGTCGGGAGCGCAGGTCTCGGTCAGGTGAGCGGTGAACCCCTTCCAGCTGATGATGTGTCCGTGCCGTGCGTAGCGGGCCGAGGTGTCGTAGGGAGAGACGATCGCCCTCGACGAGGGCGGCAGCCCGGGTCCGCCTTCCGTCTCGGCGGTGCGCCAGCGCAGATGTCCTGCGGCGTCATGGTGATAGTTCTGCATCATGATCTGGCGCAGGCCTGGATGCGGGGACCGGATGTCCGGTCTGTTCCGTGCTGGTAGAGGTGTTCCAGGAGCCGGACGGCGTCGTTTCCGGTGGCGAGGATTCTGGTTTTGGGCTTGGTGGGGTTCTTGCCCAGGCGGACCGGTCGGCCGTAGCGGCGCCCCCAGTCCTCATCGACCAAGTCGTCGAGCAGGTGAGGGAAGCTGCCGGCGACTTCTTCGAGTGCGGCGCGGACGGCCTCGGTGATCAGCTCCAGGCGGGTCAGGTCGCGTACCGCGGCCAGAACGTGGGTGGAGTCGGTGCGCTGTGTGGTGCGCTCGCGCACCAGGCCGGCCTCTTTGAGGCGGGCCAGCGCGAGGTCAAGGAGGCGGTCAGCACGATCCCCCTCGGTGAGACGGTCGCGGAAGTCGGCCAGCACGCTGTGGTGGAAGCCGGGATCGTCCAGCTCCATGGCCATGGCGTACTTGAAGTCGATGCGGCAGCGGACCGCCTCGGCGGCTTGCCGGTCCGAGAGGCCGAGCAGGAACTGCAGCACACAGACGGTGGCCAGTTGAGCAGGTGAGAGAGCTGGCCGCCCGTCTCGTGGGTACCAGTCGGCGAAGTCCTCGTCGCACCACAGCCCGTCCAGCCGGTCGCGCACCCATATCGCCGTCGTACCACCCGGATTGCTCGCCCGCGCAACCTGCACAGTCAGAGACGGGACTTGCTCACCGGAACGAGGGTGAAGGGACAACAGACACCTCGACAACTGCATCGGTCGGCGGAACGACCCGAGCATGCCCGTCGATCATGCTGTCGCACCGGCAAACTCCAAGATCTCCGACAGAGTCAAGATAAGTAGCTGTTGTCGTTCCGATCTTGAGGGGCATGCGTCGAACGGGAGTCTCGATCGGGTGGTTGGTGCAGGCTGCGGGCATGAAGACAGGGCCTCTCGGTAGCTCGGGGTTGCGAAGCCAACCGAGATCCGGGAGACCCTGTTGCCGCAGTTGTACGTGCTCACGCCGGTGGTGTTCAACTCGGCTGCGGCGACGTGTGATTGAGTCGCTACTCAGCAGGTCTTGGGGCTCATGTGGTGCGCCGCCGTGGGTGCTCCTGTCTGTCGGGTTGGGAGCACCCACGGCGGGAGGGATCAGGGGATCTGCTGGTAGAGGGCGGTGACCTGGTTGGGGGTGAGGGTGTAGTTCCAGGCCTGGACGGTGCTGATCAGGCCTGGAAAGAAGTCGTTGTTGGTGCCGTTGTGGAGGCTGCGGCCGATGGTGAAGGCGTTGGCGGCGTTCCAGGAGGTGACACCGGTGGCGGTGGCGGCGAGGCTGCCGTTGAGGTAGAGCTGGGCGGTTTTCGTGGTGGCGTCGTAGGTGCCGACCAGGTGGGTCCAGGTGTTGGCGGTGGCCGCCGTCGTCGAGTCGGCGACTGTGAGGGCCGGGTCGGCGGTGTCGGTGTTGGCGAAGGCGAGGGCCCAGCGTGGGCTGCCGGTGTCCGCGTAGTCGTACTGGAGGTAGAAGGGGCTGTTCTGGGTGCCGTCCTGGGCGGCGACGGTGGCGTTCCTGGTGGGCAGTGAGGAGAGTTTCACCCACGCGGAAACGGAGTAGCTGCCGGCCGTGTTGAGCGCCGGCCCGCTGCTGGCGGCGTAGCCGGTGGTGCCGTCGAAGGAGAGGGTTTCGCCGCGGGTGGTGTCGTTGGTCCAGGTGGTGGTGCCGTTGAGGGTGAGGGTGTTGCTGCCGACGCCGGTGGTGTCGTTGACGGTGTAGGGGGTGTTGGTGGGGGCGGTGTCGTTGGCGATGGTGAATCCGTCGCCGTCGTCGAGGGCCCAGGTGTCGTGGGGGGAGAGGATGGCGAGGCCTTCGGCGGCGTACCCGGCGTTGGTGAGGTTGACGTGATCGCCGGTGTCGGCGGCGGCGGCGAGTTTGTCCTCGCCGTTGTCGGTGTCGGGTACGGCGAGGGCGGTGTTGAAGTCGGCGTAGTAGACGGGTGGGGTGGACCAGGGGCTGCCGAGGTCCATGTCGTCGAGCCAGTCGTTGACGTCGGTGCGGTTGGCGTCGACCGTGCTGGTGCAGGGGTCGTTGGCGGTGGCGCCGTCGCCGTTGAAGCCGTCGCAGGGGGTGAGGGAGGTCAGCGTGGTGGAGATGCCCCAGCCTTGGAGTTGTTGGACGAGGGCGGTGTAGCCGTTGGCTTCCAACTCGTCCGGGGTGCTGCCGCCGAGGAGGTCTTCGAGGCCTTCGTAGACCACGACGTTGCTGATGCCGGGTTGGTCGAGGATGTCGCGGTCGATGCGGGAGAGGGCTGAGGGGCCGCCGAGGATCTTGGAGTTGTAGAGCTGCGGGTTGTCGGTCATGAGGTCGTTGGATTCGATGCCCTCGGCGATGGTGCCGTAGGGGGTGGGGGTGGTGGGTTCGGCGCCTTCCAGGGTGTCGGAGACGCGGTTTCCGCTGGTGATGGGGGTGGTGTTGGGCTGGAAGGCGTCGATGAGTCCGTCACCGAGCACCGCTTGGGTCGGGGTGTGGCTGGTGGTGACGTCGACGTTGGTGACGAGGTCGGTGAAATAGCCCTGCAGGGTTCCGGTGCTGCTGGCGAAGGGCGTGCCGGTGGTGTCCGTGGTCTTGTCCCCGGCGCCGCTGACGGTGACGTACTGGTAGGCGTTGTTGGCGAAGGAGTGCTGGACCAGGTACGGCACGGAGTTGGTCAGCTGGTAGGAGACGAGGAGGTAGTGGTTGGCGGTGACGGGGAAGGTGAGCGGGTCGCTGTAGACGGAACCGCCCTCTGGGATGGCGACCGCCTGGCTGCCGCCGAAGGTGAGGGTGGTGGGGGTGGCGGCGGGCACGGCGGAGATGACACCGGACCCGGAGGCCTGGGCGATGGTGGCGTGGCCGATGGACAGCGGACTGGAGCCGATGGCGTTGTCGAGCTTGATGCGGACGGTGTTGCCGGAGATCGAGGCGGGCAGGGCGATACGGAAGGTCTGGTTGGAGAAGTTGGCGCCCTGGAAGTTGTACTGACCCTCGTTGGGGTTGGCCCAGGCGCCGGTCCAGCTCTGGCCGGCCGGTGCGGCGGCCGTGGTGCCCTTGGCCTCGGGGGTGCCTGTGGTGGTGTTGCGGGTGGCCATGCCGAAGATGTGCAGGGACTGGGTGTGGTAGCCGATGTGGTTGCCCACGTCGGGCAGCGTCACCGAGGCGATGGTCTTCGCCGGGTCGATGGGTGCAGAGAAGGCGTAGAGCCGGTGCGGGGTGGTGGTCTGCCCGGAGGTGTTGTTGCGGTGGGGCAGGACCACGGCGGCAATGGAGTCGGCGCTGACGGTCCAGCCGGGAACGGTCAGGTCGTATGTCGCGGTGGTGCCGTCGGTGTAGGTGATGGTGCCAGTGGCCGCGCAGGCTCCCGTCGGGTCGGTGCCCGAGAAGCAGTACGAACCGCTCACCGCGGTTCCGGCCGGGACGTAGGGCGCGGTGTCGTCGTTGGCGATGGCTCCGGGGGTGGACAGCCCCGACCAGGTGGAGGTGGCCAGGAACTCCAGCGCGTTTCCGGAGCCGTTGTAGGTGATGGTCTGGTTGGCAGCCAGAACGTTGTCCTTCTGCCCAGCTCCGTAGGCGGGCAGGGTGAAGGTCGCTCCGTCGATCGTGACTTTGCCGCTGCTGGTCCAGCCTGCGGTGGTGAGGTCGGTGGCGGAGTAGCTGTCGCCGCTGCCGTCCAGGTCGGCCTGGGCGGGGGTGGCGTCGGCGCTGATGCCGGTGTTGTTGAAGCACGCGGACAGGCTCGTGCAAGTGGTGTTCGGGTCCCCGGCGGCCAGGAACGGGTAGCCGGTGGTACCGGAGTCGTCGCCTGCGGCGTCCACGGCGTACGCCCAAAGGGTGTGCGGACCGGGGGAGTAGGGAGTGATGGTCACCGCGGCGGCGTTGCTAGTGGCGGTGACGATCTGGGAAGCGGGCGGGTTGCTGGTGGCGGGCGGTACGTCGACGGAGTAGACGAACTTCGTCGCGCTGGCCCCGCCGCTGGTGGACACATTGAAGGTGCCGGCGGTGCCGGCCGCGGCGCCTGTGACCCCGTCGTTGTCGGTGTTGGGGTAGAGGTTGTTCTTCGAGGTGACGGTGGGGGCGCTCGGCGCGGTGGGTTCGGCGACGAAGTGGCAGGTCGGGGACTGGGTGTAGGCGGTGGAGTCCTCACCGTCGGTGACCTTGACCTGCCAGTCCACGATCTGGCCGCTGGTCAGCGAGCTGATGAAGCTCGCCGGCAGGCTGTAGGCGGCGTTGGAGCCGCTGGCCAGGTTGTCGCCGCTGAGCCCGGTGTGCAGGGTGGTGGAGCCGTTGATCCAGTACTGGAAGGTCGCCTGCAACTTGTCACCGTCGGCGTCGGAGACCTTCGCCCTCAGCACGGGCGGGGTGCTGGCGATGGTCTTGCCCATGTACGGGTAGTCGGGGCCGGTGGTGTCGCAGGCCGCGTCGTCCGCGCCGGCGACCGCTGCCATCGTCGACTTGGACGGGACGGACGGCGGGATGTTGTAGAAGATCTCCAGACTGGGGTTGTGCTCGAAGCGGGAGAAGCCGCCGTCGTCGTATCCGGCCTCGGCGGAGTCCTCGCTGAGCGTGGCGGTGAAGGTGGCGGAATGACCGGCGGCGTTGTGCTTGATCGGGGTAAGCACGTTCAGGCCGTGGGTCACCGAACCGTTCGAGGGACAGTACGTCGGGTTGTAGGCACGCGCGTAGCTTGCGGAGGTGGAGTAGCTGTTGTAGCCGGGGCGGTTGCTCCAGTCGGTGCCTGATCCGATGCCTCCCGACCAGTGCAGATTGACGGTGTACGAACTGGAGCAGGACGCGGAGTAGATCTCTGTGGCGTCGACGGTCGCGGTGTTGATGTGCGCGCCGAAGAGGGTGGAGGACAGCTTCCACTGGTAGATCGCGTGTTCCTTGCCGGTGTAACAGGCGCCCTCCTGCCAGCCGTTGTAGCCGACCCCCAGGTATCCGTTGTCGGCGAGCGAGCCGGTCTGGTTGTAGAAGGACTTGCTGGGACAACCCTGTTTGACCTCGTCGAAGGCCGGGGCGGCGGGATCGTACGGGTGCCAGTTGAACGTGGGGTCGATGTAGACCGGGAACACCGTGGAGCGGGCCGTCAGCATCCGCGAGTCCGGAACGAGGGACAGTCGTGAGGCAGACACCTTCGTACCCACCGGTGCCTCACGCGCGGCCAGCCCGGGGTGCGCGGCGTCCGAGGGGTCCGCGGCGACCTTGGCCGTGCTCGCCGTACGCCCCTTCTTGGCTGCCGAAGCCGGCAGCACGGTGTTGGAGTCCCACATCATCGGGCTGGCCGCGTCCATGAGATCCCGGCCACGAGTGTCACGCAACGCGAGGTTGTCCGAATCGCCCCGGGCCAGGCGACCGCCGGTCACCTGGGTACCCAGACGGAGGGTGGCCAGCGCCGGGTTCCGGGCGGCGGCAGGGGACTTGACGACCAGCGTGTCGGTGAAGCCGCCTGCGGCGGTGGCCGAGACCACCAGGTCCACCGAAGGCAGTACGGACCGGTAGGTCGCGGAGCCACCCTTGACGACGGGAGCGGGCAGCGTGCCCGGCCAGGAGACGGCCATGCTCACGCCGCTGTAACGGGTCGTGGCCAACGGGGTGTGACCGCCACCGGAGAAGGACACCGTGCCGTACGCGGTCGCGACCGGAGACCAGGTGCCGTCGCTGTCGTGGTGCAGTGTCATGTCGACAGCGACCCAGCTGCCGTGCTGCTTGACGCGCACGGGCTCGGGGTTGGCCGACAGCTGGAATCCGCCGCCGGGACTGGCGGCCACCTGCTGGACGGGCGTTGTCAACGAGCTGACCGTGACAGCCTTCCCGGTCTTTTGGGCTGTCGCCGCAGCGGTCTCCATCGCCTCAAGCTGGGCGGCCGACGGACCATAGCCGTTCGACAGCTGAGGCAGATCCGATTGCTCGGACGTGTCGTCGGCGACCGGGGCGGAGGCGCCAGAGGAGTAGAGGGCCGCGCCCCCAGGAGTGTCGGCATACGCGGGGGTCAGGCTCGCTGTGGCGGCGAGCAGGGCAAGCGTGGCAGTGACGGCGGCTCTGCTCCGGCCGGTGGTTCTGAGTGCGCCGGGTATGCGGTGCCTTCGCATGGGGACATCCACCTCTGTCTGAGACCTGAAGATCCAGTAGTTCACGACGCTAGGAGTCCGCCGCTGTCCGTGACCAGAGGGGCACGGTGGGTGGAGGCGATCATTCCGCCCGATTGGCGGGGAAACGTTGTCATGTAGGCGACGTAAAGGTCTGGTCATGCCTGCATCGGAGGGTTCATCGAGCGTCAAGGGGTGGGTAGCGTCCGCTCGGATCGAGTGATCGTTATGGACGCAGAGGGGCGGGGCGCTGTGATTTCTGGTAGACGCCGGGGCGGCAAGGCGGCCCCGAACGGGCCGGCCCGCAAGTGCCTGGCCGAGCCGGATTGCACTGCGCGCCCCCACTGTGGCTCCCGCCGCGATGGTCTGATGCGCCGATGTCTTACAGGCAACGCTGGCCGCCGTGGCCGTTCAGTACCAGGCGCCAACCCACGCCCATGACAAGCCGGTACCAGTCTCCGCTGTCGCCTCGCACTGCCACCAGCCCGAGCCCGTGCCGGCCTATCGACCCCCGCACGTCTCATGGCCCTCCGGTGCGGCGAAGGTTGCCCTGAGCGGGGCCGGGGCGAAGGCGAAGCAGGCATCCAGTACCGCGATGTGCGCCGGATCTCTTTCGGTGCGGATCGGCCGGGCGAAGACCTCGGCGAAGCGCAGTGCCGCGTGAGGTACGGCATCGGATTCCTGGCTGCGGGTCTCAGCCGACGGGCTGGCCCAGCGGCGAATGCAAGTGGCCGTCCGGGCCCCGAAAAGATCAATTCAGCAAGCTGACGCCCTATGTGACCAGCCATCCGAAAAGTAGCGACATTTCCATGTCGCGTATCTGGCAAGAGATTCCCGAGCGGCAATTCCTGGACGGTTGTCGTGGGTGCGTTCCGTTGCGTCTTCAAGATCGACTTCATCGACTTCATCGTCATCCGAAGGAGCAAGTTCTTGCCAAGGACGACAGGTTCACGCGCCCGGACGGGCGGGCGAGCGAGACCCGTGGGCTCCCTGATACGCGGACTGACCGCCATGACGGCGGCGATCTCCGTGATCGTGGGCCTCACCAGTACGGCCGAAGCGGTCTCGAACCACCGGCAACCCGGCTTAACTCAGGTCAAGCCGGTCCCGGTGACCGCCGTACGCTCCCACTACGGCCCCGTCCGACACCTGGCCAACTCGCCCTCGCCGAAGGTGAAGTGGCCCAGCGGTACCGCTGCCTTCGCCGCCGCCGCGACGACCGCTGCGGCCCCGACGGCAACGGGCGGCACTGCCGCGAAGACGCATGCGGCATCCGGCGCACGGCTCCGGGCGGGAAGCCTCCCGGTCTGGCTGGCCCCCTCCTCCGGCCTCAGCCTCGACCATGCCTCAGTGCGCGTCCTCCCGCAGCGGACCGGGCAGTCGGCGGGTGTCGATGGAGTGCTGCTCAAGCTGTCCGGGCTGCCGAGTGGCAGCCACGGCAAGGTCGAAGTCGGCCTGGACTACCGGGACTTCACCGCCGCATTCGGCGCCGACTGGGGCTCACGACTACGATTCGTGCGGCTGCCCGACTGCGCCCTGACCACGCCGCGACTCGCCTCCTGCCGCACCCAGACTCCCGTGGCCTCTGCCAACAGCACCACGACGCAGGCCCTTTCGTCCCCGCTCACCCTCGCCAAGAACAGCGTGGTCCTGGCTGCCACCGCCGCCCCGAGCGGCGGTGGCGGTGACTTCACCGCCACCTCGCTCAAGCCCTCCGGCTCCTGGCAGGCTGGCGGCAGCACCGATGCGTTCACCTGGTCCTACCCGATCACCGGACCCAGCGTCCCCGGCGGACTGACGCCCAACCTCTCACTGGGCTACGACTCCCAGAGCGTGGACGGCCTGACCTCGTCCACCAACAACCAGGCCTCGGTCGTCGGCGACGGCTTCTCGCTGCCGAGCAACTACATCGAGCGTTCCTACGGCTCCTGCCACGACAACCCCAGCGGCACCACCCAGACCTGGGACAATTGCTGGTCGGCCGACAACCAGCTCACTCTCTCGCTCAACGGCACCACCACCACCCTGATCAAGGACGACACCACAGGGGACTACCGGGCCCAGGGCGACTCCGACGAGCGCGTCGAGCGGCTGACCGGAGCGACCAACGGCGCCCAGAGCGGCGAATACTTCCGGGTGACCACGTCGAACGGCACCCAGTACACGTTCGGCCTGAACAGGCTGCCGGGGTGGGCGTCGGGGAACACGGTCACCAACTCGGTGCTGACCGAGCCCGTCTACACCACCGACTCGACCCAGCCCTGCTACAACGCCACCTGGGCCAACTCCTGGTGCCAGCAGGGCTACCGCTGGATGCTCGACTACGTCAAGGACACCCACGGCGACGTGATGTCCTCCTTCTACACGCCGACCACCGCCTACTACGCGCGCAACCTAGGCAAGACCGCCGACACCCCCTACGTGCGCGACGCGGTGCTCGCGAAGATCCAGTACGGCCAGCGCGACGGCTCCGTGTACTCGACCAGCCCGGCCGGCCAGGTCACCTTCACCTACAACGGCCGTTGCAACACCTCCGCCACCGGGTGCGCCACCTCCACGCTGACCAGTTCCACCGCGTCCAACTGGCCGGACGTGCCGTTCGACCTGAACTGCGCCAGCGGCGCCACCTGCTCGGCCAACTCCCCGACGTTCTGGAGCGAGAACGAGCTGACGGGCGTTCAGACCCAGGCGCTGGTCGGCTCCACCGAGACGAACGTCGACTCCTGGGCGTTCACCTACTCCTTCCCCGCCACCGGGGACGCGACCACGCCCTCGCTGTGGCTGAATTCGGTGACCCGCTCCGGCCAGGACACCTCCGCCGGCGGTTCCACGTCGGCGCTCGCCATGCCGAAGGTGACCTTCTCCGGCGCGCCGTTGTCGAACCGGGTGGACGTGACCGACGGCTACCCGCCGATCACCCGTTACCGGCTCAACACCATCACCACCGAGTCCGGCGGCATCATCAGCGTCGGCTACTCGACCGCCGCCTGCAGCGGCGGCACCCCGAGCGACGCCAGCCAGAACACCTCCCTGTGCTACCCCGGTTACTGGACTCCCACCGGGCATACCAGCCCGATGCTGGACTGGTTCAACAAGTACATCGTCACCGCGGTCACCCAACAGGACCCGACCGGCGGCGGCGTCAACGACACCATCGTCACCCACTACATCCCGGTGGGTACCCCTGCCTGGCACTACGACGACAATCCGCTGACCCCCACCGCCCAGCGCACCTGGAACCAGTGGCGCGGTTACGGCGGCATGAAGGTCACCACGGGCACCGCGCCCGACCCGGTCACCGAGAGCGACTACACCTACTTCCGCGGCATGGACGGGGACACCTTGCCCGGCGGCAAGACCCGCTCGGCGACCGTCACCGACTCCCGCGGCGATCCGCCGGTGGTCGACTCGGCCCAGTACACGGGTCTGACGTACGAGGCGATCCTCTACAACGGGCTGAACAGTGGAAAGGTCGTCAACGACACGATCACCGCACCCTGGAGCAGCGACGCCACCGCTGTCCACGCGCTGTCCGGCGGGCTGCCGGCGCAGAAGGCGTTCCTGACCGGCCAGAACGCGGTCGATGTCTTCACGCCGCTGGCGTCCGGGGCCACCCGGGAGACCGAGACCGACTACACCCACGACTCCTACGGCCGGGTCACCAAGGTCGACGACAAGGGCGACGTATCCACCGCGACCGACGACCTGTGCACCACGGCGACCTACGCGGACAACACCTCCGCCCGGATCCTCGACCTGGTGGACGAGACGAAGACGGTGTCCGTCAATTGCTCGGCCACCCCGACGCTTCCGGACGACGCCGTCAGCGACAAGCGGGTCTACTACGACGGCTCCGGCACGCTGGGCGCCGCACCCACGGTCGGTGATCCCACCTCGACCCAGCAGGTCACCTCGTACAAGGGGTCCACCCCGGTCTACTCGACCATGTCGTCGCTCACCACGGACGTCTACGGCCGAACGCTGACCAGCACCGACGCCGACCAGCGGACCACCACGACCGTCTACACTCCGACCACCGGCGCCGCACCCACCACCGTCGTCTCCACGGACCCGCTGCAACAGACGCTCAGTCAGACCTACGACCCGCTGCGCGGGTTGATGCTGACGCAGACCACCGCGGCCGGCTACGTCACCAAGGCGCAGTACGACGCGCTGGGGCGGATCACCGCCGTGTTCCGGCCCGGGATCACCGCCGCCGCGAACAAGTACAGCTACACGCTCGCCGCCGACAAGCCGAGTTCCGTCGTCACGCAGACCCTGAATGACGACGGCAGCTACCGCAGCAGCGAACTGCTGATGGACGCGCTGCTTCGGCCTCGCGAAACGCAGATCGCCACCGTCGACGGCGGCCGGGACGTCACCGACACCGTCTACGACACCAACGGCTGGGTGGTCAAGACCACCGCCCCCTACTACACCACTGGCGTCCCCAGCTCCACGCTGGTGCAGGCGCAGGACGGTGACGTCCCCTCAGAAAGTGGCTTCACCTACGACGGCGCCGGACGCAAGACCGTGGCCACCGCCTATGCGCTGGGCACCGCCACCTGGAACACCACCACCGTCTTCGGCGGCAACTTCACCACCACCGTGCCCCCGAAGGGCGGCGTGGCCGAGACCACGATCACCGACGCCCGGGGACGCCAGACCGACCTGTACCAGTACCACGCGGGCGCCCAGGCCGACCCGGTCCACGACGCCGCCTCGGACTACTCGGACACGCACTCCACGTACTACCCGGACGGACACCAGGCCAGCCAGACCGACCCGGCAGGCAACACCTGGACCTGGACCTACAACCTCCTGGGCGACCAGGTCGCGGCGACCGACCCCGACTCCGGTGCCTCCTCGGCGACCTACGACAACGCAGGCCAACTGCTCACCACGACCGACGCCCGGGGCGACCAGGCCCAGTACGAGTACGACAAGGACGGCCGCAGGACCGCGGCCTACGACATCACCGGCAATGCCATCCCGTCGACCGCCAACCAGGTCGCGGCCTGGACGTACGACACGCTGAAGAAGGGGTACCTCACCTCTTCCACCTCCTACCAGCTGGGTACCACCAGCGCCTCGGTCACCAACGCGGTGCTCGCCTACACCGGCATGGGCGAGGTCGCTGCCTCGAAGACCACGCTGGCCAACCTGCCGAGCAACGTCGCGGCGCTGGCGCCGTCCGCCGGCTACACGGAGGCCTACACGTACAAACTCACCGGTACGCTGGCGAGCCAGCAGGACCCGGCGAGCGGCGGACTGCCCGCGGAATCCGTCAACTACGGCTACGACCAGTACGGTCAGGTCACCAGCGTCGGCAGCACCGGCACCGCCGCCTGGACGTACGTCTCCGCCATCGGCTACGACGAGTACGGCGACCCGCTCCAGTACTCCATGGGCCCGACCACCAGCTGGGTCGATCTGACCCTGAAGTACGACCCGCAGACCGGCCAGCCCACCGACGCGAAGACCACCGACTCCACCAGCGGCACGGTCGTCGACGACACCAGCTACACCTGGGGCAACTCGGCCGTCTCCAAGGGCGCCGGACTGCTCACCTCCACCACCGACAGCCAAAGCGGCGGCTCCGTAGTCGACACCCAGTGCTACGGCTACGATTGGGCGGCCCGCCTCACCGCGGCCTGGACCGCCACCGACAACTGCGCAGCCACACCCGCCACCGGCAGCAGCTCCACCGTCGGCGGCACCAACCCCTACTGGCAGACCTGGAGCTACGCCGCTGACGGCCAGCGCCAGACGCAGACCGACCACGACACCACCGGCAACAGCGCCGACGACACCACCACGACCTACCACTACCCGGCCCCGGGCTCCGCGACCGACCAGCCGCACACGCTCGGCAGCACCACCGCCACCGGCCCGGCAGCCTCCGCGAACACGGCGTACTACCACTACGACGACTCCGGCAACACCACCTCGATCCAGGGCGGAGCACTGGGCGACCAGACCCTGACCTGGAATCACCAGAACCGGCTGGACACCGACACCACGTCGGCCGGCGCCACCAGCTACCTTTACGGCCTCGACGGCGGCCTGGTGCTGCGCACCGACCCGACCCAGGCCACGCTCTACCTGGGCGACGAGGAACTGGTGGAGAACACCGCCACCAAGGCGGTGACCGGCACCCGCTACTACTCCGTCAACGGCACCACCGTGGCCGCCCGCTCCAGCAGCGGGAACATCCAATACCTCATCCCCAACCGCCAGGGCACCGACTACCTGTCCGTCGACTACCAGACCCAGGCGGTGACACGGCGCCAGTACCTGCCCTTCGGCGGAACCCGCGGCACGACCCCGGCCACCTGGCTCGGCGACAAGGGCTACGTCGGCGGCACAACCGACACCACCACCAGCCTGGTCAACCTCGGGATACGCGAGTACGACACGCAGACCAGCCGCTTCATCAGCCGCGACCCGCAACTGGAGGCCACCGACCCCTCACAGCTGACCGGCTACGACTACGCCGCCAACAACCCGGTGACCGGCAGCGACCCGACCGGACAGAGCTGGTTCAGCTCCCTGTCCAACGCGGTCTCCAGCTTCGCCGACACCGCCCAGCAGGTCATCGACCGGACCAACGGCCCCATGGCCGCACTCGGCTTCGGGCAGTTGCTGCTCGGCGCGGCAGCGGACGGCCTGGGCGGCGCGCTCATGCTGTCCGGCATCGGAGCGCTCGGACCGGGCGAGGCACTGATCATGGCGGGCTCCGCACTCGCCGTCTCCGGCTCCGCCACGGTGGCCACCGCCGTCGCAGCGCCCAACATCGCCTTCGCCGTGCAGAACGGTGATGGCGGCGGGGGAGGCGACGACGGGGGTGGGTCCGACGGCTCGTCCGCCGAGGATTCGGGGCGGGACGCGGACGCACAAAGGCTGCGAGAGGAGCACAAAGGCGAAGACCGGGAGCCGCAGCTCACCCTGGACAACGCCTACCGCGCGCTGGACGGTGCCCCGGAGGGAACCCGGTCCCGGATGATGCCCAAGGAAAACGAGATCCACAGAGAAGATGAGCAGTCCGAGAACCCCGACCTCGAATACCTCGACCAGCAAGGTGACATCGTCGGCTACGGCGAGGTCAAGACCATCGGGAAGCCCAGCAAGACATCATTCACCCGCCAACTCAAGGAGGCCGTCAAGCAGTTGCGCTGGCGTCAGGACGAGATGGGTGGCACGGACGTCAACGAGATCTTCATCCAGGTTCCTGACCTGGCCGATCCGCCGGAGATCAAGCAGTGGGTCCGGGACTATCAGAAAAAACGAGTACAAAACGGGAGCAGTCTGGACAAGATCCGTGGATATCACCTGCGGGTCTACAACGAAAGCGGCACCAAACTCGGAGACTTCGACCTCGGTAGTAACGCCGACGAAGGCCACGTCGAGGGGCACACCTACTATTCACCGAACGGGTACTCCTACTGAACCGCCTACGGCTGTCTGACCCCAAGATCTGATCCCCGGAACAAGGGCGGACGCGTACGGCGACGCCGCGTCCGCCCTTGTCCCTGTCCCCGAAAGGCACGTTTCTTGGCCTCAATTCTCTATCCAGTGCTCGAATCCTTTCCCGACGCCACAAGTGCGCTGGCGCGGGCGCGGGCGATCATGCGGGATCTGGCCGACTGGTCCACCAACCCCTGGCCCCAACTGGAACCGATCAAGACAGCCGAGCAGTACACGTACGCTCTTCGTTCCTTCGACACCGCCCGCATAATCGCGGACCGGGATCCCGTCGTCTTTCCCTTCCTGGACGAACTCGTGCGCCGTGACGCCATCGCGTTCGACGCGGAGCAGCCGAAGTCCTGGCTCACGGCTGACCTACGTCTCAGCCCCATCCTGGCCGACCTCTGGCCGCTACCCGAGGGCGTGATGCTCTCCCTGGACACGACCGTGCCCTTCGGTACCGCCGACACCGAGCCCGAGGACATCGCCACCGAGGAGGAACTGGACCGGATGATCTCCGTGCTCGGGCCACTGAGCTTGGACATTAGCTGGAACTGTGGATGGCGCGGCCTGGCGGAGCTCAAAGACTGCGGCATGCAACTCTGTCTGAATACCGTCTGGGGCGAAGAGGCCTCCGAACTGTCCCTCGGTGAGTTCGGTGTCTGGATTCGACTCGGCACCCGCGTCGCCTGGACGCCCGAAGGCGAAGTTTGGCGCCGGGCCTCGGGACTCCTGCTCGGTGAACCCCAGCAGGGCTGATGACTCGGACGCCCGGAGTCCTACGCCTCGGTGGAGGCGAGGCTCCCGAAGCCACTGGTGCGGGGCGGCGCGGAACATGCGCGTGAAGTAGTTGTGGTAGGGCAGGCCGTCTGGCGGGCGATCTCGGCAGCGACGCCGCCGAAGGCCGTGTCGAGAGACACACTTGCTACTCACCGAACGGGTACTCCTACTGATGCGCCTGGTGTCGCTGACTGACACCAGGCTGCAACCCGGAGCAGGGGCGGACGCATACCGTGAAGGCGCGTCCGCCCCTGGCCCTGTTCGAAAGGCACGTTTCTTGTCCTCGATGCTTTACCGAGTACGCGAGTCCATTCCCGACGCGCCGAGTGCCCTGACGCGGGCGCGGGCGATCTCGCGCGACCTGGCCGACTGGACCTCCTTCCCCACGCCCCGAATGGAGCCGGTCACCACAGCCGAGCAATACGCCTACGCCCTCTCCGCCTTCGACACCGCCCGCATCTACGGGAACCAGGCAGAACCCGGAGTCAGACCCTGCCTGGACGAACTGCGGCGCCGCACCGTCGTCACGTTCGACAACGAAGAGCCGAACTCCTCGTTCGCCGGCTACGCGATACTCCGCCCCGACCTGATCGATCTCTGGCCGCTGCCCGAGAAGCTGACTCTCACTCTGGATTCGACCTCGCCCTTCGGCGATCCCTACAGCGAGCCTGACCCCGACTGCACCGAGGAGGAACTGAATGACATGGTTCCCGTTCTCGGACCGCTGTCTCTGAACGTGGACTGGGACTGCGGCTGGCGCGGCCTGTCCGAGTCCAAGGACTGCGGTGTGCAACTCTGCCTGAACAGTGTCTGGACGCGGCAGATCGCCGTGCCGTCGCCCGGCGAGTTCGGCGTCTGGATCTCCCTCGGCAACCGCATCGCCTGGACGACCGAAGGCGAGAACTGGCGCCGCGACTGCGGACTCTCGCTGGGCGAACCCCAGCAGGGCTGGTGACTCGGACGCCCGGAGTCCTACGCCTCGGTGGAGGTGGGGCCCGCGAACCACTGGTGCGGGGGTGACGCCGAGGCGGGGCGGAACACGTGGGCGAAGCAATGGGGTCGGGCAGGCCGCCTGGTGGTCTTCCCCTGCGACCGGTAAACCGGTGCCGGCAGCCAGCCCGCCTCGGCGAGCTCAAGGGTTCCCTCTGCCAGTCTGCACGAAAGCGCCGACAGCCTGGGCGACTTCGACCTCGGCAGCAACGCCGACCGAGGCAACGTCGAGGTACATACCTGCTGTTCTGCTGAACAGGTGCTCCTGCTGAGCCGCTGGCTACTGCTGTCCGACTTCAGGCTGTAATCCGAGATAGGGGCGGATGCGTACCTTGAGGACGAGGCCGCCCCTGGTCCCGTCCGAAAGGCACGTTCCTTGCCCTCGACGCTCTACCGAGTACGCGAACCCTTTCCCGACGCGGTGAGCGCGCTTTCGCGGGCACGGGCGATCATGCGCGACCTGGCCGACTGGACGGCCGAGCCCTGGTCTCAGCTGGACAAGGTCACCACGGTCGAGCAATTCACCCACGCACTTCGCCGAGGCGATGATCTATTGGTCGATGACGCTGCTCATGACCCGCCGCCTGGCCCGGACGCACCCTGAGCGAGCGTGAACCGGCCGGGTTGCCGCTCGGCCAGCCAGCCCCGCGCGACCAGACGTTTCGCCTTCGACCGCAACGCCTCCACCTTGGCCCGCACCGCGTCCAGACCGAACATCACGGCCAACTCCTAGCAGGTCAGTGGCCCTTGACCGAGCCAGTCACGGTCCGCGAGCGCGGTGAGGATGCGCTGATAGTCCACCGACAGCACCGACCAGGCCAGCCAGCCCCTCACACCACACCGGCACGTGCGGCCTCGACCTCGCCGCAGTCGGCGCTGACAATGTCCCCTCGGCCCGGGCGTGGCTTTGCGCGGGCTCGTCCACGGGGGCCAGTACCTCACCGACCCGCGAGCAGGATATGGCCCACTCCCGCCATTCCCGCTCGGCCACGGCCAACTAGGCCTGGACGCGATCGGCTTCTTCCCTCAGCCCATCCACGCGACGGCGGGCGGCGATCTCGCGCTGTTCCAGCAGCCCCACAGCCGACGGCATCCACGACTTCCACCGGAGCGACGACACGACACGCCATCACTCCCACCGGCTCACCGGAACTATGCCTGACCAGAGAAAACGCGATCCTCAAGTCTGGAAAGACAACGGCTTCTCAGGATTTCAGTCCAGGTCGGCCTCGTCATCTGGCTGGCCGCTAGAAGAAACCAACGCGGCGGAATTGACGACAAAGCGGCGTGAGTGTGCCAAGGGAAGGCGTCCAGGCCGCATACACCAGAGAGCGACCAGCGGCGAGCTGCTTCGGAGACTGGTGGCGCGAGATGCTCAGGTGCGTCAGGTCGTCCCAAGTAGTTACCAATCAAGCTGCAATTGGAGTGGTCCACTACGGCGTATCCCTGTACAGCGAGCTTTCTGCGCAAGCCTTCCAGGCTCATGTGGTGCTGTCTCTCCTTCTTATGAAGGGTTACGTGGTTGAGGCCGCAAAACCTGTTCAGTTCAGGCTCGACGTAGTGTGACGACGTTGCTGGGGAGCGAGGAGTGTGCTGTCTTGGCATGCTCCTGGACTACTGCCGGGGCTTCCCTCAGGCCAGAGGTGATCTGTTCCATCAGGTCGGGGGCCCAGCCGCCGGTGAGGGTGGTGAAGAGGTCTGGGGTAGGCCGTTGTTCCAGGCCGCGTTCAGCCATGACGGCGAGGAGGCGTGGCCGCTCGGGTTCCAGGTCGGCCCATCCGGGTTCCTGGATCCTCCAGGTGACTCCTGTGTGGGGATCGCGGCGTGCGGAGAGCTGCTTGAAGAGGCCCGTGGCGCGGTGTTCCTCAACGAGCCCGAGGTGTTTGCCGTGCGTGATGATCGCCGCGAGTGACATTTTCCAACGCTGCTTCAGCGGCATCAAGGACGTGAGTGTGGCGGCGCCGGGCCACTCCTCGCGGAGCATGTCGGCGGGAAACAGGAACTCGTTGGCAAAGCGGTTGGCTGCATCTTCGTCCACCTCGCCTGTGGTTCCACGATGCAGGATCAGGTGGCCGGCCTCGTGGGCGATCGACCAACGCGTGCGCTCCCACGAGTTCACCGGCCGCGCGACGATCAGGGGTTGCTCGTGAAAGTCCCCACCCCATACGGAGAAGGCGTCGTGTCTGGCGTCTGGCATGTCGACGTCGGCGACGGCAACGGGTACGCCGGCGCGTTCAAGCGTGTGGATGACGTGGGGGATCGGCTCGGATTCGGGAAGGTCGAGTGCCTGACGGGTCTGCCGGGCAGCCTCTTCGGGGCTGATGTCCTGGCGCAGTGCCATCGGCAGGCGGAGAGGGGGCTGCGTCGCGTGTTCGCCGAGGGCAGCCACCAGTTCAACGATCATCTCGGCCAAGGTGGTGAGAGCGTCGATCTGCGCCACCTTGATCGACTTCTTGCTGCGGAACAGCAGAGAACCGCGGTGAATGGGCAGCCCCGGAGGCTGGGAGAAGAACTCGGCGGGAAACCTCAAGCGGGTCGCGAGAGTTCTGAGCTTGAGACGCGGCATGTCCGTGGACGTCGAGCGTTCGAGCGCGGTCCACGCCGAGGGGGACATGTCCAGCATCTGCGCGAGAGGCTTGATGGGGCTGTGGCGGATCGTCCGTGCCTGACGGACGCGATATCCGTAGACAGCGATCGTGTCAGCCACAGCAGCCCATCTCCATTGTCTATCTGTGAGGGGCTACGCCTGAGTTGGTGTATCCCCTGTTCCGTCGGCTTCCCGAGGGTGGCGCCGGTCGACCAGGTCATCGAAGTCGTCGTTCACCGCGCTCGCCGCGGTCGCAACGTTAGCGTGCTTCAAAGTGGCGAGAAGAGGCACCTCCGTCGAGGCGCAGACGGTCATCGGAGAGTGGTTGAGTTCGTCGAGGTCGTCCACGATGACAGCCCTGAAGTCGGCCATGAGGTCACTCGGGTCGATGTGCCATACAAGAACGGGGGTCAGGCCGGAGTCCAGATCGTCGCCGTCGGCGTCGAAGATCGGGGGCTGGTGGACGTCGGGAGGGCGGTACGCCGCTGCGTTGAGCACGGGCGGCTCCTTGGCCTTGCGGACGCGTATTTCGTGGCCGGTGCGCTTCTCACGGAGACACACTGAGCGGTTCGGCTTCTCCACGAGGGTGAACTTGCCTGACTCGAAGACTGGGTTGGCGACGGCGAGCAGGACGCGGTCACGCATCTCCATGGCCACCACCGCCCCCTGCACGCCCTCTGGGATTGGGCGTTTCTTCCGCTCCGCCTCCATGGCTACAGCGAGGCTCTGTTCGCAGTACTCACGCATTCGGGCCAGGTCCACCGCATTGCGCTCCACGAACGCATCGAGCCACGACTGTGGGTTCATGTGTGAAATTTTCGCGATGAACCCATATTCCGTCAACTCGGTTCTGGAAAAACTGAGTTGACGCAGGGTCAGGCTGCCGCATTCCGAGACGAGTTGCCGCAGGTCGGAACGGAGCGGTGGTCGCCAGGTATTTCCTAAAGAATCTTGTGACGCTCAACTGGACCTGTGGCCCCGAAGCGACCGGGCGTACGCGAACTGCTGATGCGCCGTGGCTAGGAGCCAGGCGGACGTCGTGGCTGCGGCCGGAATGGTGACCTCGGTGATGCGCGTGTGCGGGTGCGACTTCGGGATGGACGGCCAGCGGATCACCGGCTTCGTCTGTAATTCCGGCCCACAGGCTCTGTGGCCGCAGTTCCGTGAGTGCGTCGGGAAGTGCCTGTTCCAGGAGGTGGGCCACCCTGTCCATGACGCCTATGTGGGCAAGCCTCAGCCGGTTGCCGCAGCCCGCAATTCGGTGACCTACTTCGACTCCCCTCATGCGGCCCGGATCTGTGGCTGCGGCTGTGGGGCGCCGGTCACGCTCGGTTGGTTCCTGACCGGCCATGACCAGAAGGCCCTGCATGACCGGGCGGCCAAGATAGGTACTGTGCACCAGTTCATCGAGTGGTTCGACCGCACGTATGCCGAGGGGGAGCGGGCCATGGTGTCCCGCGTCGTCTCCATCGTTCCTCATACGAATGCCAAGAAAGCGTGTAGTGCGCATGGTGCCGGGGCGGGCTGTACGCGGCTGGTCGCGGACGTCGTGTTGAGTGACGCGGGCAGCGAGCGCGTCGAGTGGGCCGTCTGTGCCCGCTGGCTCAAGGAGAACTCCGACGCATACGCTTGGCTGCAGCGGCACCCCGTCGAAGCGGCCGAGCTGGACGCGGACTGATTCCGGTCCTGTAGCTCGGGCTCTGTGTATACGCGTTGCTCGGTGAAAGTGCTCCCAGAGGCTCCGCCCTGGCACCCTGGGGTGGAGTCTCTGCGCGTTGGAAGGGAAATCCGCTGCGCGTGGGTTCGATTCCTGTCCTTGAGCTGGCGCGATCGTCCGCTATCTCGTCGGCGCGATCTTGCCGGGCCTCATTGAGGCCGAGTTGAGGCCGCAAGGACAGGAACAGACTGACAAGTGCTGACTAGCCCCAACACGGATGACCGCATCTGACCTGCGAAAACGTCAAGGATGAGCGTTGATCGGCAAGGACCGCCAAGATCCTCAAAGGACTCATAATCCGTCGGCCGTGGGTTCGAGTCCCACCCGCCCCACCATGCTCTCCTGTGACCTGCGGAAACGTCTCATCTGGGGGCGCCGATTCAGGGCGTTGGTCCACGGGGCTGAATCCGCTGCTCGTGAGTTC
The DNA here is from genome assembly GCF_040655155.1 of Streptomyces sp. NPDC050508. Taxonomy (NCBI): domain Bacteria; kingdom Bacillati; phylum Actinomycetota; class Actinomycetes; order Kitasatosporales; family Streptomycetaceae; genus Streptomyces; species Streptomyces sp. NPDC050508. Next base: position 371,477 of record NZ_JBFAJJ010000007.1, read on the forward strand.
GACTCCGTTGCCGTCAGCGTTGGTTGAGGTCATTGTGGCCTGCGCAGATGTATCAGCCCACGGCTGGAGGATGGCGTCGTGGGTGGGCTGTGCGAGCGTCTGGACGTCGCATTCTGGACGCTGGCTGGACGCGAGGATCCGGAAGTGGTGTCGCCCGGTGACCCCTGGGTGTCGGGAGACGGCCCTGGCCAACGCGGACTGACTGCCAGGCGGCCCGGGTCGGCCAGAAGCTCGGTACTCGTCGGTGCCGCGCGAGCTCTACTGCCTGAGGTCGATCGTGCGGGCGGTGGTTTCGAAGTCGCGGTCGTTGTGGAGGAGGGTGAGTCCCGCCTATTCCGCGGCTGCGGCCATCAGCAGGTCGACGGGGCCCGCGCTGCGGTGTTCACCCTTGGCGGTCAGCTGTTCCTGGTTGACGCGGGAGCGACGGTAGACGCCGTCGGGCATGGGGCACCAGGCGTAGTGGGCGTCGAGGGCCGTCTTCAAGCAGGTGCGGTCCGTAGCGGAGCGGGCCGAGTAGAGGACTTCCGGTTCGGTGGCGGTGTTCTGGCGGAGGAGACCGCGGGCGAGGGCGGAGGTGTCGATGAGGCAGTCCGTGACGGTCACCCGTGTGCCCCGGTGCCCCGGTGCCGCGGTCGTCGGTCTCCGCGCCCGCGCTCGTGGGGCGGTATACGCGCTTGTTCAGCAGTAGGTCGATGTCCAGAGCGCCCTCGGCCACCAGTTCGCGGGCCTCGTCGAGTGTCCGGAGGCGCCGGCAGCGGGCCGTGACTTTCCGCGGCGGGTGAAGGGCATGGCGGCGTCGGTTCTTGCGCCGGATTGCCGGCGGATCGTGGCGGTGCTGGAGTCGGAGGCCGGCCGGGAGGGCATGCGCTGCCGGCAACTGGCCGCAGTCCTGGGGCTGGAGGTCGTCCCGGCGACGTGGAGGGGCTGCGTCACCTGGTGCGTGGCTACGAGACGCTGCCGGCCAACAGCCAGGCCGGAACCGGCAGCAACGGCCGCACCACCCGCCGCTCCGCCTCCTTCATGTCGGAGCTCTCGGGATGCGGTCCGGCCCGTCCGCCGCGTTGCCGGACCTGCGCGCGAGGCAGTCACACGACAGGGACGCCGAGTTGGACTCCTCACGCGCGGACGCGAAAAACTGCGGCAACAGGGCCTCCTGGTGATCGGTTTGGTTCGCAACCCCGAACTGCCAAGAGGCCCTGCTGTCATGCGTCGGCTTTCACGCGATCACCCGATCAGGAACCCTGTTCGAACAGGTCGGCCCCGTGATCGACAAGCGGATGACGTCTCAGCACAGACAAGGATCCGTACCGTGCCCCAGGCCGATGATGTCGCCGTCCCTCAGCGCGCCGGAGTAGGCCTGTACCTCGTCCACGGCGCCATGCAGGTACTCGCCCCAGCCGTCGTCGGACCTGGCCCGGCCGATCTGGAGGGCACTGGTGCTGTGCCAGCCGTTGGGGAGGCTCGCGGTCGCCTCGGCGTTGGTGTAGCCGTCGACGTAGAGCTTGATCGTGTCGGTGGCGTCGTCGTAGACCACGGCGAGGCGGTGGCCTTGGCCCTCGCCTCCGTCCGCGCCCACGATCTGGGACACCACCTTCTCGGGGGCTCCGGCCTCGTCCTTCTCCGGCATCACCAGTTGCCAGGCGTGCGTGGACGGCTCGTAGCGCACCTCGAAGGCGTCGGTGTGCTCGCCTGCCTGCGAGAGCACGGTCATCGGGTGGGCGGGCTCGGAGTCCGCGAGGCGTACGACGACGCCGAGAGTGAAGCTGTCCCCGGTGTCCACGACGGGCCCGTCGGCAGCGGCGTACCCGCTCTCGCCGTCCAGCAGCAGATGCCCGTCACCGACGAGTGGCGGCGGCACATAGGTGCAGTCCGGGTCGATGTCCGGGATACAGGAACTGTCGGAGCCCCGGTAGATCGAAGCCCCCGCGCCGAGCCGCAGCGGCGCGCCGCCCGACTGCTCGGGGCTCACACCGTCCGTCGCGTTCTCCAGCGACCAGTGGCCGAGCAACTTCGGCTTGCGGTACGCCAGTTCGGCTGCCTCGTCCGGCACCACGACCCGGTCGTGAACCTGTACGTCACCGATGTCCCCGTGCCACTGGTCCCCATAGCCGGCAGCCCCGAGAGCGCGCCCGATCTGGAAAGCGCCGGCCGCCTCGGCGGGAGTCGCGTCGGCCGCGGTCCCGGCCTCGTGGCCGTTGACGTACAGTCGCGCCTTTCCGGTCTCGGCGTCGTACAGCCCCAGCAGATGGGCCCACTCGCCGGTCTCGGGGGCGCCGCCGGACACCTGTGCGCCGCCGATCGCGAACGACCAGGCGGGCCCGGAGTCCTGGTGGCGCAGCCCGAGGTCGAAGCCGGGTGCCCCGTCGGCATCCTGGCTGACGACGGTCATGTTCCGGTCGGTTTCGGCGGGCCGTACCCACGCGCTCACCGCGAAGGTCTTACGGATGTCGGTCGCCGGGGCGTCCGGGGTGAGAAAGGCGTGGTCGCTGCCGTCGAGGCCGACCGTGGCGGTGGCCGTGGTGCCGGTGGGCGCCGGGCCGCCGAAGGTCACGCCGGTCCCGGCACGGGCGGCGGTGCCGGTCTCGGCGGCGGCCGACTGGGAGTCCGCCGGGTCGTCCAGCTTCCAGCGGGCGACGGGAGCGCGGCCGGCCTTCACGTTGAAGTCGTAATGCGACTCCCCGCTGCTTCGGCCCGACCGGTCGATCGCGCGGACCGTCAGCGACTTGGGTCCCTCGGAGAGCGGCAGGTACGGAATGGTCACGGCCGCGCCCGGCCGTTCCGCGGAGACGGTGCCGTAAGGGCCGCCCGTGAAGCCGTACGTGTACGACACCACGTCGTCGGAAGGCGAGTCCATGGTGAAGTGGCCGTAGACGCCCACTCCGTCCACCCAGAACACGTCCTCCGGGTTGGGGTATTCGGGAGAGGTGATCGTCGCCTTCTCCGGGCTCACGTCGTCGTACACGAAGGAGCAGACCGAGCCGTCGCCCTCGTCGCTCCACGTGGAGGTCGCCTTGCCGTCGTTCGCGCGGACATGCCAGGAGACGACGGTGTTCGCCGGGATGTCGTTCGGCATCGTCCAGTACTGGCGCGACCCCGAGGAGAGAGTGACGGTGGTGTAGGTACGCTGCTGCTTCACTCCGGCCGCGTCCGTCCACCAGGCTTCGAACTCGCCACTGAGCCGGCTGTCTTCGGAGGGCTGGTTGTCCTCCTCCGGGTCGTACAGCACTGCACTGAGCCTGGGCGGCGTCGAAACGTAGGGCGTGTCGTCACCGGTCGCGCATGCCTTGCCTCCCGACTGGAGGTCTTGGACAAGCGGCTGATTCGGCGGCAGGTTGTCCACCGCGTACGCCGTCCCGGTAGCCATGGCCAACAGTGCCGCCGCACAGCTCCCCACCACCGTGCGTCTGCGTCTGCCTGTCCTTGTGAACCTGGTCAAGTGGCCCTCCCCTGTGAGTACTTGATGCTCGTGGATCACACGAGCGCCTGAAGCTAACAGAGACCACTGACAGCGCGGAAAGGGTTTCCTGGCCGACCTGTTCCAGAACTTCGGTGTCGTCGAAGCGGAACAACCAACAACGCCGGGGAGGCTCGGCAGGGGCAGGGAAGTGCGGTTGCTGTTCGTGTTCGACCATCATCTCGGAGAGCAGGTAAGGATGCCGAGGCCCTCGGCCTGAGCGGGGACGGACTGTCGTCGAACCGTCCGTGACCCCACACGGAAGAAGGCCCCCGCCTTGCGGCGGGGACCTTCGACCTCTGGGAACACCGGGCTTACCGGGCCGTGACGAACCGGCAGGGGCCTGTGGCGGTGGTGCGGGTCAGTGCAGGGCGCCGATCTCGGTTGCCGACAGCGTCCGCGGGTAGACGTGGACGTCGGTGACGGAGCCGGGGAAGGCCAGGTACGGGGTGGTGGCCGAGGCGCTGTTGACGCAGCCGCCGATGGTCAGGGGCATGGAGGAGTCGTACTGGGGGCTGAGGTTGGTGGCCGTCCCCACCAGGGTGCCGTTCTGGTAGAGGGCCATGTTGCCGGTGGTGGATTCCCCCGGGACCGGTGCCCGGAAGGTGGCGACCAGGTGGGTCCAGGTGCCGACCGGGCCGGAGTTGGTGTCCCCTTCCGCGGTGGGGAAGTCGGAGTTGTCGTCGTTGGTGGTCGTGGTCTGGAACATCCAGGCGGCGCTGGGTTTGTCGTAGGAGAGGTAGAAGGACTGGTGCTGGGTGGTGCCCTGGCAGACGGCGGCGGTCCCGAGGGCCGAGTTGATCTTCACCCAGGCGGAGACGGAGTAGTCGCCGAGGGTGTTGACCGCGCTCTGCTTGCTCTTGAGGAAGCCGGTGCTGCCGTCGAAGGCGACGCTGCCGGACAGTCCGCTCGGCGCGTCGCTGCCGTAGGTGGCGCTGCCGGTGGCGGTGACCGGGTTGAGGGAGGCGGTGTCGGTGCCGTTCGATCCGAGCTTCCACTCGTCCTCGGGCATGCCGTTGTCCCAGCCGGCCGGCACGATCACGCTGGCCGCGCCGGCCTGGCTCGCCGCCATCGCGTACGGATAGACCTGCACGTCCGAGACGGAGCCCGGGAACGCGTTGTACGGCGAGGTCGCGGCGGCGTCGTTGATGCAGCCGCCGACGGTCAGGGGCATCGACGAGTCGTACTGCGGGGTGAGGTTGGTGGCGGTCCCCATCAGGGTGCCGTTCTGGTAGATGGACATCACGCCGCTGCTGGCGTCGCCGTCCACGGGCGCGGTGTAGGTGACCAGGAGGTGGGTCCAGGTGCCCACGGCGCCGGTGTTGGTGTCCCCTTCCGCGGTGGGGAAGTCGGCGCTGTCGTCGTTGGTGGTCGTCGTCTGGAACATCCAGCCCTTGTTGCCCCGGTCGTAGCCGAGGTAGAACGCCTGGTGCTGGCTGGTTCCCTCGCAGATGGCGGTGGCCGGGTTGTCCGTGGAGTCGAGCTTCACCCAGGCGGAGACGGTGTAGTCGGCGAGGGTGTTGACCGCGGTGTGGTCGCTCTCCAGGAAGCCGGTGCTGCCGTCGAAGGAGGTGGCGGTGGCCGGGGCGTTGACCGCGTCCGGTCCGGTCGAGCCGAAGGTCGCCCCGCCGACCGCGGTGAGCGGGTTGTCCCCGCGTGCGTCGGTGCCGTCGGCGGCCGTCTCCCACTCGTTGGCGGGGGTGTCGCCGCCGGTGGCCTCCGGGACGATCAGGTTCGGCGCGATGCCGACGACCTGGGTGTTGGTGTCGTTGAGGTAGCGGGCGGCGAGGTCGGCGTAGTACGTGTTCGACGGGTTGCCGCTGAAGAGGTCCGCCGCCTTCACGGTCGACGAGGTGGCCGTGCCGTCCGTGGAGACCGCCGCCGCGAAGTCGATGACCTGGGTGGGGAAGTTGTCGAGCAGGTACTGGTTCACCAACTCACGCGCGGACTCCTGGGTCGCCGTGCCCGGATGGGCGGCGGTGAACGGTGTGATGGTGGTGAGGTAGACGGTGATGTTGGAGTTCTGAGTGACCGGCTGCCCGTTGATGTAGGTCTGTCCGTCATCGGTGTAGTACGAGTTCAACTCGGTGTTGATCGCGGTGAGTCCCTGCTCGACACCGGTGGCGCAGGTGTCGGCGGCACCGGTGCAGTTGAGCAGGTCGGTGGCACCGGTGGAGACGAGCACGGTACGCACGTTGCCCTGCGCCAGTACGTTGCGGTCCACCGGGTTGAGCGTGTTGGTCGGGCTGTCGCTGTACGTGCCCTGTGGCAGCAGGTTGTTGCTCAGGCTGTAGCTGTTGGTGCCGGCGTTGAGCACGCCGTAGTCGACCGAGGAGTCCCCGTTGGGGTCGCCCACGACGGCGCCGGTGATGGCGTCGCTCAGGTGGTGCTGACCGTCGCCGCTCGCGCTGTCGCCGTTGACGCTCTGGTCGCCGTAGAGGACCAGAGAGCCGGTGGGCGCGGAGACGGGCGTGGTGACGTCGATGCCGACCAGGTACGGCAGACCGGTGTACGTGGTCTGCGTGAACTTGCCGGCCGCGGTGTCCCCGGTGCGGTTGGCCGCGTCGCTGACCCAGACCGGGGTCTGGGCCGCGGCGTGGCCCGGCAACGCGGACACCGAGCCGTGCACCTGGAGGCTGACCAGGACCGTCGCCTGCTGATCGGCGTGCAGGGTCACCGGGTCGCTGGTGACGTCGCCGCCTGCCGGGATCGTGACCGTGGCGGCGCCGCCGAAGGCCAGCGGTACCGGTGCCGAGGCCGCGGTGGCGCCGCCCGCCGTGCCGTCCTGCAGGGCGACGGAGGCCGCGTCGAAGGTCACCGGGCTGCTGCCCATGGCGTTGGACAGGTGGACGCGGACGCCGTTGCCGTCATCGGTGCCGATGCTGATGTGGGCCGGGATGCGGAGCGTCTGGCCGTTGACGGTGGCGGTGCTGCCGCTGGAGAGCTGCACCTTGGCGGTGTCCTGGACCGAGGACCAGGTGCCGACCCAGTGCTGGGCGCTCGATCCACTGCCGGTGACGGTCAGCGGTCGCACGCCCATGCCCAGGATGTGCAGGGCAGGCTGACCGGCCTGGACGCCGTTGGTGAACAGCGGCAGGGAGATGCTGCTGATGACCGAACCCGGGCAGGTCAGCGGGACGCTGACGGCGTAGATCTTCGGGCCGGGGCTGGGGCTGGTCTGGGTGTTGTTGCTGTGGTTCTGGTGGACGAGGGTCAGCGTGGCCGCGGAGGCGGGGCCGCTCAGCCAGTCGGGCACCGTGTCCAGGGTGTACGACTGGTCGGCGGAGGCGCCGTTCGGGTCCAGGCAGTTGTTCTTGGCGTAGGTGATGGTGCCGGTGGCGCCTTTGGCCGCACCGCCGGTGGCGAAGGCCAGGAAGACCACGGCGTCACCGGTGTTCACCGGGCCGCTGCCCGGCACGGTGACGGTCTGCCCGGAGGCCAGCATGTTGTCGTAGGTGCCGGTGCCGAACTTCGGCAGCGCGATGGTCGTACCGTCGACGGTCACCGACTTGCCGCTCTGCCAGCCCGAAGTGCCGGTCAGGTCGGCGGAGTTGATGCTGTTGCCGGAGCCGTCGGCGTCGGCCGTGCTGGTCGTGGTGGTGAAGGTGCTGGTCGCGGTGTTGTTCAGGCAGCTGCCCGTGCCGTTGATCGCGCAGGTCAGCGCGGGCGCGAGGCGCAGCACGTCGAGGCCGGCCTGGTAGCCGCTGGAGCTGGGGTTCTTGCCGGTCAGGGTGAGGGTCAGGGTGTGCACGCCCTGTTTGAGGGTGAGCAGTTGACCGTTCGAGTCCTTGGGGATGCCGAGGTTGACGAACCGGGTGGTCGTGTACGAGTTGTAGGCGTCCAGGCCGCTGAGCAGGGTGGCCTGGGTGGGCTTGCCCGCGTCCAGGACCAGGTTGTGGATGCCGTAGTCCTTGGCCTTGGTCAGGTTGGCTCCGAAGCTCCAGGGGCCGTCCTTGGGGATGTCGAAGCTGAAGGTGGCGCTGTCACCGCTGACCACCTTCGAGGTGGTGCTCTTGTTGGCCAGCATGGCCTGGTAGCCGTCGGCGAACTCGTAGCCGCTGTAGGCGGGTTGGCTGATCAGCTGGCCGCCCTTGGACGTGGTGGTCGCCTTGGGCACGACAGTGGTCGTGCCGTCGGTGTTGGTCGCCGTCCAGCCGGCGATCATCTTGTCGCCGTAGGCGTACGTCGGGGTGCTGGTACCGGCGTAGAAGGCGTAGCCCGTCTGGGAGATGGACGTCGAGCCCGCCTGGTCGACGGCCTTGGCGTACAGCGTGTGCGGTCCCGCCTTGGCCGGGGGGAAAGCCGGGGAGGCGCTGCCGTTGAGGACCACGGTGCCGGTGCCGGGGCCGTTGTCCGAGGTGGCGTAGTAGACGTGGCCCGGCACGATCGTCGTGCTGGTGGTCCAGTGGGTGACGCTGGTGCTGTAGACGGTGTTGCCGAGCGTGGCGTCCAGGGCGAACAGGTAGCCGGTGATGTTGTTGGTGTGGTTGTTGCTGAGTGTGAAGGTGCCCTTGTCGCCGAAGGCGGCGCCGATCTGCTTGGCCGGGAACTGACTTGAGGTCACCGTGGGCGCGGGAGGCGCGCTGGTGTCCACTGTGAACGTCTGCGTCTTGGTCCAGACGCCCGAGCCGGGGCCCACCCAGTAGCCGGCCGCGTTCTGTGCGGTGGCCTTCCAGGTGTAGGTGCCGTCCGGCAGGCTCGACGTGGTCCAGTCGCTGCCGTTGGTGTTGTACCGGGCGCGCTTCTTCGAGTCCGTGCTGGGCCCGAAGCCCTGGTGGACCAGGGTGCCGGAGGAGTTGTAGACGTTGTACTCGATGCGCACCAGTTCGCTGCCGCCCGCCAGGTCGGGGTCGATCGCGCGCGCGGACAGCGTCGGCGTGTGGGTGGTGGTCATCGTCTTGCCCAGGCTCACGATGGACGGCTTGATGGCCGGGGTGCCGGTGCCGTTCTTGAGCTTGGGGCGGTAGCTGTAGGTCACCGACATGGTGGCGCCGCCGCCGTAGGCGAGTTGCTTCCACTGGGTGGCGTCATCCATGTTGGGCGACTGGACCATCAGCGTCATGCTCTTCCAGCCGCCGGCCGCCGCGCTCTGTGCCCGGGAGGTCACGTCGAACTCCAGCGACGGCGGGCTGACATAGGAGTTGGCGCCGTCGGTGACCGGGCAGGTACCGGCCTCGTGGCTCTTGGGGTTGGTGCCCAGCGAGCCGGTGCGCCCGCCGGGCTCATGGCCCCAGTACAGCGACGACGAACTCCACCCGGCGGGGCGGTCGGTGCCGTAGACGGCGGCCGGGGTGTCCGAGCAGGAGGCGGCGGAGAGCTCCTTCACGTACAGCGAGGCATGCGTGACCACCGCGCCTTTGATGCCGCCCGTGTTCATCTGGTAGTAGGTGCGGGCCCGTTCACCGTTGCCGGGGGAGGAGTTGTCCCACCCCTCACGGGCGTTGGTCGCCCCGGAGGTGGAGGTCGAGTTGTAGACGTTCCACCCGTTGTCGGAGATCCGCGCCCAGTCCAGCTGGGAGGGTCTGCCGCTCCACTCGGGGTCGACGTAGACCGGGTAGGCGGTGCTCTTGGCGGTGAGCAACTTCTGGTCCAGGCCCAGCAGTTGCCTGCCGTTTCGCAGACTCACCCGCACCTGGGCGCGGTGTTCGCCGACCTTGGCGGCCGCCTTCTGCTCGGCGCGGGCCAAGGAGGCCGTCGCTGTGTGGGCCGAGGACACGCCGGAGGACTTCGCGCCGGCGCTGTCCCACATCAGCGCGGTGTCACTGTGGAACACCGTCTCACCGGTGCGCTTGTCGGTGGCGCTGGCGCCGCCGTCGCGCGTGGGAGTCACCTCGACATGGGACGAGGTGGTGTTCAGCGCGAGGCTCCGCAGGCGTGGATCGGCCGCCGCCTTGCGGGACTTGACCACGAGGATCGAGGAGTAGCCGGAGGCGTCCGCGGTCAACTGCAGGTCCACCTGCGGCAGTACGTCGGGGTAGGTGGCGGTGTCCCCGGAGATCACCGGCTCGGGCAGCTTGCCCGGCCAGGAGAAGCCCAGCGCGGCACTGCCGCTGCGCATCGTGACCAGCGCACCCGAACCGCCGTCGGAGAACGCCACGTCGGTGACCGCGGCCCTGGGCGCCCAGGTTCCGTTCGCCCGCCGCACCAGCTTCGTGTCGACCGGCACCCACTTCCCGTGCCGCAGCGCGCGCTGCGGCATGGAGGAGTCGGTGCGGGTGAAGGTGCCGTCCGGGTTGGCCACCACCAGCGTTCCGGTGTCGGTGAGTTGGTCGATCGTCACCGGCTTGCCGGTGGCTTTCGCCCGTACGGACGCGGCCTCCGTGGCGTTGAGACGCCGGGCGGCGGAGGGAGAGCCGCCGCTCTTCGATGTGGCCCCGTGCGAGGTGTCGGGCGTGGCGTGCGAGGGTGCCGCCGCGGCCAGCGAGGCCGCGGTCAGGGCCGTGACGACGGCGGTGGCGATGGGTCTTGACAGTCGGCGTCTGGGCATGCCGAAGGGACTGGGATGGACGGACATGAAGGTTGGGGTCCTCCGCTTTCAGGCGGTTCCCCCCGTGGGCCCCGCGCCGGAGTGCATTCTGTGGGGCCGATGTGAGCCGGGTCCATCATCGATTGACCGCTTGGTGTCCGTTTGAAGTCCGTTTTTGACGCATGGCGGTCAAATTGGGTTCCGAGCTAGGGGATTTCTTTGCGTTCCGTGTGTATGCGCTTTGCAAGCCGTGTTGATCTCAGGCCCTAGCGTGAAGCTTCCGTGAGGGGCTTGATCAACTGCCCCTCACTTTTGGCGTGCGCTCGACTGCCTTGGACCGAAGGCCACGTGAGCGCTCACAGCAACACCCGGGGGGCGGTTTTCGTGTGCCCTGGGCCGGGAACGGGGGAGGGCTCACGATGACGCGAACAGCCGGGCTGGGGAGACGGATGAGACGGAGTGCCGGATGGCTCCGTGGCCTCAGTCTCCCGACAACAGGTGTCCTCCTGGTGAGCATGCTCATCCCCGCCGCGGACGCGATGGCTTCGCCGGATTCGCACCGGCATGTCCCCGCCCCCGCAGTGGCCAAGGACAAGCGGATTCCCTTCACCCACGCGAAGCCGAAGGCGGCTGCGGCGTCGAAGAGGTTCACCCGGTTCGATCCCGCGCATCACGCCTCGTTGCCGGGTGCGGGGAGCTCGACGGTGTCGCTGACCGTTCCGCCGACCGGCGGGCGTTCCGCGCACGCGGCGGCGGGCTCGGCGTCCCCGCGGCGGACGGTGTCGCGAGTGCGGGCGGGGTCGTCGCCGGTGCTGCTGTCGGCGGTGCGTTCGGGTACCACGGCGGGCCGGGTCCAGGTGAAGACGGTTGACCAGAAGACCGCACAGGCCGCCGGTGTGCACGGCGTGCTGTTCACCCTGCGGGGCGTGGGCGGCTCCGGCAGCGTCGGGGTCGACGTGGACGACTCGGCCTTCCGCAACGCGTTCGGCGGCGACTACGCCTCACGACTGCACCTGGTGCGGCTGCCGGCCTGCGTACTGACGACCCCCCGACTGCCACGATGCCAGTCACAGACCCCGCTGCGCACCAAGGCCGGCGCACCGTTGTCGGCCCAGGTCTCGCTGCCGGCGACGACAACGTCCAAGCCGCTTTCCGCGCACACCGCCGCGGCCTCCGACGGCACGGTGGCACTGGCCGCGACCTCGGGCACGAGCGGCTCGTCCGGCGACTACACGGCGACCAGCCTGTCGGCCGGCGGCACATGGTCCACCTCGGGCAACACCGGGGCCTTCACCTACAACTACCCGATCTCCGTGCCCGGAGCCATCGGCGGTTCGGCACCCACGCTGACCCTGAACTACAACTCGGCGACCCAGGACTCGCGTACCGAAGGCACCAACAACCAGTCCTCGTGGCTGGGTGACGGCTGGTCGAGCTCGGACAACTACATCGAGCGGACCTACAAGTCCTGCAAGGACGACTCGTCGTCGGACGCGCCCAAGAACGACGGCGACGAGTGCTGGGCCGGCCAGGTCCTGACCCTGTCGCTGGACGGGAAGTCCACCCCGATCGTCTACGACGACAGCACCAAGACGTTCCGCGCCGCGCAGGACGACTCCACCACGAAGATCGAGGACCTGACCGGCGCGACCAACGGCACCGACAACGGCGAGTACTTCAAGGTCACCGAGAACGGCATCCAGTACTACTTCGGCTGGAACCGCCTGCCGGGCTGGAGTTCGGGCAAGGAGGAGACCAAGTCGGCCTGGACGATGCCCGTCTACAAGGCCCACAGCGGAGTCTCGGACTGCCCCGCGGGTACGGACTTCGCGTCCAGCTCCTGCACCCTGGGCTACCGGTTCAACCTGGACTACGTCGTGGACCGCCACAGCAACGCGATGGCGTACTACTACGCGCCGGAGACGGGTTACTACGGCCCGAACATGAAGAACACCGCGGTGGCCTACACCCGCGGCGGGACGCTGAAGCGCATCGACTACGGCATGACCTCGTCCACGGTCTACTCGGGTACCGCGCCGGAGCAGATCCTGTTCGACGCGACGGCGGAGCGCTGCATCTCGGGCACTCCCGCGGGCAACACCTGCTCGGACTCCCAGTTCACCAAGTCCAATCCGGAGTACTGGCCGGATGTGCCGATCGACCTGAACTGCGCCAAGGACGCCACGGACTGCACCAACCACGGTCCCAGCTTCTGGTCGCGCAAGCGGCTGACCTCGATCACCACGCAGGTGCAGGTCGGCGGGGCGACCAAGCAGGTGGACCGCTACGACTTCACCCAGTCCTTCCCCGACGGCGGGGACCACGCCCCGACCCTGTGGCTGGACGGCATCAAGCACACCGGCCTGGACCTGCTCGGCGGGGCCACCGCCAGTGCCTCCACCCCGTCGGTCAGCTTCGATCCGCCGCTGCAGCTGGCGAACCGGGTCGGGACGATCCCGCAGATGCCGTTGATGTACCACGACCGGATCCAGTCGGTCACCACGGAGACCGGTGCGCAGACCACGGTGGTCTATGACACCCCGGACTGCTCCAGCGCCCCGGCAAGTGATCCGTCCGACCCCGCGGACGCGGCGGCGAAGGGGTTCGCCTCCACGAACAAGCTGCGGTGCTTCCCGGTGTACTGGACGCCGGACGGACAGCCCGCGCCGATGCTGGACTGGTTCTCCCTGCACCCGGTCAGATCGGTGTCCACCGTCGACCCGCACAACAGCTACCAGGACGGCACCGAGCCGGAGTTGCTGACGGAGTACTCCTACAAGGGGAACCCGGGCTGGCACTACGACGACAACGAGACGGTCAAGAGCAAGAACCGCACCTGGGGCCAGTTCCGCGGATTCCCGGAAGTGGACGTCACCACCGGTGACCCGAACGTCTTCCACTACACCGACGGGACCAAGGTCTACGACCAGAAGACCCTCACCAAGACCTACTACTTCCTGGGCATGAACGGCGACACCATGCCGTCGGGGACCCGCAGCGTGCCCGCGCTCACCAGCCAGGACGGCAGTGTCAGTGTCGCCGACGACAACCCGCTGGCCGGGCAGGTCTTCGAGACCGACACCTCCACCGGTGTGAACGGCGGCATCGACAAAGCCGTCGTCAACGTCCCCAAAATCATCGGCCCCACCGCCACGCGGAACCGGACCGGAGTCACGGACCTGACGGCGAACATGGTCCGCCCCGCCAGGACGCTGACCCGGCAGGCCGTCTCCTACGGCTGGCGGAAGACCGAGACCGACACCTTCTACGACACGGCCCTGGGCCGGACCACCACCGGCATGGCCGTCCAGAGCGACGACCGCGGTGAGGCGAGTGCCACCGGCAACACCACCAAGTGCACCTTCACCCGCTACCTCGACGGCACCTCCGCGACCGTGGTCGTCACCGCCGAGAAGATCGTCACCGACCAGGACTGCGACAGCTCCGGGGCCACCCCCTCCGGAAACCTGGTCTCCGACACCCGCACGTCGTACGACGGGCACGCCTTCGCCCACAACGGCGACGGTCAGTCCAACCCGGCCCTGCCGAGTGCGGGCGACGCCACCCTCGTACAGCAGGCGACGACGTCCAACGGGGCGAACGCCACCAAGTTCGTCGACCAGACCCAGAGCACGTACGACTCCTACGGCCGAGTGGTACTGGCCACCCGGACGCCCAAGTCCACCGCCCCGGACGGCAGCAGCCTGGCCCAGACGGTGGCGACCTCGTACACACCGGCCGGCGGCGCGCTCCCGACCAGTACCACCACCGCAACGCAGGCCACCCCGGGCGCGGCCTGCACGCCGGCCACCACCTCGTCCAAGGACTGCCAGGTGGCGACCTCCGCGCTGGACGCCGCCCGTGGAGTGCCCCTCGCCAAGACCGATGTCGCCGGTCTGGTCACCTCGCTGTCCTACGACGCGCTCGGCCGGCTGACCGGCGTCTGGCTGCCCAACGAGAACAAGGGGGCCGGCGCCCCCGCCAGCATGACCTACAGCTACGCGCTGTCCGCCACCGCTCCTTCGGTGGTGTCCACGAACACCTTGCTGGACAACGGCAGTTACAGCGTCAACGAGACGCTGTACGACGCCATGCTGCGCACCCTGCAGACCCAGGTGACGGCGGAGAACGGCAGCACCACGGTCTCGGACACCCAGTACGACTCGCACGGCTGGACCGTGGTCACCAACAACAGCTACGCGATCTCCGGGAACCCGGGCTCCAGCCTGGTGTCGGTCTCCCAGGTGACCATCCCCGCCACCACCGTCACCGACCACGACGCGATGGGACGTACCACCCGGAGCACGGACGAGCACGACGGGGCTCGGACCTGGAGCACCCGCACCGCCTACACGGGGGACAGGACCACCGTCATCCCGCCCACCGGCGCCGTCGCCACCACCACGGTGACCGATGCCCGCGGTCAGAACACCGAGCTCGACCAGTACACCGCGGCACCGAACGTGACCGGCAACGCGACCGACGGCTTCACCGCCACCGGCGGGACGTCCCACGCCACTCGCTACGGCTACGACGCGGCCGGCCGGCAGAACAAGGTGACCGGCCCCGACAACGCCGTGTGGTCCTTCGGCTACGACCTGCTGGGCCGCAAGACCTCCCAGGCGGACCCGGACGCCGGCACCAGCCACTACGGCTTCGACGACGCCGGGAACCTCGTCTCCACCACCGACTCACGCACCAACGAGCTGGACTTCACCTTCGACCTGCTCGGCCGCAAGCTGACCGAGACGGACAAGGCGAAGAACTTCAAGGTCGCCTCCTGGCTGTACGACACCCTGCGGATCGGCCGGCAGACCTCGTCCACCAGCTACGCGCAGGGCGTCACGGGCGGATACACGGTCGCGACGACCGGCTACACCACACTCGGCAAATCGACCGGCACGAAGATCACGCTGCCGGCGAGCGAGGCCCCACTGCCGACCAGCTACCTGACCACCTACGCCTACAGCGCCAAAGCGCAGTTGCTGGCCTCGCAGGTCGACCCGCGCACCCAGGGCCTGATCGGCGAGACCATCACCTACGGGCACGACGCGCTCGGCAACCCGACCACGACCGCGAGCAGCGCCCAGACCTACGTCGGCGGCACCGTCTACACCAACTACGGTGAGCCCTCGCAGCTCACTCTGGGGGCGTCCACCAACCCCGCCTGGATCACCTACTCCTACGACGACCAGACCCGCAGACCCACCGAGCGGCTCATCTCGCGTACGCAGGCGCCGGGGCCGCAGGTGGACGACACCAAGTACACCTACGACGCCGCCGGCAACCCGCTGTCCGCCGCCGACCAACAGTCCGAGACCGGCAACACGGCCACGGACACCCAGTGCTACCAGTACGACGCACTGGCCCGGCTGTCCCAGGCCTGGACCACGCAGGCCGCCTGCCCGGCACAGGGCACCGACCCCACCGCCGCGACCGTCGGCGGCACGGCCGGGTCGTACTGGCAGTCCTACAGCTACGACGCCATCGGTGACCGCACCCAGGTGGTCGACCACTCCACCACTGGCGGGGCGGACGTCACCACCGGCTACGCCGACGGCTGCACCACCGGTTGCAATGCCACCGGAGCCCAGCCGCACACCCTCACCAGGACCACCGGCGGAAGCAACCCGGCCGACTTCGTCTACGACGCCGCGGGCAACCTGCTCACTCGCACTCCCACCGGCGCCGGCGCGGGCCAGAACCTGACCTGGGACGACGAAGGCCATCTGGCCCAGGTCGACACCACCGGAAGCAGCCCCACCACCACCAAATACGTCTACGACGCCGACGGCAATCAGCTGATACGCCGCGACCCCGGGAAGACCACGCTGTTCGCGGGCGACACCGAGATCGTCGTCAACACCGGCGTCACTCCGAACGTCCTGCTCGGCGCCGTACGCACCTACTCGCACGGTGGCGCCGGCAGCGCGGTGGCGGTCCGCTCCAGCCTGCCCGGCGGAGGCACCGACTACCTCTTCGACGACGAGCACGGCACCGGCACGACGGCCATGGACACCACCACCCAGAAGGTGTCCCGTCAGCAGTACACGCCGTACGGGCAACAGCGGGCCAACGCCAACGACACGGCGTGGCCCGACCCCACCCACTCGTACCTCGGCAAGTCCCAGGAAGCCGCCACCGGTTACACCGACGTCGGCGTCCGCAAGTACGACCCGGCGCTGGGAGGTTTCATCAGCGTCGACCCCAAGTTCGAGGCCACCAACCCGCAGGAGCTCGGCGGCTACGCCTACGCCGGTGACAATCCCGTCACCAACGCCGATCCCAGTGGCCAGATGTACCCGGCGGACATGGGCCCCGGGCCGTCCTACCGCCCGCCGACGGACGCGACGGACTGGCTCTTCCGCGGCTCCACCGTCGGCTTCGGCGGCTCGGACAACATCCAGTCCAGCGGATGGACGCCGACCTCGTCGGACCCGGGTGTCTCCACCCACTTCGCCACCCAGGCCGCGAACGACTGGCACGCGCAGGGCGTGGTTCACATCCTGAACCGGCAGGACCTCACCGACCTGGAGGTGATGGACGACTACTACCTCTCGCTCCCGCACGAGAGCGAGGTGCCGGTCGAGGCGTCCGCCAGCACGCTCGCCGGCCGGGCCCGGGTGACGATCCCTGTCGAGCAGGCGCGGAGCATCCTCACCAAGATGGGGATCGACGTCGATCCGTCCACCCGGCTCGACGACCTGAACAGCAACCTCAAGTCGACCCCCAAGCTGACCCCCGCTCAGATCGAGGAGTTCGCCAAGACCGCAGGGGCCACGGGCGGTTCGGGCAGCGGCGCCGCCTCGACCGCGAGCAAGCTGGCGGACTCGGCGGGCGGCGACGCGGGCTTCATCACGGTCGGCGGCGCCCTGAAGGGCAGCCTGTTCGTCGGCGCGGTGGCGCTCTCCGCCTACGACGTCGCCAAGGCACCGCCGGCCCAGAGGCTCCACACTGCCACCCGGGACGCCGCGGGCCTCGCGGGCGGCCTCGCGGGCGCTGCCTACGGCGCGGAGGTGGGTGCGTCGATCGGCTCGGCCTTTCCCGGTGTGGGTACCGTCGTGGGCGGCGTCGTCGGGGGTGTCGTCGGAGGCATCATCGGCAGCGGTGCGGCGTCCGACGTGGCCGACAAGGTCATGAATTGGTTCTGACCACGGATGGAGGCATCCGCAGCATGAGTAGCACCGAACCCGTGGGACTCCTTGAGGTGGTACTTGAGTACGAGCGCCCCTCGGCACACCGGGTGGTCTGTCACGCCCGTTGCATCAGCCTGGAGCGGGGGGTCTTCGTCGGTGAGTCGGTGCTCCCGGTCGACAGCCCCCCGGGTGACCGGACTTCCCCGGCCCGAGTGGTCCGGATGCACCGACCGCCGTACGGAGAGTTCACCGAGCTGCCCTCCGGCTGGAGCGCGCTCGTCGAACTCGATGGCACAGACCTGTCCTGGGTGCAGCCCGGAACGAAGTGCCGGGTGGTTCCCGCGGCAACCGGCACGGAGCTGGGACAGACCGGCTGAGCACCGCCGCCTCGGCGGCAGCCGACCAGAATCTGTGCCGGCGTGATGAGCCCGAGGCTGAGGATCTCCCTTCCTGGATCCTCAGCCTCGGCCCGGACGGAGCCTCTGCGCACAGTCCGCCGGAAGGGAAATCCGCTGCGCGAGAGTTCGATCCCGTCCTTGAGCTGCCGTGATCGTTCCCTCTACCTTCGGCCCGATGCCAACCCGGCCTCATTGAGGCCGGGTTGAGGCCACATAATCCGTCGGCCTCCACAGGCGTGGCCGGACGTGCGTGACCCTGGCAGTGTCGAGGAGATCCGTGAGGCGTTCGGGTCTCGCTGCTGGGTGGTGCCCCAGCGATGGAACGGCCTACGGCACTCCTTTCGTCACGGTGGTGAGGGCGGGTTCGATGCCCGGCGGTGCGCGGTCGAGACGCTGTCGGAGAAGGCGGCGAACGCCGTGATCGTGCTGGAAATCCTGACCAGGATGATCCTGTCGGCCCTCGCTCAGAAGATCGCCGAGGGCGGACAGGGCCGTCTGGCGGAACGGCAGGCGGTCTGATGCCCGGGCGAGGAGAACGCAGGTCCCGGTAGGCGGCGAAGTCGCGTGAGCGGGGCAGGCAGGTGTCCCGGATCGGGACGCGTGAGCTGATCTACATCAATCCCGAGGGCACGGCCATGCGGCGCGTGATCCGCCCGGAGAACTACCGGTGCTCGCGGTTGGTCGTCCAGCCGGCGCACACCACTGCCCCGCCGACTCGCCACGGCCTCACTTGGCGAATCCTTTCGGCGACCCGTCAACCGTTGGCTCAGACGGGAAGTTCGGTGATGCCGAGGGCGAAGTCCAAGTTCCCCACGCCGTGGTTGGCGAGGCCCACCGTGACCACGCCCGCTCCTTCCAGCCAGTGCGCCATCTTCAGGCCGCCGACGTCCAGCGGGCGCAGCCCGAGGCTCTCGACGAACGCCTCCACACTTGCCTTGGCCTGCGCACTGTCGCCGGCGATGAAGACGTCGGGCCGCCCCTTCTCCAGGACCTGACGGAAGACGGTGTTGAACGCCTTCACCACGCTGGCGCTTGCCGGGGCGGCCTTGGCGACCTCCTGCGCGATCGAGGTCTCCTCGCGGTGGGCCAGCCCGTCGAACGTGGAGTTGAAGGGATTGCTGATGTCGACGATGACCTTGCCCGCGAGAGCGTCTCCGTACTGGGCGACGGCCGGCACGACACCGTCGTACAACAGGGCCACGATGACGATGTCCCCGGCCGGGGCGGTGCCCCATTCTCCCGTCGTGGTGCCGCCGCCGAGAGCCTTGGCCAGGTCGGTGGCCTTGGACTGATCGCGGCCCATGACCTCGACGGTGTTGCCGCCCGCTGTCGCCCGCGCGCCGATGGTGCGGGCCATGTTCCCGGTGCCGATGATGCTGATGTTGCTCATGAGATGTCCTGCCCTGGTTGTGGGTTGGTCGGTTCAGATGGCGGTGGTGCCGCCGTCGGCGACGAGTTCCATGCCGTTGACGTAGCTGGAGTCGTCGGAGGCGAGGAAGAGGGCGGCGGTGGCGATCTCGTCGGGGCTGCCCATCCGGCCGCGGGGGATGAGGGACTCGAACTGGCGCTTGGTGGCCTCGTCGAAGAGTTCTGCCTGCTTGGCGGTGGCGACCTGACCGGGGGTCAGGACGTTGACGCGGATACGGCGGTCCTTGAGCTCGATGAGCCAGATTCGGGCCCAGGCCTGCTGGACGGCCTTGCTGCCGGCGTAGACGCTCCAGCCGGGGAAGGCGCCGAGGGAGGCGTTGGAGCCGGTCATGAGGATGGAGCCGCCGTCGTTGAAGAGCGGGAGGGCCTTCTGGACGGTGAACAGGGTGCCGCGGGCGTTGAGCCCGAACCAGGTGTCGAACTGGGCCTCGGTGATCTCGCCGAGCGGGGCGGGCGCGCCCCCTCCGGCGCTGGCCCACAGGACGTCGAGGCTTCCCTTCTCCCGCTTGACGGTGTCGTACAGGCGGTCCAGGTCGTCCAGGTCGGCGGCGTCGCCCTGGACGCCGGTGACGTTGCGGCCGATCTGCTTCACGGCCTCGTCCAGGGCGTCTTGGCGGCGGCCGGTGATGAAGACGTGCGCTCCCTCGTCGACGAACAGCTTCGCGCCTGCCAGCGCCATGCCGGTGGTGGCGCCGGTGATGACCGCTACCTTGCCGTCGAGCTTTCCCATAGTCGTTCCCTTGGGTCGGTGGTGCCGTGTCTACCTGGGGTGACGGCATTAAGTACACCGCCCTGTGTGCTTACGCTACGGGGCGGGTAGCTGGGACGCAACTATGTACACCGGTCGTTACCCGACGGGGGTACGATGGGGCCATGACGGAGTTGGAGAAGGGCCCCACGGGCCGCCGCCGCGGCCGGGGCGCCCGCGAGCGCATCCTCAGTGCGTCCCAGCAACTGTTCCGCGAGCAGGGCATCAACCGCACCGGCATGGATCAGCTGTGCGCGGCGGCCGAGGTGTCCAAGCGCACGGCCTACCAGCACTTCGGCGGCAAGGACGAACTCGTCGCCGAGTACCTGCGCCGGTTCGACCCCTCTGTGCTGTCCGGCGTGTTCGACCGCACCGACCTCACGCCCCGCGAACGGCTCCTCGCCGCCTTCGACATCCCCGCCACCACCCCCCTGTGCCCCTACATCGCCGCCGCCGTCGAACTCCACGACCCCGAGCACCCCGCGTCCCAGTACGCACGCGACTACAAGAAAGCCGTCGCCGCGCGGCTCGCCGACACCGCCCGCGAAGCCGGCGCCGCCGACCCCGAACAGCTCGGCGAGCAGCTCGCGTTGCTCATCGACGGCGCCGCCGCCCGCACCCGGGTCCTCAACGCCGACGCCTTCCCCACCGCCGCCGCCATCGCCGCCGTCCTCATCGACAACGCCATCCCCGCCACAGCCGGCGATGACCGACGACGGGACGAAGTGTCGAGTTGACGTGGCGCATCGCGGCCGGGCTGGACGCGTTACCGGTCACGCGGCTGCACCGGCCGGCACGCGATCCAGCCGCCCGGCACCTGGCAGGCGGCCAACTCGTCCGGCTGGAACCCGCCGTCGGGTTCTGGATCCCAGGGACCGACTCCCGACGCTACGAACGGCGGACCGTCGGTGGACGGCTCCGCTCCGACGACAGGGCGATCAGGTGAACGGGGTCGGCCGAACTGCTCAAGCGTGCCTCGCGGCGGCATCGCCTCCGAGCTGCCACATCTCGTAGTTCCCGCACTCTGCCGTGATCTCGGCCGCCGACCGAGCCGCAGTGACGAAGTCGTCCACTACCGGCGAGGTGTGCGATGCCGCCACCGCGAGGCACACCTGGTCGGGCGCCAGTTCCGGGATGGGCACGTAGACGACGTCCGGATGCGAGTAGAACACGGACGCCGAACGGGCCAGGAAGGAGATGCCCCGTCCGGCCGCGACATGCTCAAGCGTCTCGTCCACCCCGCGCACCGGGTACCCGGCATTGGGGTGCGGGCGCCTGGTGGGCTGCGTGCTCGGGTCACCGTGCCAGACCAGCGGTTCGCCGGCCAGTTCGGCCTCGGTGACCTCCTCCTTGCCGGCCAACCGGTGTCCGGCGGGCAGGACCGCCACCCGCGGCTCGGCGTACAGCGGGGTGACGCGCAGGCCGGCCTCCTCGATGGGCAGCCGCACATAGCCGACGTCGATGCGGCCGTCGAGCAGCATCGCAGCCTGGTCGTCCCCTTCGATCCGCTGCACGTCCACGACCACGTCCGGGTGTCGGTCCTCGAATGCCCGCGCCGCCGGGGTGACCGGGATGCCGGCCCGGAAACCGACCATCAGCCGCCGCTTGCCGCCGGCGACCGCGGACACCCGGCGGCGGACCGCGTGGGTCGTGGCGAGCAGCGGACCTGCGTCGGCCAGCAGTTGCCGGCCCGCGTCTGTCAGCTCTACGCCGTGGCGATCCCTGGTGAACAGCGAGGCGCCGAGATCCTGCTCAAGCGCGCGGATCTGCCGGCTGAGTACCGGCTGCGCGATATGGAGCTCATCGGCGGCTCGGCCGAAATGCAGTCGGTCGGCCACGGCGACGAAGTAACGCAGTTTGCGCAGATCCAGATCCAGATCCATTGCATCTCCCGGCCTGGTGATGCCTTCAGGGTATCACCACAGCTTCAAGAGGTCTTGGACACCGACTCGGACCCGATGGCAGCCTGAAAGCAGGCGCTTAAGGGCGCCAGAATTCGACCCAAGAATTCGACCGAATAATTCGGCACTGGAAGTTGACGGCAGGGCCAAAGCCCGGAAAGCAGGAACACCGATGAGCGGCATCAGCATTGTCGGACCGGGAAACATGGCCCGTGCTTTGGCCGGCCGGGCGCTCGCCGGTGGCAACGCCGTCGAGATCATCGGCCGCGACCCGGCAAAGGCCAAGGAATTGGCCGCCACGCTCGACGGCGCCACAGTCGGGACGGCCGGGGCCGCCCCGACCGGGGACATCGTGATCCTCGCCGCGCCGTACGCCGGCGCGGCGGCGGTGGTGAGGGAGTACGGGGACGCACTGCGCGGCAAGATCATCGTTGACGTCACCAACCCCGTAACCCCCGACCTGCAGGGCTTCGTCGTCCCCGACGGCAGTTCCGGCGCACAGGAGATCGCCAAGGCGGCTCCCGGCGACGCGCATGTCGTCAAGGCGTTCAACACTGTGTTCTCCCACGTTCTGGCGGCCGGCCCGTCCGAGGGCCGCCCTCTGGACGTGTTCATCGCCGGCGACGACGCGCAGGCGAAGGCACGCGTCTCGGCGTTCGTCGAGAGCCTGGGGCTGCGCCCCTGGGACACCGGGGAGCTGTCCATGGCGCGGGCGCTGGAGAACGTCGGCCTGCTGGAGTTGGGCCTCATGAACCACTCCGTCAAGCACGCCAATTTCTCCCTC
Source organism: Streptomyces sp. NPDC050508 (assembly GCF_040655155.1). Classification (NCBI taxonomy): domain Bacteria; kingdom Bacillati; phylum Actinomycetota; class Actinomycetes; order Kitasatosporales; family Streptomycetaceae; genus Streptomyces; species Streptomyces sp. NPDC050508. Next base: position 393,792 of record NZ_JBFAJJ010000007.1, read on the forward strand.
GGCATCACCCTTCTCGGCTGAGCGCACCCCTATCACCACCTTTTCGTGCCGCATTACGCCATTTCACTTACGGCACGAAAAACCCCTGCACCTATCCTTATAAGGACAGTCAAATGCGCGTTTTCGTCGCTGGTGGGACCGGCCATTCCGGTTCGTACATCATCCCCGAGCTCATCGCCGCCGGACACGAGGTCACCGGCCTGGCCCGGTCGGACGCTTCCGCGGCGGCCCTGTCCGCGCTCGGCGCGAAGGTGCGTCGCGGCGACCTCCAGGATCTCGACGGGCTCAAGGAGGCAGCCGCGGACTCCGACGGCGTCATCCACGTCGCGCACAGGCAGGATCTGCTGCCCTCCGGCGGGCTCGACGCCGTGGCCGCCGCGGAGCTCCCGATCATGCTCGCGTACGGCGAGGCGCTCGCGGGAACCGGAAAGCCGCTGGTCACGGCGGGAAGCATCGGCTCGCCCGGGAACCTGGGCCGGCCGGCCACCGAGGAGGACCCGGCCCTCCCCGCCGGCGAGGAGCACAAGGGCACCCTGCGGGTCCGCAACATCGTGGAAAGGGCCGTTGTCGACCTCGCCGAGCAGGGGGTGCGGTCTTCGGTGGTGCGGATCGCCACCATCGCGCACGGCACGACCGATCGGGTCGGCTTCCTCCCCACGCTGATCGCGCTCGCGAAGGAGAAGGGGTTCGTCGGCTACCACGGCGACGGCGCGAACCTGTGGAACGCCGTGCACATCCGCGATGCCGCCACCCTGTTCCGCCTGGCGCTGGAGAAGGGGCCGGCCGGCACGTACTGGCACGCGGTCGAGGACGGGGGCATACCGTTCCGCGACATCGCCGAGGCCATCGCCGGCCGCCTGGGCCTGCCCGCCGTGAGCGTTCCCCACGATGCCCTGATGACGCCGGGGTACTTCGGGTTCCTCACGAATATCGTCACGCAGAGCTACCCGGCGTCCAACCTCATCACCCGCCGGACCCTCGGCTGGGAACCCGCCGGGCCCGGCCTGTTCGCCGATATGGACAACGGCCATTACTTCCCCGCCGGCTGACGGCAGGAACCCGGATCGCAACGAGCCCGGCAACCGGCAAGTTCGGCTCTTCTTAAGGACGTTGAGATATGACGACTGTGGGATTCATCGGAAGCGGAAGCATCGGCAGGACCATCGCGCGACTCGCTGTCGGGGCCGGGCACCAGGTGGTGCTCAGCAACTCGCGCGGTCCCGAAACGCTTGTGGACACGGTCGCGGAACTGGGGCCGCGGGCGTCCGCGGCGACGAGCGAAGAGGCCGCGGCGGCCGGTGGCATTGTCGTGGTCACGGTGCCGGTCAGCGCCTTCCCCCACATGCCCGCCGCGCCACTGGCCGGGAAGACGGTCATCGACACCTGCAACTACGGCCCCGAGCGTGACGGGCACATCCCTGAGCTCGACGACAAGTCCCTCACGTCGAGCGAGCTGCTTCTGCGGTACGTCCCGGACGCCCTGCTCGTAAAGGCGTTCAACAACATCTTCTTCAAGCACCTGCTGTCACTCGCACGCCCGGCAGGGGCGGCCGACCGCTCCTACCTGCCGATCGCCGGTGACTCCGCACCGGCGAAGGCGGCGGTGACCGAATTCATCGACTCCATCGGCTACGGCGTGGTGGACGCGGGAACGCTGGCCGACGGCTGGCGGCAGGCGACGGGCACGCCGGTGTGGGGAACACCGTACGGGCCGTACTCGAACGAGAAGGGCCGGCCGGTCGGCGAGGACGCCATCCGCGCGGCACTGGCCAACGCAATGCGGTAACCGCCAATTATCCCCTGCGTCTCGTCGCCCGGAGTCAGGTTCGACGTCGCCGGGTCAGGTCACGGACTGCTCCCTGGGCGGCCAACTGCCCGCGCAGATTCGACGTTGCTGGGGAGTGAGGCCCGTGGCGCGGTGCTCTTCGATGAGTCCGAGGCCATGCGGCTCATGGGTGTCACGACGAAGAAGGAGACCGTCAACACGGCCCTTCGGGACTACGTGGCGCGGATCAAGAGGCTTCAGGCTGCGGAGAAGCTGGCCGCGCGAGGTGCGCGTGGCGAATTCGAGCAGGCCGCAGCGGCGCATGACGCTGAGAAGCGTGCGCGACGCGAGGCCCTCGGGTGATCACGTATCTGGTGGACACCTCGGCGCTGTGGCACCTGTTCCGCACCCCGGGTGCACTGCGTCCCTGGGAAGGACACATCGCCGCCGGAGTGTTCCACCTCTGCGAGCCGACACGTGCAGAGTTTCTGTACTCGGCAACCAGCCCGTCCCATCGGGACGAGCTGGCGGAGGAACTGGACGCACTCTGCCTGCTCGCACCCGTTCCGAAGAACGCCTGGCGCCATCGATCTGCCGACGTCGCGACAATGGCCGGAGTCCTCAAGGGAGTTCAGCAGCGAGACGTACGAGTAGGGCGCAACCTTCCGGTGTTCTGGCGTGTCCATGTAGCGTGCTGACGATACGTAGAACATGGCGAACAGCGGCGGCCGCCGCATTCGTGACCGCCGCTATGGCGGTCACGACCCCGGCCGCGCACGCCGCCTCAACGACGCTCGTCCTGGACGCCCAGGAGAACTACTACCTCCCCACCGGGGGTGAGGGCCCGAACCTGGACCTCGGCATCACCGCCTCGGGCGGGGACGCCCATGACGTCTCGGTCGCGGTCGACGCGTCGTCCCTCGCCGGGAAGGCGACGATGGTGGTCACGGGGGACTGCGTGAGCACCGGCACCCTGAAGCTGAGGTGCGACGTCGGCCCGTTGTCGGGCAAGGAGTCGATCGACCCGTTCCTCCTGAAGCCCACCGCGGCCGCCAAGGCGGGCGACACCGGTGCCATCACCTACACCGCCACCGCCTCCGACGCGGCCACCGTGACAGGGAAGACGGACGTCCTGGTCGGCGGGCCGAAGCTCGTCGCCCGGCCCTACCCGGCGCTGACGGGCATCGCGCCCGGCGCCGTCTTCGAGCGCACCCCGGCCTTCGCCGACACCGGCACAGCCCCCGCCGACAAGGGCGTCATGCTGCTGGTGCAGGACTCGGAAGGCGTCGCTCTCGCCCGTGACCACTCCAACTGCCACTACTCGGACCAGGCCGAGACCGGCGCCTGGTGCCGGTTCGACACCCCGGTCGCGCCCGGCGCGGCCTACGAGACGGACGCGCCGCTGCGCTACACCGCCGCCAAGGACACGATGTACGGCTACAACACCTACGTCGTGTGGCCGGTCGGCGGCAGCGCGCCCGACTCCTTCGACCCGGCCGACTTCCCCGGCACCGGCACCGGCGCGCCGCTCGGCCTGAAGTCCGTCGCCTCCGGCTCCGGATTCACCGGCTCCGGGTACGGCACCTTCGCCACCACCCAGCACGCCGACTACCAGGCGCTCGGTGACACGGTCGAGGGCAAGGTCGGCGAGACGGTGAGCATCACGCTGGGCGTGCGGAACAACGGGCCGGGCCGGATGAACTTCCGCTGGATGGACGCCGACAACTCCGGCACGTTCGTGGTGACCCCGCCCGCCGGCACCACCATCACCGGCGCCCCCGGCCCCGGCGAACAGGGCGACCCCGGGCCGCTGTGGAGCTGCACACCCGGCAAGGCCGGCGCGAAGAGCTACACCTGCGACATCGCCAACACCGACTTCGGGCCGGGCGACTTGGTGACCCAGGAGTTCACGGTGCGGATCGACCGGGTCGTCCCCGGCGCGACCGGCAGCGTACGGGCGGTGGAGAACCCCGAGTACCCCAACCGTGACGACGACGCGTCGAACGACACCACGGCGATCGCGGTGAAGGCCACCGGCTCGGCTACGTCCAGCCCGTCGCCCAGCACCTCCGCGTCCCCGTCGGCCACGGCCACCCCGAGCCCGTCCGGCTCCGGGACGGGAACCAGCGGCGGGACGACGACCGGCGGCGGGCTCGCCGCCACGGGCACGGACGGAGTCCTGCTGCGGGCGGGCACCGCCGTCCTGCTGGTGGCGGGCGGCGCGCTGGTGTTCCTGACGGCGCGGAGGCGGAGGACGCAGGGCGGCCGCTGACGCGTTCCGTCGCCTCGCGCACCGCGTTTCGGCGACGAGTCCGCCAACAGCCGTGACACGGAGAGAAGTTGGGCGTTTCGGTGGCCGGATATCCGCGGCCGGGAGCCTGCTCGTCCCATACTGGGGTGGTGCTGGCCTCACTGCGGTTGACGTACCGGGAACCGCTGTGCCCGGACAACCTGTTCGGGCATCTCGCGGCCACGGCGGTGCCGGGGGTGGAGGAGTGGCGCGACGGTGCGTACCGGCGCACGCTGCGGCTGCCCGGCGGGTACGGGATCGTCTCGCTGCGGCCCATGGACGGCCATGTCGGCTGCGAACTCGTCCTCACCGATCGCCGTGACCTGCCCGTCGCGCGGGAGCAGTGCCGCCGGATGCTCGACCTCGACGCCGATCCGGAGACCATCGACGGACACCTCCGCGAGGACCCCGTACTCGCGCCGCTCGTCGCGCGGCAGCCGGGGCGCCGGGTGCCGGGTACGAACGACCCAGCCGAGTTCGCCGTACGGGCCGTTCTCGGACAGCAGGTCTCCACCGCGGCCGCGCGCACGCTCGCGGGGCGGCTCGCGGCGGCGTACGGCGAGCCGGTCGACGATCCGCACGGCGGTCTCACCCGGCTGTTCCCCGAGCCGGCCGCGCTGGTGGGGCTGGATCCGGACACGCTCGCCATGCCGCGTGCGCGCCGTGACACCCTCGTCGGCCTGATCGCCGCGCTCGCGTCCGGGGACGTCGATCTCACGCCCGGCGGTGACACGGAGCGGGCCCGGGCGGCGCTCGCCGCGCTGCCCGGGGTCGGGCCGTGGACGGTCGGGATGATCGCGATGCGGGCGCTGGGCGATCCGGACGCGTTCGTCGCCACCGACCTCGGTGTCCGGCTCGCCGCGCAGGGGCTGGGGCTGCCCGTCACGCCCGCCGCGCTGATCCGCCGGGCGCGGGCCTGGCAGCCGTGGCGTGCCTACGCCGTGCAGTACCTGTGGGCCTTCGACGACCACCCCGTCAACCACATGCCCGGCTGAGATTCCCGCTGCGATGCCGCACAGGAAACAGCACAGGAGGAGGAACCCATGGAAATCGTCGACGACTTCGGACTGCCGGTGGCATCGATCCGGCCCGAGGACCTGGAGGAGGATCTCGCTCCCTGGACCGGGCTGGACCGCTCGGTGGCCGTCGTACGGATGATGAATCCGCCGCCGGAGACCTGGGAGGAACTGGCCCGCCGCGGGTTCGTCCGAAAACCGGCCACTCTCACCTGGCTGGCCCGGCTCGGGGCGAGCGAGGACTCCTTTCTCGCCGGAATTCCGCACAAGAGCCGTCAGTACGTCCACCGGGCGCGGCGGCGGATGGTGGCGGAGGGCGTCCGGGAGGTCGTGGAGGACCGGGTGTCGGCGGAGCATCTCGACCCGTTCCTGGATCTGTACGAGGACCGGATCGCCGCGATGCGGTACGGCGTGGCGTTCGCACGGCGGTTCCGTACGACGATCCTGGAGGGTCCGGAGAAGTACTTCGGGGTGTTCCTGTACCGCGCGGACGAGCTGATCGGCGGGTGTCTGGCTCTCGAATGCCCGGACGAGAGCGCGATCCGGATCCGCTGGTCCGCCGTCACCGAGCCCGCCCGGCGGGCCGGTTACCCACGGGCCCTGTACTGCACCGCCATGCAGCAGGCCCGGGAGAAGGGGTACGAGTGGGCGACCCTCGGCGACGACCCGAACCTCTACGGCCATCTGGCGCAGCCGGGCCTGTTCACCTTCAAGAGCCGCATGGGCTTCGAGGCCGTGGCCTCCCAGGACTTCGCCGACCCCGGCGCGTGGGACGAGGCCGACCTGGTGCTGTCCCTGGACAAGCTGTCGGACCCGGCGCTCATGCTGGAGTACGCCGACGGGACCGGGCTCGGGACCGGCCGCTCGGCACGTCATCTCCTGCGGGCCCGGCTGGTCGTCGGCTCCCCCGTCGACGTGCAGCAGTTCTCCGCGGAGTTCCTGTCGGGGACGGTCGTCGGGCCGGTGGTCGGGGGCTGAGCGGGGTGTCCGCCGTCAGCCGTGCGACACCGGGCATCTGCGGGCCGGCGGCCGGGTGCCGAGGCGGGGGTCCGGTCGGGGGCTGATGCCCTCGGCCCGCAGCCGGGCGGCCTCGTCGAGGTGGAAGTCGGGCCTGGGGCGGCTGTCGTCGTAGTAGCGGTGGAAGACGGCGGTGAGGGCGCCGGACATCGGTGGCACGATCCACGACCAGTCCGCGGGGCAGGACCGGCCCGCCAGTTCCTCCCTGGCCAGGTGCTTCAGGAACCGCTCGGATTCCGTGTGGTGGTCGCTGATCGTGACGCCGGCGTGGTCGAAGGAGTGCAGGACGGCCCGGTTGACCTCCACCAGTGCCTGGTCGCGCCAGAGGGTGCGGTCGCTGGAGGTGTCCAGGCCGAGGCGACGGCCCACCTCGGGCAGGATGTCGTAGCGGTCGGTGTCGCACAGGTTGCGGACGCCGATCTCGGTGCCCATGTACCAGCCGTTGAAGGGCGCCGCCGGGTAGGAGAGACCGCCGATGCGCAGCCGCATGTGGGAGATGGCGGGCACCGCGTACCAGCGCAGGCCGAGGTCGGCGAACCAGTCCAGGGCGGGGTGGACGAGCGGGACTTCCAGGACGTCCTCGCCCGGGATCTCGAACACGCGCAGGCCCTGTTCCCTGGTCTCGATGACGAGGGGGAGCACGTCGAAGGGTCCGCCGGGAGGCTGCCAGCCCAGTCGGGCGGCGAGTTCGGCGAGGCCGAAGCCGTGCGGGTCTCCGGTGTAGCCGCCCTCGAACCTGAGGTGGCCCGCGTACCGGACGAGCTGTTCGTTCCAGATCAGTACGGGCGGCCCGGCGGCGTCGTCCGGGCCGAAGACGGTGATGACCGGCCGGATCCGGCCGCCGTTGGTGGCGGTCCGCAGATGGGCGACGCACTCGGCGGCCACCTCGGCGGCGTCCGTGACGTCCCTGCGGTCGCGCACCTGGAGGCTCTGCCAGTAGAGCCGGCCGATGCAGCGGGCGGAGTTCCGCCAGGCCACGCGTGCGCCGAAGGCGAGTTCCTCGGGAGTGTGCCGGTACGTTCCGGTCTCGTCCAGCTGCCGGCGTACCTCGGCAAGGCGCGGATACAGCAGGTCGCCGCGGCCGGTCTCCTGGTGGTACTGGCGGAGAAACGCCTCCGCCTCGGCGAGATCGACCACCCAGTTCCCGGAGCGCACCCCGCCTCCCCCCTGACGGATTGTCATCGGACTTCCTCACTGCGGCCCTTCGGCCGAGGGTAGGGAACATCCCGGAGCAGGTTCGATCGAGCGATCATTCTAATTGCTGAGGTCCTCCGCGGCCATGGCGCGCCCCGCTCCGGATCACCATGTCCGATTCCCGCCAGACGCGGCGACGGAAGTAGGGCAAGAATGTCGGGGTGCTGGATTTTGAGACCTACTACCGGGCCATGGCCAGCAGAGACTCCCGGTTCGACGGGACCTTTTACGTGGCGGTCACCACGACGGGCATCTACTGCCGCCCCGTGTGCGGCTCACGCACACCCAAGCCGGAGAACGTGCGCTTCTTCCGTATCGCCGCGGCGGCCGAGGCGGCCGGCTTCCGGGCCTGCCGCCGCTGCCGCCCCGAGGTTCACCCCTCCTCACCCGAGTGGAACGTGCGCGGCGACCTGGTGGCCCGCGCGCTGCGGCTCATCGCGCGCGGTGCCGTGGACGAGATCGGTGTGGCGGGCGTCGCCGCACAACTCGCCGTGAGCGAACGCCATCTGCACCGCCAACTCGTCGCGGAGGTCGGGGTCGGCCCGCTCGCCCTGGCCCTGAACCGCCGCAACCAGGTGGCGCGGCTGCTGATCGAGTCCAGCGCGCTGCCGCTGCTGGACGTCGCCTTCGCCGCCGGGTACTCCAGCATCCGCCAGTTCAACGACGGATTCCGCGCCGCCTTCGGCTGTTCGCCGCGGGAACTGCGCCGCACGGGGCGGGCGCCGGCGAACGGACAGGGCGCGGTGCCGCCCGGGACGGGTGCCGACGGGGCACCGGGGGCGCAGGCCGACCCGCAGGTGGAACCGCTGGTGCTCCGGCTGCGCTACCGCCCGCCGCTCGCGGCGGCCGCCCTGCTCTCCTGGTTCCGGGGCATGGCCCTGTCCGGCGTGGAGGATGTCGGGGACCGTCGGCTGCGCCGGACCCTGCGACTGCCGCGCGGCGGTGGCCGGGCGGAGGTGGACTTCACCGGTGCCCGGTCGGACCGGGACGCGAAGCACCAGCAGGTCACCGTGCGGCTGTGGCTGTCGGACCTGCGGGACGTCACCGCCGCGGTACGGCGCTGCCGCGACCTCCTCGATCTCGACTCCGACCCCGCCGCGGTGACCGCGGCGCTCGGCTCGGACCGCCGGCTGGGTCCGCTGGTCCGGGCGACGCCCGGCCTGCGCGTGCCGGGCTGCGCGGACGGCTTCGAGCTGGCGGTCCGGCTGCTCGCCGAGCAGTACCTGCCGCCCGACCGGGCCCGGCAGCTGTGCGGATGGCTCGTGGCCCACTACGGCGAAACCCTCATCCTGCCCGACGGCGTCCCCGCACCCCTGTTCCCCTCTCCCGCGACGCTGGCCGAGGCCGACCTGGCAGGAACCCTCGCGGAGACGCTGGAACGGACACCGGCCGAGGTGGACGCGGGCTGGCCGACGGCGGGCCCGGGCGAGCTTCGCCGGGCAGCGGTGGCCGCGTGTGCCGCCGTACGCGCGCTGGCCGGAGCCGTGGCCGACGAGAAGCTGTCCCTGGAGCGGGACGCGGACCGGGAGGCGGCCGTCGCCGCGCTGCTGGGCCTGCCCGGTGTCGAGCCGTGGACCGTCCAGCGGATCGCGATGCACGTCCTGGGCGATCCCGACGCCTTCGACGCGGGCGATCCCGCGGTCCACGCGGCGATCCGGGCCCTGCCCGGGGCGCTCGGCTCACTCCCGGGCCTCCCGGACCTGTCCCGTGACCTGGACGGCTCGGCGCACCGCTGGCGCCCCTGGCGCTCCTACGCCGTCATGTACCTGTCCTGCGCGGGTCGGCCGTCGACCCGCTAGGTCCTGTCGTCACATTCCCGTCGTCGCCCGTCGCGAGGCAGACGGGAATGTGACGACAGGACCTACCTCCCCGCCCCCTTCGAAAGGCATGCTCAAGATGGACACCGCGACGGTGCCGACCCCGCTCGGCCCGTTCAGCATGATCACCCTGGATCGCGGCATCATCGCCGCCGGGTTCACCGACGACCCGACGACGCTGCTGGCGGAACTGCCCCAGCCGTACCGGGACGGCTCGCCGCGCGTCCGCGCCACGCCGGAGCCGTACGCGTCGGCCGTGCGGGCCTATTTCGACGGGGCCGTGGAGGCGCTGGACGACCTGCCCGTCGTCCAGTTCGGCAGCGACTTCCGGCTGGCCGCCTGGCAGGAGATGCGCCGCGTCGAGCCGGGTACGTCCGTCAGCTACCTGGAACTGGCGGAGCGGGCGGGCAAGCCCGGCGCGGCGCGGGCGGCGGGCGCCTCCTGCGCGTACAACCTGGTGCCGCTGATCGTCCCCTGCCACCGGATCCGCCGCACCGACGGGAGCCTGGGCGGCTACTACTACGGCCTGGACGTCAAACGCTGGCTGCTCGCCCACGAGAGCGGTGAACTGCTGCCGCTCGCCCCGCCGCCGGTCGCCCGCGCCAGGGCCGCCGCGACGGGGCAGGAGGGCCAGGCCCGATGAGGGTGTATCTGCGGCTGCTGGGATCCGGAGACTTCGGCCGGGTCTGGTTCGGCGCGGCGGTGTCGCTGCTGGGCGACGGGATGACGCTGCTCGCCCTGTCCTGGCTGGTCCTCAACGAAGGCGGCACCGCCCAACTCGGCCTGCTCGGCGTGTGCTTCACCGCTCCCGTGGTGCTGGGCGGGCTCGCCGTCGGGCCGCTGCTCGACCGGTTCGACAAGCGCACCGTGCTGATCACGGACAGCGTGTTCCGCGCGCTGTGCGTGGCGTCGGTGCCGCTCGCCGCGGCTCTGGGCGACGTACCGACGGCACTTCCGTTCGTCGTCGCCGCGGTCTACGGCCTGCTGAAGATGGTCCCGCTTGCCGGGTTCCCGGCGGCGATCCCCCAGCTGGTCGACGAGCCCGACCTGGACACCGCGAACGCCCTGGAGTCGCTCAGCTTCAGCGTGGCCACCGTGGTGGGCCCGGCGCTGGCCGGTGTGCTCGTCGGCGCGATGGGCGCGCCGAACGTGCTGCTGATCGACGCCGTCAGCTACCTGGTCTTCGCGGCGGCCGTGGCGACCGTACGACGGCCGCTGAAACCGCCCGTGAAACGGGCCGCCGACGGCCCGGGCGGGCCCAGGACGAAGACGTCGGTGCGCGTGGTGGCCCGGGACCGGGTGATCGTGGTGACCACGGCCGCGTTCATGGCGTTCAACATCGCCGACGGCATGCTGCTGCTGGTCGTCGGCCCGTGGCTGGCCAAGAACGAGCTGGGCGGGGCGTCCGCGCTCGGCGCGCTGATGGCGTCGCTCGCGGCGGGCGAGTTCGTGGGGGCGTCGCTGGCCGGTGCCCGCGCCGGCCGGGGATCGGTGCGCCGGATCGGCTGGTGCCAGGCGGGCGCGGCGCTGGGCTTCCTCGGCGTCCTGGCCGTGTCCCAGCCCGTGGTGGTCGGGATCGGATACTTCTGCGTGGGTGTGCTGAGCGCGCCGATGACGGTGTGGGCGCAGTCCCTGCGGATGCGCCGGATCCCGCCCGAGATGCACGGCCGGGCCTTCGCCGCGCTGCGCACCCTGATGCAGGGCACCTCCCCGGTGGGCTCGGCCATCGCCGCACCGCTGCTGCTGCACGGCGGGATCGGCTGGACGGCGGCGGTGATGGTCGCGCTGGCCGGGCTGCCCGGGCTGTGGCTGCTGCGGTACTCGGATCAGGAGGAGACACCTCCGGCCGGGACACCGGCCCCCGAGGAGCGCACCGAGGTCGGCTGAGCGGTCGCCCGTACCGCGGGCGGGTGGCCCAGGAAGCCGCGTACGGCGAACTCCCAGCCGTACGCGCCCGCCATCGGGAAGACCACGATGTCCCCGACACGCAGCCGGTCCGCGGTGATGCCTCTGGCCAGGATGTCCTCCGGGGTGCACAGCGGGCCCGCCAGGGACACCAGGGTGTTCCGCAGCTCCGGGCGAGGACAGGAGTACGGCCAGTGAGCGACGGGCAGCACGGCCGCCTCCACCGCCACCTCCAGCAGGGCGGGCAGCATGAAGTGGTTGATGCCGCCGGCCAGGACGGCGAACCACTCGCCGCCCGTCCGCTTGAGGTCGGTCACCTGGGCCGCGTAGTAACCGCACTCCGCGACCAGCCAGCGGCCCGGTTCGAACACGACCCGCACCCCGGGCGGCGGCGCGGCGGCGGAGAGCCGGCCGGCGAAGCGGTCCAGGTCGAAGGGGGCCCCGCCGTGCGGCGGCACGCCCAGCCCGCCACCCACGTCGACCACGCGCAGTTCGATGCCGTGCTCCGCAGCCGCCTCGGCCGCCCAGCGCAGCCGCGAGAGCACGTGGTCGGCGTGCCGGTCGGCGTCGAGGTTCCCGGACACCACGTGGAAGTGGTAGCCGACCGGGTCCACGCCCGGCAGCCGCCGGGCCGTGGCGACGGCCGCCGCCAGCCGGTCCTCCCCGATGCCGAACTGGGTGGCCCGTCCGTCCATCCGCAGCGCGCCGTCGAGCGGGCCGGTCGCGGAGTTCACCCGGAGCACCACCGGCATCCGGCGCCCCGCGCGCCGGGCGACGGCATCAAGGCGGTGCAGCTCCAACTCGCTCTCGATACTGATGAATTCGGCACCCGCCCGGACCGCGGCGGCCAGCAGCCGGTCGCTCTTGCCGGGCCCGGTGACGATCAGCCGGGTTGCACCGCCGCCCGCCGCCAGCGCCGCCTCCGCCTCCTGCGCCGAGGCGACGTCCATTCCGTCCACGGCCGGGGCGAGGGCCGCGAGCACCGGCGGGAAGGAGTTCGCCTTCACCGCGTAGTAGACCTCCGCCCAGCCGGGCAGCCGGTCGCGCAGCTCCGCGGCCCGCCGGCGTGCCACGCCCGGCTGGTAGACGTACGCGCACACCGGCTCGTCGGCCCCGGCCGCGAGCAGCTCGCGCACCCGCCCGGCCACCGCCTCCGGCACCGCCCCCGCGGGCAGCGCCGGACGCGGCACACCGGCCGACCACTGCTGGGCCGGCCACGGCACCGGCAGTGCCGCGGCCCGGTCCTCCTGCGTCTGTCCGGTCATCAGACGTACGACTCCAGGGTTCCCCTGCGCCGGACGTCCAGGGTGGCGCAGTGGAACGAACCGCCGAAGACCGTGTAGTGCTCGAAGGAGCACGGCACGGGCTCGAAGCCCCAGCTCTCGAACGCCTTCATCAGCGGCGTCTGGGACCGCTCCACCACCACGTGCTCCGGGTCGAGCATCAGCACGTTCACGCTGCTCCACCGGCTCATCAGGCCGCGCTCCATGACCGGCGTGATCACCGGGTCCGGCGGAATGAGCACGTCCCAGGACCGCAGCGCCTCCGGGAGGGAGTCCGGGTCCAGGAACTCGGGGTTGACCAGGACCTTGCCCGGTGCGAGCGGCAGCAGGGAGGTGTCGATGTGCATCGCCCTGGGATAGCGGGAGACGATCTCGTGCACGCGGTACTCCGGGCCGAGATGCCGTCGCAGCCACTCGACGCCCAGCCGGTTGGTGACATGGCTGCGCTCCATGAACAGGTCCCGGCCGCAGCGCATGATGTCCGCCGCGTCGAAGACCGGCTCCGCCTCCGTGACGAAGAAGTCCATGTCCTCGGACCAGGGCGGCACTTCGTACCCCGGACGGTACTGGTCGTCCGTCAGCCGGGGTTTCGGAGCCGCCGTCCAGCGGGCGCCGCCCCGGAAGTACTCGGTGAGCAGGTTCCGGTAGGGCCACACCTCGAAGTACCGGTTGCGGTCGGCCATCGGCACCTCGATCATCTCGTCCCCGACGACGAGCAGCAGGTCGCGCGGGTTGGCCACCGACATGCCGTTCGGCACCGACCAGCCCGGGGTGGCGAACGGGCGGGAGAAGTCCGGCGGGTCGGGGCGGCGCACGGTGACGTGCGCCGCCTCCAGGATGCCGATGAACTCCGCCAGGCCCTCCTGCGCCTTCTCCACCACGTCCGGTGGCACCGGCACGCCCCGGGTGCCGGGCGTGCCGGCGATCCGCTCCCACGAGGCGGGTGGCACGGTGATCCGGTCGAGCTCGTCCCACGCCGAGGTCATGGCCCCGTCGACCCGGCCGACGACGACCTCCTCCAGGGGATCCCATTCGTTGAACGTCGACACCACGCCGTTCACAAGCATCGCTTCCTTCCGGTCGTCGGTTGTGGCGTCAACGCGTCATGCAGGTCTGGTCGTCGCCCTGGTAGACGATCTCCCCGCGCAGCACCTTGCGGTAGAAGGCCCAGTACGACGGCTCGACGGTCTCGATCTTCTCCTCGATGGAGTCGTGCAACCGCGGCACGTTCACCATGGGAACGCCCTGGTGGTAGTGGTGCGCGGTGTGCAGGTTGTTGTAGTTGGTGATCCACTGGACGAGCCGGGAGGCCCGCACGGTCCGGGTGTTGGACAGGACGTTGGGATCGGTCTGGGTGTTCAGCCCGAAGTGCTCCGGCAGTTCGATCAGGAAGTGGACGGCCTCGCTCACCAGCAGGACCGGCAGCAGCCAGGCCCACACGAAGAACCAGCTCCCGGTCAGCACGCTCACCGCGACCGCGCCCACGACCAGGGCCAGCAGCACCCGGTACTCGTTCTGGACGGCCCGCGTGGCCCGCGGCCGGTCCACGCCGGGTATCGGGCGCCGGAACACGCCGCGGCCGAGGTTGCGTCCGACGTCCGCGTACCGGCCGAGGTGGAACGCGGCGAAGGCGAACCCGTGCACGCTGTCCAGGCCGCGGAAGCGGTAGTTGAAGAACTCAAGGTTCTTCTCCGTGCCCAGATACGCGTGGTGCCTGAGGTGCTCGTACTTGTAGTGGGAGAAGGCGCTGAACATGAACATCCCGCCGACGAACCCCCACAGCCGGTTGGCCCACCGGGAGCGGAACGCGTGCTCGTGCAGGCACTCGTGCTGCAGCTCCACGAGGTAGGCGTACACCACGCCGAGCACCGGGACGCAGACGGCGATCGTCGCCGGGCCGGGCAGTTCGAGCAGGGCCGTGTAGCAGACGACGATGACGCCGAAGGAGACGGCGATCTTCGTCGCGAAGCGGCCCGGACGGCGTTCGAAGTACGTCATCGGCAGTCCGCGCCGGGTGTCGGTGCCGCGCACCGGGGCGAGCAGGACGTCATGGAAGCCGTCCAGGTTGAGTGGTTCGTCGTCCCGCGGGGCCGTGGATGGCATGGCGGATCCTCTCTCGTCGGCTGTCTGGATACGTGCGTGGTGCGGCCGGAGCGTCAGGGAGCGAGCGTCCGGCCCGCGTTCAGCGAGGTGCCCAGGGTCGGGGCGAGCCGGTAGCGCGCCCGCCCGATGGGGTCGCGGCCGAGTCCGGGCCGTCGTGGCCCGTGGCGTGCCTCGGCCGCGGCAAGCAGTTCCGCCGGGGCGCCGCGCAGCCGCAGCGGTCCGGTGCCGCGCCCCGTTCCGGTGCTGTCGCGGACGCGGTAGGCGGCGGTCCAGTCGAGGACTCCGCCGGCCGTACGGGCCCGCGGGACCAGGGAGTCGACGACCAGGGCCCGCGCCGGCGGTGCCGTGACGGGCAGCTGTCCGGTGTCGGCGTCCGGCCGGTCGCCGGCCGCGAACTCGCCGAACGTGCCGTGCGGTACGAGCCACAGCGCCGGATCGCCGAGCAACTCGCAGACCTGGTCGAGGTCGGCGCGGGTACGGCCGCCCGTCACCTCGGGCGGCAGCAGCGGCAGGGACAGGTCGTGGGGCGGGTACGGGGACTCGGCCGGGGGAGCCGCCGGGTCGTCCGGTGCGGGACCGCCCCGCGCCTCATGGACCGCGGCGGTCAGTGCCAGCAGGGCGGACGGGCCGAACAGGACGGGGTCCTCGGCGCGGATCTCGTCCGGGTCCGCGGCCCGCACCCAGGGCAGTGCGTCCTCGGGGGCGGTCCCGTCCCCCAGGTGAAGTACGTGGTCGCCGTCCCGGACCAGGAGGTAGGCACGGTCGCGGGTGAGCACCGTACGGCCGTCGCACTCGATCTCGGTGGCGGTGCGGCCCGCCTCGACGAGCAGGCCGCCCTCGCGCAGCACGGGGCGGGCCTTCTCCGCCAGGACGCGCCAGACGGTGTGCGCGCGTCCGGCCTGGTCCGCTTCCTCCCTGCCCGGGGGGTCCGCGGCGAGCCGCCATTCCCCGGGTTCGCCGGACTCCGCCCGCAGGGCGAGGTCGGTGCGTGACTCCCGGCCGGTGGGTGAGACGCGTACGGCGGTGTGGCGGCGGACCACCCGGATCGCCGTCATGACGTGCACCGCAGCGCGGAGAACCGGATGGCAGGCGCGCACGTTCCGACGTCGAACAGCATCTGGCGGTCCTTTCCGCACAGGGCGTTGTCCGTGAACTCGCCGCGGTCGCCGAGCTCGACGATCCGGGTCAGCACGTCGGCCCGCTCCCGGACGCGGCCCGTCACGTAGTTCCCGGTACGGCGACCGGAGCGGATCACCTCGCCGAGCACCAGCCGGGCCTCGACGGTGTCGCCGAACCGGATGCCGTCGGCCAGCCGGTGGACGAACAGGCCGTGGCCGACGTTCTCCACCAACTCGTCCACCGCGGTGCCGCCCGGTCGGCAGATCAGGTTGGACATACGCGGCAGCGGGCGCTGGAGCACCGACGCGGCACGCCCGTTGGCGGTGGGCATCGCTCCGGCGCGCGCGGCGCTGGCGGCGCTGTGCAACTGCCGTACGAGGACGCCGTCCACGACGATCCGCTGCCGGCCCAGCGCGGTGATGCCGTCGTCGTCCCTGTCGTAGTGGGCGGGGCCGCCCTCGGCGAGCGGATCGTCGTCCAGGCAGACCAGCTCGCCGGCCACCCGGCAGCGCAGGCGGTGGCTGAGCACCGGCGTGCCGTCGGCGGCGCCCTCCGCGAAGTGACCGGCGGCCTCGTGCAGCAGGACACCGGCCGCCTGCGGCGACAGGACGGCGGGCGGGGCGCCCGTCTCCAGCGCCTCCGCCCGGTCCACCGCCGCCAGCAGCCGACCGATCGTGTCGAGCCAGGCCGGTTCGGGCAGCCGGGCGGCGCCCGGGCCGCGTCCGCTGCGGCCGACCGGGACGGTACGGCCGCCGCGGGTGCGGAGGTCTCCCGTGAGCGACCAGACCCGGCGCCGCTGCGGCATCGGATCGCCCGTGCCCGGCCCGGCGACGACCCGGACCGACGACATCTGCGTGTAGTGCAGACGGCTCCCCCGACCGAAGCGGGTGCGCAGCGCGGCCAGGGCCGCCGCGGCCCCGCCGGGATCGTCCAGTGGCTCGGGGTCCGGCAGCGGCAGCCGCCAGGGCGCGGGCGGTGGACCGGAGAAGATCCGCACGTCCGCGCCGGCCCGCTCCAGGCGTCCGCCGTGGAAGTCCGTCCGGTGGGCGCGGCCCCCACCGCCGTCGGCCGACAGGACCGCGCCGAGGGCCCGTTCGACGCGCACCACCTCCGCGGCCGTCACGTCAGCGCGCCTCCGCCTTCTTGCGCGGGACCAGGACGGGAGCGTCCAGCGCCTGCGGGGCCGGGCGGGGCGGCGTCCCTGTGCCGTTCGCGGGAGCCGGGCCCTCCAACGCCTTGACGCCCGCCGGGCCCTCCAGCAGCAGACCCATGCCGGCCAGGGAGCGGAGCAGCCCGAGGCCGTGGTCGAGCGTCCGCTGCGGATCCCGCTCGGCGGCGGACGCGGGGAACGCCTCGGCGATGAGCTCCCGGGCCGTGCGCCGGCCGTCGGCGCGCTCCAGGAAGGTGCGGGCCGCCCGCCCCAGCTGGATGGTCTCGATCTTGTCCGCGGCACTCTTGCGCGTCACGACGTACGCGCCGCCGTCCGAGGCCGCCCGGACGGTCTCGCCGCGCAGCAACTCCTGGAGGTCGTACGGGAACTCCGCGCCGAGGAAGTCCCCGGGCCGCAGCGCGGACTCGGGGCCCACGGTGGACGCGGCAGGGCGGGGACCGGGGGCCGGGAGACTCGCGGCGTCCAGTCGCATCATCTCGTACCGCACCAGCGCGGCGACGGGACTGTCCTCGATGCCCAGCCGGGCGGTCTCCTCCTGGGCGAAGACCAGCAGGTCACGGGGCTCGCACTGGTGGCGGTAGCGGGTGCCGGGCGAGTGCTGGTCGTTGTAGCGCTCGATCCAGGCGACCCAGCGTTCGAACCAGGTGAGCGGCGAGTCGTAGTGGGCGAGCAGCTGGGGCCACAGCGAGGCCAGGACGACGACATGCCCGGAGAGCTCCTCGGCCGCGTCGATCAGGGCCTCGTTGATGTCCGGGCTGGCGAAGCGGTAGTCGGTGCAGAACAGGTCCTTGTGCTCCCTGCGGTACTGCTGGATCTGCGCCATCCGGGACTCCGTCACCGGGGCGTCGTAGTACTCGGCCGGCCGGTTGAGGGTCTTCTCGTACTGGCGGTACATGGGCGACTGGGCCAGCGGAACCAGCGTGAACAGCTGACTGCGGCCCTCGCCCTCCTGGAGGAACTCGAAGAACCGGGTGAGCGTGTCGTTGAGTGTCTCGCGGGTCTCGGTGGGATAGCCGACGATGAAGCCGGCCACGGGACGGACCCCTGCCGCCTTGGTGGCCTTGACGACCTTGAGGCACTGGTCGAGGTCGAGGTTCTTCTTGATCCACCGCTGCATCTTCGGCGAGCCGCTCTCGATGCCGTAGTAGATCTCCTCGCAGCCCGCGGCGCCCATCTTCTGGAGCAGTTCGGCGTCGATGACGTCGGTACGGGTGCTGCACCCCCAGGTGACGCCGACGTCGCGGGCGATCATCTCGTCGCAGAACCGATGCGTCCAGTTGCGGTCGCAGGTGAAGATGTCGTGGGAGAAGTTGACGCTCGTCCGGCCGAACGCGTCCCGTACGTACTCCATCTGCCGGACGATGTCGTCGATCGGCCGCATCCGGAACCGCCGCTCCCAGAACGGCGCGGTGGCACAGAACGAGCACTTGAAGGGGCAGCCGCGACCCACGTCCAGATACAGGTTGGCGTCGGTCGTCATGTCGAAGGCGTAGTAGGCGGGCCACGGCAGATCGGCCATGTCCTTCACCAGCGGCCGGTCGGAGTTGACCACCGACTCGCCCTTGCGGCGGTACGTCACTCCCTGCACGTCGGCCGGGTCGTGGCCCGCGTGCAGGGTGCTGAGCAGCTCGCTGAAGGTCAGTTCACCCTCGCCCCGCACGATGAAGTCGGCCCACGGGAACCGGTCGAGGAACTCGGCGCTGATCGGCGTCACGGCCGGTCCGCCGAGGCAGACCAGGGTGTCCGGGGAGCGCCGTTTGACGGCCTGGCCGATGAGCACGGTGTGCGAGAGGGAGTCCGCGTCGGTCATCAGACCGACCAGGGAGTCGCCCGCGGCCAGTACCGAGGCGGCGATGTCGTCGTAGAGCGCGTCGGTGTTCGGAATGGTGCCGTCCACGAGGAGCCGGTTGACCTCGACGACATTGATGTCGGCGGGGACGCCCGCGGTGTCGGCCGACGCCTTGAGGGAGAGCAGCCCGACCGGCACGAACGTCTGCATGGGCATCGGGTCGCCGGGCCCGGTGTGCAGTGACATGCCGCCGTGGTTGAGGTGCAGGCTGCTGATCAGACCGACCTTCATGATGTCGACCGCCCGGGCTCGGAAGCGGTGACGTCGGGCTGCGGTCGCCGCAGTTCGACCAGCGGTTCGGACATGATGCGCTCGCGGAACAGCTCCTCCCGGCGGATGATGCTCTGCCGCTGGAACTCGGTGGTGCCGCAGCCGTCGTAGCTGCCGTTGAGGATGCTGGACTGGCTCGGGCAGCGGCCGGTGCAGAAGTACTTGTCGTCGTTGATCGGGCAACCGGAGCAGGTGTCCTTGTAGTTGTCCCAGGTGATCTTGCGGATGAGCCAGTCTTCGTCGTTCCAGATCTCGGCGAACGGTGTCATCTGTACGTTTCCGCCGGCGAGCACCTTGTTGCCCGCGCAGGTGCTGCACGGGAACACGTCCCCCGACGAGCTGATGTAGCACACCCCGCGGCCGCTCATGCAACGGCGCGTGGCGAAGACCATGGTGTAGAGGAAGTCCAGGACCTTGCCCGCGCACAGGCCGAGGGTCTCGTCCTTCTGCCGGGCCCACTCCTCCTCCTCGATCCAGAAACGCGCCGTGTTCTCCACGTCGTGCACGGTGCTGGCGAGATCGCGGTGCAGGGCTCCGCGGCCCATCGGGATGAAGGGCACGCTGCGCAGGCTGATGTCGTTGTCCCGCGCCCAGTTCAGGATGATCGGCAGGTCGTCCACGTTCTGGTGGGTGGTGGTGGTCATGACGCTGGTGTTGAAGCCGCGGTCGCGCAGCTCGGCCAGCCGACGGGTGACGTAGTCGAACTCGCCCTCGTTGCGGTACTTCCCCTCTCCGTGCAGGCCGTCGATGCTCATGCTGACGATGACGTCGTCCCGCGGGAGCCGTTCGATGATGGCCTCGGTCAGGGTGGTGCCGTTCGTGGGGATCCCGACGACGAACCCGAGGTCGTAGGCGCGCTGCACGATATCGCTGAAATCGGGGTGAATGGTGGGCTCGCCGCCCGTGATGATGAGCGAGAAGACACCCATCTCGGCCCATTCGTCGAGCAGTTCCATGATCCGCTCGGTGGGCAGTTCGGTACTGCGGGCCTTTCCGCCTTCGACGAAGCAGTGCGGGCAGCGGAGATTGCAGGTCCGGGTTATCTCAAGCCACACCATCGCGGGTGCCCGGAAGCGGAATCCGGTGCTCACGGAGAGGCGGTCGATGAGGTGATTCGCGCAGCGCTCGGGGGGTTCTCCCGCGCGCAAAAGGGGCTCCACCCCCTCGTCGTACATGGCCATCGATCCGTCCGGGAAAGCGGCCAGCCAGCCGAATTCCTCCCGCCGGTAACGGATGAGCGGCCGGGCTTTCTCCGGGAGTCGTCGGGCGTATTCGGGCGTGCAGGTCACGATGTTCTGCAACAACGTACCCCTCCAGGATCCAGGACTTTCAGAAATCCATAACGTGTGCTCTGGCAACGCGGTGCCGGCCTGCGTGAACAAGACGAACGGAAACGTGTCAGGGCGGATCTGGGACGACGGCAGGGCGTGCGGGGTGCTGGGACCCGTACGGGACGGGCCCCAGCGGTGCCGGAACATCCGGCCTGGAGTGCCTTACTTCGGAGTGCCGACGGTGCTGGCCGTGGTGGCCGTGCGCTCCTCGATGATCGCGATCTCCTCAAGCGCCCGCTCCGCCGTGTCGGGCACGGCCGGCATCTCCTGGGGGGAGATGTGCAGGTGCGCGATGCGCAGCGCCCCGCTGGGGCCCCGGGTCACCACGAGGGTCTCGCGCAGGTACTGCTGCTCGTCGCCGAGGGCGACGCGGGAGTGCAGGCTGACCAGCGCGGCGTCCCCCATGATGCGGATCTCGGGGGACAGGAGCTGGCTGCGACGGGGGGTGCCCGGCGTCAGCGCGAACACCCGCTGGAACTCCTCGCGGCTGTCGATGCGGTTCGGGGACGACTGGACGAAGAACGTCGCGTCGGCCGCGAACAGCTTGAAATAGTCGGGGCTGCTGTTCTCGTAGGTGGTCTGGTACTCGCCGAGAAGCTGATCGACAGCTTCCCGGGTGATGGTGTCCGTGTCGACGGACGCCATGAAATCAACGGTCATTCGGAGAACTCCCTCTGACTCGTTCCGCCTTGACTGCACGCGAAAACACGAGCAGCCGAAGAGCCCGAATGGACAGTTCCGTTGGAGCATCAATGCCGAGATGGCGAGCAGCCGGGCTCGTACTTGCCCGATATGCCAACAATGGCCTACAGAAAGCCCAGAAACCTACCCCCGGCGGAACGCAACGGTCCGATTTGAGCTCTTGTGGTCCCTGATTGAAGGCCGATAGCCGTAGGCCTGTCAACGCCCCGGGTGTCCCGTTGTGGACCGGATCTTTCGATCAATTAGGACTCCGCGGCCCGCGACTGGCGGAATTCGGACCGGAAGTAGCGGCATTCAGACCGAATGCGCAGTCCGAATATCGCCGCCCCGCGCGACGGCGTCCGCCCGTCCCGCGACGCGGCTCCCCGTCTCGCCGCGCCGGAACCGTGCCGAGTGTCGTGCCCGACCAGCGCCGGGCGATACGCCTCCTCCGATGCCTCCGCTCGTCCCGGCACGCTTGTGGCCGACGACCCGGTACGGCAGCATCAGCCGCCGAGATCCGGCCACGGCCACATGTTTCGGAACCGTGCCGCAGCGGGCCCGTGAGATTCCAGCCGAACTAACCAATTTTTAACCTGGACGGCACACCGTCCACTTGATCGAATGCACGACCGAGCCGGCTTCGGCTTGCCCTGTGCGCGGTGCTCACTGCCGACGGTGGCCAACTCCCGGGCGGCCGGGCACTGTTCACGCACCGACCGCCCCCGGCTGCCGTGCCGCTGCTCATCCCGCAGACCGGGTTTCTGCCGCCCGACGACCCGTGGGTGATCGGCGTGGCGCAGGCCGTTCCGTGCGAACTCGTCGCGAACGGCGGGGTGTTGCGTCACCTGGCCGGGCGGAACGTCCCCCCGGACGGGTTCACCGGTGGCCAAGGGCCCGTCCTGGCTTGCTCGTTCCGGCTCGCGGACGCCCCGCACCCGCTTCACCGCACTGGGGAGTCCACCGCGGTCGTCGCCCGCTCGCACCTCGCCGAACTCGTGGTCCGGAGCACCACGCGACTGACGGCCAACCTCCTTACCGATCCCACCGATTGCGCCGCACCGGTCGAGCAACCTGCCCCGGAGCCATCGGCGGACCTCGCGGAGTGAACGCCCGCCGGGGCGTACCCGTACCCCCTGCCATGACGCACCGGACACAGCAGCCGTATCGAGGACACACCGCCCGTCTGCGCCGCGGCGCCGCAATCGCCCTGTTCCCGCTGGCCGTTGCGTGCGGCGGGGGAGAGGACGATGCCGCGGCGGACCGTAAGAAGGTGGCGGCGGTGACCGCCGCGCCCGAGGCCGGGGTCGTGGCGCCGGCGAAGGTCGAGGTGATCGCCGGGCTGACCGGCTGCACGGCCGAGATCCGGGTCGAGGCGCAGGAGTTGCGCGAGGGGCAGTGCCGTACGAAGCAGGGGGAGTACCGGATCACCACCTTCCCCGAGGAGCGGTTCAAGGTGACCTGGCTCGACACCGCCGCTGTCTACGGCGGCAAGTACCTCGTCGGCACCCGCTGGGTGGTCAGCGCGCCGCCGGAGCTGCTGGCGGGGTTCCGTTCCCGGCTCGGCGGGAGCGTGGAGGACCTGGGCGGTGTCGGGCCCTCGGCCTCGGCGCCCTGAGTCAGCCGTCCGCTTGGAGGTGGGCCAGTACCTCCTCCAGGGGCAGGTCGAAGCGGTCCTTGTCGGGCGTCCACCTGCGCAGTACCGTCGCCGCGCCCTCCGCCAGGGCCGGCGGCAGGCCCGCCGTGCGCAGGGTGTCCGCGATCTCCTCCAGCTCCGGCGCCCAGCGCCACGCGCGGGCGGCGACGCTGGGCAGCTGGTCCGTCTCCGCGAGGATGTTGGACGTCAACGAGCTTGCCTCCCGGGCCAGTTCGGCGGCCACGCCGTGGCTCGCGGCGAGGGCGTGCGACACGGCGGCCAGGGCGCGGGCGGACTTCTGGTAGGAGGCGTAGGCCATCTTCAGCGCCGACGCGGCACCGACCTCGGCGTCGAGGGGGCGGGCCAGGACCCGCGTGTCCTGGAACACCGCCGCCACCCGGGCGACCGTCTTCCCGTCGCCGCTCAGGTAGAGGCGCGGGGCGCTGTCCGGGCCGGGCGGGCCGCCGACGATCGAGCCGTCGAGCAGGAGGACGCCGCGTGCGGCGCAGGCGGCGGCGATGCGGTGGGTGCGGTCCGGGCTGATGGCGTTGGCCTCGACGTACACGCCTCGGAAGGGGTGCGTGAGGACCTCGTGCGCCACGTCCTCCGCCGCGTGCGGCGGGCAGACCGACAGGACGAAGTCGCTTACGGCCAGGGCGGATTCGAGGGACTCGGCGGCTTCCAGGCCGGCCTCCCGGGCGCGTTCGAGGCTGGCGGGGCCGCGGCCGGTGGGGACGTACAGCACCCGGGCTCCCGTACGGG
Organism: Streptomyces sp. NPDC050508; assembly: GCF_040655155.1. NCBI lineage: Bacteria > Bacillati > Actinomycetota > Actinomycetes > Kitasatosporales > Streptomycetaceae > Streptomyces > Streptomyces sp. NPDC050508. The sequence continues at coordinate 417,001 of NZ_JBFAJJ010000007.1, forward strand.
TCGCCTGGCCGCCGACTTTCGCGCCCATGGCGCCGGGATGCAGAAGCGTCAACGTGGTCATGGGGTTCACGTTACGAGGGGCCGTCACCGGCCGGGCGCGCGATGCCGACAACCAAGCACGGGCCATGACTTCCCCTCCGGCAGGCCCGCGGTATTGAAACATTCAACAAAGGGATCTTCGCGACAGGCAAAGGCTCTACCCGCATAGATGATCCCGGTGCTGTCATGCTCACGACCGCCCGGAATTCCTGCCGGGCACCGCTCCGGGAGATCCCCCCATGCCCCGAATATCCCGCTCAGTGGTCACCACCCTCTCCTCCCTCGCCCTCGCCGCCGCCGGCCTCACGTTCGCAGCCGGCACCGCCCACGCGCAGAGCTGCAGCCAGGCCTACCTCCCCCTCCCCGACCCCACCTGTCAGCCCGGTGCCTTCAACGCGGACGTCACCCAGTCCACCATCGACACCACGATCTGCGTCTCCGGGTGGACCGCGACCGTCCGGCCGTCCAGCTCGTACACCACCGCGCTGAAGAAGACGCAGATCGTCGAGTACGGCTACACCGACACCAGCACCTCGGACTACGAGGAGGACCACTTCGTCCCCCTCGAACTCGGCGGCTCCCCCAAGAGTGCGCTGAACCTCTGGCCCGAGCCGGAGTACGGCACCAAGACCGCCGCCAACAAGGACACCGTCGAGAACAAGCTCAAGAAGGCCGTCTGCGCCGGCACCGTCACCCTCTCCGACGCCCAGGACGCGATCGTCACCGACTGGACGACCGCACTGGCCGACCTCGGTCTGAGCTGATCACCCTCACCCACCACAGGGGCCGGTCTCCTCCTTCGGGAGTAGCCGGCCCTTTCCGGCTCCCCCTCGGGACGCAGGCCAAGTGCCTCCGCGAGGGCGATGTTCTTGAGCATCGCGAGGACGAGTGTGGGGCATAGGAGAGGGGCATAGGAGATATGAGCCTCGGGAGGGCGCCATGAACCGACAGATCCGCGTTCGCGTCAGTCGCCGGCCCGCTACGCCCCGCGACGACACCATCGACCGCAGGACGCCTTCGGGGCGACTCCTGCCGTACTGAACCCGTAGGGCTCCCGGCTACAGGGGCGACTGCCAACTGACCGCCGTACCACCCACGTTGTCGTCGCTGTCGCCGTCCACCGTCAGACGTACGACGTCCCGGCCGTCCGACAGGGGCCTCGTCACGTCGACCGTGATCTCCAGGCGGGAGACGCCGGGGCGGCGGGACGCGGTGGTGAGGGCGCGGCGGAGCGCGGTGAGGAGTGGGGTCGCCACCTGGTCGGGGACGAGGGCGTCCACCGGGCCCTTGAAGTGGGTGGAGGGCTGGAAGCCCAGGAGTGCGGAGGCGGCGGCCGTTTCGCGAAGTACCTTGCCGCGCAGGGTGGTTGGGGCCTCGGCCGGTGGCTGTTGCAGGGCGAAGATCGCCGTGCGGACCTCCTGGATGGTCGACTGGAGTTCGTCGACGGCGCGGCCGAGGAGCTCATGGGCCTCGTCGCTCTCGTCGGTTCTGCGCTGCGTGGACTCCAGCATCATGCCGGTGGCGAACAGCCGTTGGACCACCAGGTCGTGCAGGTCGCGGGCGATGCGGTCGCGGTCCTCGTAGACCGCGAGGCGTTCGCGGCTGTGCTGGGCGTCGGCCAGCACCAGGGCGAGGGCGGCCTGGGAGGCGAACTGCGTTGCCAGCAGGCGTTCTACGGACGTGTAGGGGCGGTCGCCCGGGCGGCGCGGGAGGGCGAGGGTGCCGATGAGACGGCCGTCCGCCTGGAGGGGGAGCATCATGCTGGGGCCGAACCGGTGCCGTACATGCGTCGTCATGCGCGGGTCGGTCGCCGAGTCGTCGATGAACACCGGTTCGCCGCCCAGGAGTTGGACCAGGACGGGGCTGCCGGGCTCGATGGTCGTACCGACGATGTCGCCCGGGTCCTCGTAGGTGGAGGCGGTGACGATCTCCATGCCGCCCGCCGCCGTACGTTGCAGGATCACGCCCGCGGCGGCGTCGGCGAGCGCCCGGGCGCCCTCCGCGACCGTCACCAGCGCGTCGGCCGCCCGCTCGCCGGTGAGCAGGGCGGTGGTGATGGCCGCCGCGCCCTCGATCCAGCGTTCGCGCTGCCGGGCCGTCTCGTACAGGCGGGCGTTGCCGATCGCGATGCCGGCCTGGGCGGCGAGGACGTGCAGGAGCTGCTCGTCCTCGGCGGTGAAGGGGGCGTCGTGCCGCTTGCCGGCGAGGTGGAGGTGGCCGAACACCTCGTCGTGGACGTGGATCGGCACGCTGAGCACCCCCGGAGGCGGCGGCTCGGCTCCGCCGGTGCGGATCTCGGTGAGGCCGTCCTGCCCGGGGTCCGTCGTGCCGAGTGCCGCGTACCGTGCGCCGGTCAGCTCGGCGGCGCCGTCCACGATGTGCTGGAGGGTGGTGCGCAGTTCGAGCTCGGAACCGACGCTCAGGACGGCTTCGAGGAGGCGGGAGAGGTCGGGGGCGCCGTCACGCGGGTCGGCCGGGTCCGGGCTCAGGTGGTGGCCAGCGGGTCCAGGACCAGCGGCTCGATCTTGCCCTCCAGCATGTAGCCCAGGCCCTGTACGGCACACACGTCCGGCCGCTCGGCGATGTGCACCGGCATGCCGGTCGCCGCGCGGAGCATCTGGTCGAGGCCGGGGAGCAGGGCGCTGCCGCCGACCATCATGATGCCGCGGTCGGCGAGGTCGGCCACCAGGTCGGGCGGGCAGTTGCGCAGCACCCGGCCGATGCCGTCGAGCACGGCGGTCAGCGGGGTCTCGATCGCGTCCCGTACGGCCGCGGTGTTGACCCGCACGGAACGGGCCAGCCCGGTGGCCACGTCCCGCCCGTGGATCTCGGTGGTGGACGGGCCCTGCGGGGTGAGTCCGTTGCCGGAGAGGGCGAGCTGGAGCGGGCGTACGGACTGGCTCGGCAGCATCAACTCGTGCTCGTGGCGCAGGTGTTGCACGATCGCGTGGTCCACGGCCTCGCCGCCCACCGGGATGCGTTCGGCGGTGACGATCGAGCCGAGCGAGAGGACGGCGACCTGGGTCGCGGCGGCCCCGCACACCATGATCATGGTGGCCTCGGGCCGCTCGACGGGCAGTCCGCAGCCCACGGCGGCGGCGATCAGGGTGTCGACCAGTTCCACGCGGCGCGCGCCGAGCCCGACCAGCGTCTCGATCGCGGCCCGCTGGGCCAGCGGATCGGCGTCGTGCGGGGTGCAGGCCGCGGCCCGCAGTCGGGGTTTGCGGCGCAGGGCGCGGCGCACCTTGTCGCCGATCAGGTGCCGCAGCATGCGCTGCGCCATCTCGATGTCGACGACCGTGCCGCCGGACACGGGCCGGACGACCCGGATGTAGTCGGGCGTACGGCCCGTCATCTTCTCCGCGAACTCTCCTACGGCGATCAGCGCGCCGGTCCGGGTGTTCACGGCGGCGGCGGACGGCTGGTCGACGACGAGGCCGGCGCCCTTGACGTAGACACGGGTGCGGGCCGCTCCCAGGTCGACGGCGAAATGGCAGCGTCGCAACTGCTCCAGACTGACGGTCATGGCAGGTTCTCCCGAGAGCGGACCGGGGCTTCGCCTGGTGGCGGGCCTCTTTCGCATCGTGCGGGGGTGGGGGAGCGGGCGCGCCTTGTGGTGGGCCGGGCGGGGTGCGGCTGAATGGGGGTATTTGTCTGTTATGCCCGAGTTAAAGAACAAGTAAGGGGCAAGGGAGGGTGCTCTCGTGACGCCGCGTCGGCGGAGCCCGGAGGTTCAGGCCGGCCCCGTCCGGATCACCCCCAGCTCCGCCAAGTCCTGCGGCCGGATGCGGAGTTGATCGGCCGTTGCCTCCGTGTCCTCCGGCGCGCGCTTCAGGATCGCGGCGGCCGGCTCCGGGGCGATCACCGAGAAGTAGCTGTCCGGCGTGGCCCAGGTGTGGCCGGGTGCGGCCAGTGCCAGTGCGCCGCCGGAGCCGCCCTCACCGATCAGGAGAGTGGTCAGCGGAGTGCGGGCGGACGCCACCGCGCCGAACAGGTCCGCGATGGCGGCGCCCGCACCCTGCCGTTCCGCCTCGGCGTCGTTCGCCGCACCCGGGGTGTCCACCAGCGTCAGTACCGGGATACCGAGCCGGTCCGCGAGCCGGATCAGGCGGGCCGCGGTGCGGTAGCCGGCGGGGCGGGTCGCCGTCCCGGCCTGCGCGGCGTAGGCGACCGTCCGGCCCTCGTGCTCGCCGAATCCGCACAGCATGCCCACGTCGGTGCCGCCGCACCGGTCGCCGCTGATCGCGAGCCGGTGGGTGAAGTAGGTGTCCAAGTAGCGGTCGGCGCGCGGGCGTTGGGGCGAGCGGGCGCGCTGTACCGCCTCCCATCCGGTGGCCGGGAGGCCGACCGAGGCGTGCTGCATGGCCTCCTGCGGATCGGCCGGGCCGTGCTGAGTCGACCGGGCGTGGTGCGCGGTCGCCGGCGGGTCGGTCGCGCCGAGGGCGGGTGACACGCTCTCCCGCCCGGTCCCCGGGAGGCCTGCCTCGGGATGCCGGGCCGGTCGGGAGTCCCGCACCGTGTCTCGCGCGGTCACCGTTGGATCGGCCGCACCGAAGCCGGCTGCCGCGTCCTCTCCTGGGGACGCCGGGGGACTGTCCGTCGCAGGCCGGTCCGGTCCGGCGTGGTGTGCGGTCGGTGCCGGGTCGTCCGTGCCGGAGGTGGGCGCCGTGTCCTCCCGTCCGGCTGTCGGCAGAGCCGCCGGCACCGGCGCCTGCCCCGCCCACGGCGTGGTCAGCAGCCGCAGCCACCTCCCCAGCGTCTCCTTCAGCTCCTCCGGCCGTACGACCGCGTCGGCCGCGCCCGCCGCCACCTGGGCCTCGGCCGTGTACGCCGTCGGGTCCGCGTCGGGCGGTCGGACCCGGGAGCCCGCGAAGCCGACCTGGGCGCCGGGGAGCGCCAGGATCACATCGGCGCCCGCGCCCAGCGTGGCCCAGCCGCCGCCCGTGGTCGGGTCGCGCAGCACCGCGAGCTGCGGCAGCCCGGCCTCCCTCGTGAGTGCCGACTGGCGTGCCACGCGCTGGAGTTGGGTGAGGGCGACCATGCCCTCCTGCATCCGGCTGCCGCCGGTGGCGACCAACGGCACGACCGGCAGCCGGTGTTCACGGGCGTACGTGTACGCCGCCTCAAGACGGTCCCCGGTGCGTTCGCCGAGCGAGCCGCCCAGGAAGCCGAACTCGAAGGCGATCAGCACCGCTCGGGTGCCCGCCACCGTCGCCGTGCCGCAGACCACCGACTCCGACTCGCCGGTGCGGTCGGCGGCGCGGGCGCGCGAGGCGTCGTAGCCCTGCCAGGCGAGGGGGCCGTCGGGCTTGGACTCCCTTGCCGGGTACGGGAGTTCGGTGAAGGTGGTGTCGTCCGTGACGAGGGTCAGGGTCTGGCGCGCGGACAGGCGTTCAGTCATGAGTCAGGGCTCGCTTCAGGATCTTCCCCATGTCGTTGCGCGGGAGAGCGGAGAGGAGGTGGACGACGCGGGGGCGCTTGTGCGGGGCGAGGCGGCTCGCCACATGGTTCGCCAACTCGGCCAGTTCCGGCGGGGACTGGGGGTCCGTCGGCACGATCCAGGCCACGACCCGTTCGCCCAGGTCGGGGTCCGGTTCGCCGGTGACGGCGGCCTCGCGTACCCCGGGGTGTTCGAGGAGGGCGTTCTCGATCTCGCCCGCGCCGATCTTGTAACCCCCGCTCTTGATCAGGTCGGTGGCCTTGCGGCCGACGATCCTGATGTAACCGTCCGGGTCGCGTACGGCCATGTCGCCGGTGCGGAACCAGCCGTCGGCGGTGAAGGCGGAGGCCGTCGCGTCGGGCCGGTTGAGGTACTCGGTGAAGAGGTTCGGGCCACGCACCTGGATCTCGCCCACGCTCTCACCGTCGTAGGAGGGGAGGGGTGTGCCGTCCTCCTCCACGAGCCGCAACTCCACGCCGGGCAGCGGGACTCCGACGGTTCCGGCGCGCGGCTCGCCGTCCGCCCGCACGCTCGTGTTCATCAGGGTCTCCGTCATGCCGTAGCGCTCGATGACGCGGCGGCCGGTCGCCGACGTGATGCGTTCGTGGTCGTGGACCGGCAGGGCGGCCGAGCCGGAGACCAACAGGCGTGCGCGGCTCAGGGACTTGGCGAGTTCGGGGTCGTCGGGGAGGGTCTCGGCGATGCGGTGGTACATCGTCGGCACGCCGAACACCATGGTCGCGCCGTCGTTCAACTCACGTGCCACGCCCTCCGTGCTGAACCTGCCGAGGTGCCGCACCGAGCCGCCGCGCCGCAGCGGGCCCAGGATGCCCAGCACCAGGCCGTGCACATGGAACAGCGGCAGCCCGTGCACGAGTACGTCGTCGCCGGTCCACTGCCAGGCGTCGGCGAGCGCGTCCAGGGTCGCGGCGACGGCCCGGCGCGGGATGACGGCGCCCTTGGGCGGGCCGGTGGTACCGGAGGTGTAGACGACGAGGGCGGGGTCCTCGTCGCCCGGCGAGACGGCCGGACCCTCGCCCCCGACACTCCGCACCTCGACGTCGACGCGCTCCAACGTCCGTAGGGAGGGCGGGAGTTCGTCGCCAGGAGCCGCCAGTACCAGCGTCGGCGCGCTGTCCGCCAGGATGTGCCCCAGCTCCTTGTCGCCCGACTTCGGGTTGAGCGGCACCGCGGCCACCCCGGCCCGCAGTGCCGCCACCACGGCGACCGCGGTCTCCAGTGAGTTGGTGGCCCACACGGCGACCCGGTCGCTGCCCGTGCACCGGGCCGCGAGGGCGTCCGCCGCCGCGCCCAGCTCCGCGTACGTCAGGGACCGGTCACCGAATCGGAGAGCGGGCTGCTCGCCCGGGTTCGTCAGGGCCGGGAAGAGGGTGGACACGCGGCGCACTCCTTAGCCGTCGGGGCAACGGTCCCCAGGTGCAGGGGACACCCCCGTTCCTACACCACGTCCGCCACCACACAGCTGACGTTGTCAGGACCCCCGGCCTCGTTCGCCGCGTCGACCAGGGACCGTACCGCCTCCTCCGGGTCCGGGTTCGCGGTGAGGAGTTCACGGATCCGGTGCTCCGGGACGACCGCGGTCAGGCCGTCCGAGCACAGGAGATAACGGTCACCGCGGCGGGAGTCGTGAAGTTTCAGATCGGGGGTGCCGATCGTCAACGCCTTGAGCAGCATGGTGCGTTGAGGGTGGGAGCCGGCCTCCTCCGGCGTCAGCCGCCCCTCGTCGATCAGCGACTGGACGACCGAGTGGTCATGGGTGATCCGGAACAGCCCGCCGTCGCGCAGCAGATACGCGCGCGAGTCCCCGATGTGCACGAGAGCCAGCTTCGAGCCCGTCCACAGCAGCGCGGTCAGGGTCGTGCCGTTCTCGGCCGGATCGGCCACGTCACGGACCGCGTCGGTGGCGCCCCGTACCGCCTCCTCCAGGAGGTTGAGCACATTGCCCGCCGGCACCTCCTCGGTGTCCAGGAAACGCAGCGCCTCCACCGCCGCGCCGCTCACGGGCGCACCCTCCGGGCCGAACCCGTCGGCGACCGCGAGCAGCCGGGTGCCCGCGTACGCGGTGTCCTGGTTGGAAGGGCGGACCAGACCGCGGTCCGAATGGGCGGCGTAACGCAGTTCCAGCATGGTGGTGTCCTTTCCCGGTACGACCCCTGCGGCCCCTACGGCCGTGAGGTGGTCGACGAGGAACCCGGCGAGGTCCCGCCGCACCGCCGTCTCCGTCTCGACCCGGGCCCAGAAGGCACGGATCTCGCGGGCGGCGGCGGCCGGTTCGAGGGCGCACACCTCACGGATCCCGGCCAGCGGCATGCCCAGCCGCCGCAGCCACGCGACCAGCCGCGCCCGCTCCAGCTGTTCGACCGCGTAGTACCGGTATCCGCTGTCGGGGTCCACGCGCGCCGGCCGCAGCAGCTCCAGCTCGTCGTACAGCCGCAGCGCCTTCGGCGACAGCCTGCTCGCCCGCGCGAAGGTCCCGATCGTCAGCATGTTTCCCGTTCCGCTCATGCGCGCCTCGACCTCTTCCGGTTCCGTCACCGATGCTGGGGCTTCACCAAAGGGGAAGGTCAATCCGGTTGCCGTGGTTGCGGGGCAGCCGGTTAACCTGCGGATCTGTCCACAGTCCGCACCCGGATGGAGACCCCGTGCCCCGTATCGCGCTCGCCACCTACGATCCCGGACCCAAGCCCAGCAAGGACCGTGACCTTCCGGTGCTGGTGGAGGCGTTGCGGGCGGCCGGGGCCGAGGCCGTCGCCGTGCCGTGGGACGACGAGGGGACCGACTGGGGCGCCTACGACCTCGTGCTCATCCGGTCGACCTGGGACTACAGCTGGCGGGCGGCCGAGTTCGTGGCCTGGGCCGAACGGACCGGGAAGCTCACCCGGCTCGCCAACCCCGTGCAGGTCGTGCGGTGGAACACCGACAAGCGGTACCTCGGCGACCTCGCGGCGGCCGGAGTGCCCGTCGTCCCGACCAGCTATCTCGCCCCCGGCGACCCGGCCGACCTCCCCGCCGACCACGAGTACGTCGTCAAGCCGACCTCCGGCGCGGGCGCCCGCTTCGCCGCCCGCTACACGCCCGACGAGCACGAGACGGCCGTACGACAGCTGGAGCGCATGCATGCGGAGGGGCTCACCGCGATGGTGCAGCCGTACCTGACGAATGTGGACGTCAGCGGGGAACGGGCGCTGCAGTTCTTCGGCGGGCGGTTCCTGCACGCATCCCGGAAGGGGGCCGTGCTGGCGCGCGGGACGGCGTACGACGACGACAAGGTGTCCCACCCGAACCTGGAGCCGTGGACGGCGACCGAGGCCGAACTCTCCGTCGCCGAGCGGGCGTTGGCCGCCGTACCGGATGCGCCGGAGCTGCTGTACGCGCGCGTGGACCTCGTGGACGGGCCGGACGGGGAGCCATGTGTGATGGAGCTGGAGCTGGTCGAGCCGAATCTCTTTCTGGATCTGCATCCGGAGTCGTCGCTGGCCGCGGTGGTCGAGGCGATTCTGGGGGCGGCCGCTAGTCGTTGACCGCCGTCCGCTGGAGCAGGCCCCAGGTGAACTCGGCGGCGCACCGGTGTCGTATGCCCTGGGCGTCCGGGGCGGTGAAGGCGAGGCCCCAGCGGGTGGGGGCCGTGCCCTCCAGGGGGCGGGCCGGGGCGAAGGCGCGGGCTACCTCGTCGACCGTGCAGGACCAGGGGGTCAGGTCGTCGAGGGTGTGGAGGGGCGGGGGTGTGGCGCCCGGGGCGCGGACCAGCCATTCGTTCCACACGGCGCCGTTCGGGGCGGTGAGCACCTCGAAGCGGAGGCCGGGCCAGAGGGGGACCGGCCACTGCCAGGCCTCGCAGTCCAGGTCGCCGATCCTGCGCTTGGTGGTCGACTCGGGGGTGCCGAGGATCGAGCGGTAGCGGGAGGCGGCGGCCCGACCGCGCGGGGAGTGCAGCATGGCCTGCCAACGCTTGTTGGCCTCGCGCATGTCGGCGATCGAGACGCCCAGCTCATGACGGGCGTCCTCGACCAGGTCCGGGTTGTGGTCCGCCATGCGGCGCAGCAGGACCAGTTGGAAGTCGAGGGGGCTGAAGGGGCGGGCTGGGCGGGCTGGGCGGTTCGCTTCGGGCATGCGATCCATCGTCGCGCACGGCACTGACACCGGGGGTGCGGCCGTCGGGGAGGAAGAGGACCGAGTTGACGTAACGGGGCCCGCGGGCGAAGGGCAGGACCCGGCGCAGCAGGCCCTGGGAGACCACGTACGACGTGCGGGCCTGATGCTCCTCCAGGGGGAAGGTCGCCAGCCGGACCCAGTCCCTGTTCCTGCTCCTGCTCCTGTTCCTGTCCGGGAGGACCCAGCCCTCGTAGCCGAGCAGCGACAGGTAGGTCACCACCGGGGCGATCGGCTGGATGCGGGACTCCAGTTCGACGAAGAGCGCCGGGCGGTCGCGCGTCAGGAGGCCGGTCGCGCCGTGCAGGACCGCCAGCTCGTTGCCGTCGACGTCGATCTTGATGAAGCCGACGTCGCGGAGGTTCAGGCCGTCGAGGGTGACGCACTGGACGTGTACGGCGCGGGCGTGGATGTCCCGGCGGACCAGCGAGGACACACCCCGGTCGCCCTCGTCGTCCGGCGGCAGCCACAGGCGGGCGGTGCCGGGGCGGTCGGAGGCGGCGGCCGGGATCACCCGGGCGTGCGCGGGGGCGGCAGCGGCGAGCAGTCGCGCCAGGTGGGGGACCGGCTCTACGGTCACCACTTCGCGCGCGTGTCTCCAGAGGCGGTGGGTCCAGGGGCCGTACCAGCCGCCGACGTCGACCGCCGTGCCGCAGTCGGGCGGCAACAGGTCGGCCAGGCGCGCCAGTTCGGGTTCGAAGCGGGGGTAGACGGCGCGGGCGGTGGCGGCGACCAGACGGGTGGGGAGGAGGGGGGCGAGGCGGGCGGTGAGGGTGCGGGGGGTGGAGGTCTTGGGGATCATGGGGCCATCCGCTTGAGGAGTTCCTCGTGTTCGCCGTCGTCGGTCACTTGCTCTCCGGACGCGGGCAGCAGCTGCGGGATGCCGTCGACGATGGGGTAACGGCGGCGCAGGCGCGGGTTGTACAGGGCGTCCGTGGGGAGCAGGTGCAGCGGGCCCTTGTCGAGCGGGCAGGCCAGGATCTTCAGCAGGGGGTCGTCCGGGTTCATGGGGGAGTCAACTCCTTGGCCTCGGCCGGTGGTTGGGGCGCGTTGTCGTGCTTCGGCATGGTCAGCAGGACGGTGACCGCCAGGGCTGTGCCCCCGATGCGCAGGGCCAGTCGCAGCGGGTCGTGCGGCAGGGCCTCGCCGAACGCGAGCGTGCCGAGTACCGCCGTGAACAGGCTCGTCACCGTCGTACAGACCGGCACGATCAGCGAGGCCCGGCAACGCTGCAGCGCCGCCTGGGACATGACCAGGCCGAACGCGCCCGTGAAGAGCAGGAGATACGGGTACGGGGACCTGAGCAGGGCAACTACCGCTCCGCCCAGGTCACTTGTCGTCAGATAGCTCGACACCCCCTTGATGGCGAGCGAGCTGACCCCGTACAACAGGCCCACCGCCACGCCGTATTCGACGCCCGTGGTGGGCAGCCGGTGCCGGTGCGTGGCGCCGCGCTCGGTGGACCGGTACAGCCAGACGCCGGCGGCCAGCGAGGGCACGCAGACCAGCAGGATCAGCGGGTACGGCGCGTTCCGGCTGACGTGGTCCGAGCCCTGCTTCAGCGACAGCACCACCATGAGGAGTGCGGCGAGGATCGCCGCCAGCGCGTACCGTTCGCGGCCGGAGGTCTCCTCGCCGAGCATGCGGGCGGACAGCAGTACGAGCAGGACCAGGCCGGACACGAAGATGCCCTGCGCGGCGGCGATCGGCAGCGTCCGGTACACGGCGAGCTGCGCACCGAACCCGGAGGCCAGCGCCAGGGACCCCCCGATCCACAAGGGGCTGCCCAGCACCAGCCGCAGCAGCCTTGCCGGTTGACGGACCGTCACCTCGGGCAGCGTCGCGAGCGCACGTTTCTCCAGGACGAAGCCGGTGCTGTACAGGACGTTCGCCAACAGGGCCGCAGCCACCCCCCACCACACGGCCGCGCCCCCTACGTCTTCCGCGCGTGCAACAGCAGGATCGACGCCAACGGCGGTCTGGCGCACGCCAGTCGGTCGAGCGGGCGGAGTACTCGTGGCACGCCGTGGAAGGGCGCGCCCTTGAGTCCTACGACCTGGAAGCCCGCCGCCGTCACGAACTCCCGTAGCGCGCGCGGGGTGTAGAGCCGCAGATGTCCTACGACCTCCTTGCCCGGGCGGCCGTGGATCGCGCGCAGGCTCACCTCCGAGAACACGGGCTGGACGCCGGCGAGCAGCAGGGCGCGGTTGTACCAGGCGGCCAAGTTCGGTGTGGACAGCATGAGATGGCCTTCCGGGCGCAGGACGCGGCGGATCTCGGCGAGGGCCGTGTCCGGGTCGACGAGGTGCTCGATCACTTCGCTGAACAGGACGGCGTCGGCGGCGGCCGAGTGGAGGGGCAGTGCGGTGAGTTCGCCTCGGACCGTGTACGGGAGGTGGGCGCGGGCGCGGGTCAGGGCGTCCTGGGACCAGTCGACGCCGACGACGCGGTGGCCGGTGAGGAGGGGTGCGGCGGTGGCCGCCGCGCTGCCGTCGCCGCAGCCGATGTCGACGATCGTGCGGGTCCGTCCGGTCGGCGGGCCCAGTGCGGCGGCCAGGATGCGGGCCTGGCGGAGACTGCGGGAGGGGCCGGAGGCGACCGGGACGGCTGGGTTCTCGTAGAAGTCGCGGAGGCCGTGCGCAGCCGCCGGGCGGTTCGGGGTGGAGGTGGAGGTGGAGGTCGGCGTCATGTGGGGTGTTCCTCCGTCGCGTGCAGGTAGTGCTCGAAGAGGTCGCGGAGGTGGGCGCCGTCGCCGTGGCTGAGGAGGGTGCGGGACCAGCGCAGGGCCACGTGCAGCTTTCCCGCCGTGGAGGCGGTCGTCACGGTGAGGCCGCGGGGCATGCGGGCCGGGGCGGAGAACCAGACGGCGTGCGCTTGGCCCGCCGGGTCGCCGAAGTCCAGGGTGTACGGGATGCGGCCGATGTTGCTGAGGAGTGTGGTCGAGGTCCAGGGGGCGGCTGCCCTGCGTAGGCCTCGGGTGAGGGTGGCTCGCCAGGTTACGGGGACGACCGGCGCCGTCAACAGGGCTGCTCCGTGGCCCAGTTGGGGGCGGGGGAGGGCCTTGAGGGCGCGGGTGCGGTCCGCTGTGCGGTGGAGCAGTTCGCCCATGTGGTGGTCGGGGGCGTTGGCCAACTCCCCGGGGGCGAAGGTGACTTCCACGAGTCTCGTGCCGTTGCCTATGGGCATGTCCGTGCCTCGGGGGCGGTCGTCCACGGGCATCGTGATGCGCATCGGGCGGGGGTGTGCGCCGTGTTCGCGGTTCCAGTGGGCGATCATCAGGGCCGTGGTGACCATGAGTTGGTCGTTCACGGTGTAGGGGGAGCCCTTGGGGCGGCGCGGGACGGGGAGTTCGGTGAGGAGGAGGCCGTTGCCGCCGGGGGAGGGGTCGGGGGTGCCGGGGGCGACTCGGGCGGGTGGGGTCCATACGGACGGGGCATCCGCGGGGGGTTCGGGGGTGTCCGGGGGGCGGGTCGGTGGGGCGGTCGGGGTGTTGTCCTTGCCGCCATAGCGCTCCGCTGCGGTGGCGAGGATGCGGAGGCAGGCGGGGCCGTCCAGGGCGGTGTGGTTGACGGTGAGGACGAGGGCGGTTCCCGTGCCGGGGGCTGAACCGGTGTTTTGGGGGAGGGCGATTGCTTCCAGGCGGACTGGTGGGGATGCGGTCAGGGGTGGGGAGTGGGTGAGGGAACGGGTGCGGGCCTGTTTGAGGGCGTCTCGGGTGGGGGGCGTGAAGGTGAGCACCTCTACGTCCGGGGTGTCGGTCAGTTCCCATTCGTAGCGGCGGCGGTACCAGGGGCCGGGGGCCTCGCGCATGAGGATGCGGGGGTGGAGGTGCAGGGCCTCGGTGAATGCGGTGCGGAGCCGTTCCGGGTCTACGGGGCCCGGGAGGTGGACCTCGATGTGGACGGTTTCCGGTTCGGCGGACTGGTGGCAGTGGCGGGCGATTTCGTCGACTGTGGGGAAGGGGATGCGGGTGGGGGTGTCGTCGGGGTGGGTGGGGTGGTCGAGTGCGGTCATGCCGGTTCGTCCCTTGGGTGCGGGTCGGTGGGGGCGGGGCGCGCAGTTCCCCGCGCCCCTGGTGGGGGCGCGCCGTGGGGTGGCGGGTCGTTGCCGGCTTCCGGTCCGGTGGGGGTTGAGCGCGCAGTTCCCCGCGCCCCTGGCGGGGTGGCGCCGTGGGGCGGCGGGTTGTTGCCGTGCTCCGGTCCGGTGGGGGCTGGTCGCGCAGTTCCCCGCGCCCCTGTCGGGGCGCTGCCTTTGGGCTGTGCTGGGATTGTTCGGCTTGATTCCGCTGGGCCGGGGGGCTCGCCCAGGGGGCTTGTGCCTCGTTCTCTGTGGGGGAGGGGTGGGGCTGTTGCTGGTGTCGGATCGGGCCACTCTCGTACGCTCACCAAAGCTGCGAACAGGCCGATCAGGGTGAGGAGTTGGGCCGTGTGGCTGAATGCGCCCTCGCCTGCGGCCACCGGGGCGCCGGCGCCTGTTGCTGCCGTGATTCCTGCCCCTGTCAGGGTGATGAACGCGATCGGTACGAGTAGTGCGTGTCGGCGGTGTGCGAGCAGGGCCAGTGCTGGGACCAGGAGTGCGAACCAACCCGCGATGACCACGCCGACCAGCGTCAGCGTCACCGTGCCGAGCCACAGGCCGGGCGGGGGTGGGGGTGGTTGTGGCTCGTCGGGGTTCGGGTCGTGGCGGCGCCAGAGCACCAGGGCCAGGAGGACGGCCAGTGCGGCCCCGCTGCCGATGAGGCCGGCCTCGTAGGTCGTCGCCGGGCCGTAGGAGAGCTTGATCGTGCCGCCCGCGCCTGCCGGGACGCGCCAGCCCTGTTGCCAGCCGTCGAGGCGGACCGACGTCAACTCCTTGCCGTTCAGGGTGGCTTTCCAGCCGGTGTTGTAGTTCTCGTACGTCGTGAAGTAGGACGCCGTGCCCGAGCCGACCGTCACCTCGCGGCGGTCGCCGAGCCAGTCCACGACCCGCAGCTCCCGACCACTGTCCGTCGCCGATGTGACACTTCCCCGGGTGAGTGTCACATTCGTCAGGGTCAGGGGTCCCGCGTCGCCCGCCTCCACTCGGTGGGTTCCTGATGTCAGCTCCAACGCCGCGTCGGCCCGCCCCTGCTGACAGAGCGTCACCTCCACGGGGCGGCGTTCGGTCAGGTCCCGTACCGTCCCCGTCACGCTCGTCGAGTACAGCTCACCGTCCACCGCCACCACCGGGCCTTTCCCGCAGGCCAGCGTGAACGTGCGGGTGGGGTCCGGCTGTGGGGTGCGGTACTGGTCGAGGGCCGGGATGTACGCCTCGGTCAGGCCCACCGGGAGTTGGAGGTTCTCGTCGGCCACCGGGTTGTGGAGGGTGAGCGGGGCCGTTTTCGTGATCGTGATGTCCAGGCGGTCCGTGGTGATCGGGTCGAAACGGACCACGCCGTTCTCGTCGACACCGGCGATCGTCGCGCCGTCGGGTGAGGTGATGTCCACCTCGGTGGCGCGCGTCGACAGGCCGCCCGCCGGCGCCAACACCACTTCCCCTACCGCCTGTTTGCCGCTCCACGTCAGGTGGATCGTCGGACGGTCGCCCGCGATCCAGCCCGTCGTCAGGTCTCCGTCCGTCAGGTTGCGGGCCGACAGGCCCACCCCCAGCGCCGCCGTGGAGTCCGCCGTCGCCGTGATGCGATGCTGCTGGGCGGGCGCCACCTCGTAGAGGAGCTTGTCCAACTCCTCGCCGGGGATGGCCACCGCGTCCGCCTTCATCTCGTACGTTCCCGCCGTCGCCGTCGAGAACGTGCGGTGCAGGCCCGCCTCGGTACCCGTCGGGGAGAGGCCGGTCGGGTCGGCCGAGCGGTGCAGGGAGATGATCTCGGCGGCTGCGTCGGAGGCGTTCGCGTCGGTGGGCAGCTTCAGGAGCCGGGTCACCTGTACGTGCGGCAGGGCGATCTCGGAGAAGCCCGCGCCGGTGAGGCCGGTACGGCGCGCCACCGAGTCGACGATCGTCAGCTTCATCCAACTCGTCGCGCCGGAGGGTGATTTGATCGTCTGGGGCATGCCGTTCGGCTGGAGGTAGCTGGTCGCTGTTCCCTTCGCCGTCTGCACCTTCACCTCCGTGGCCGCCGCCCTCACGCTCTCCTGCGGGAGCGGAGTGACCTTGAACGAACTCGGCATGTCGTACGACCCGCCCGCGAAGCCGATCCGCAGCCACTGCCCGTTCGGTGAGCCCGCCGCGCCCTCCGCCCATGCGGTGTCGGGGTTGCCGTCGAAGGCGTTCACCGGGTCGAACTGCGGGAGATAGAACAGCCAGTTGCCGCTGGAGGACGCCGTCACCGAGCGGGCGCCGCGCAGCTCCGCCACCGTCTGGTGGGCGATGCCCTTCGTCGGCAGGATCTGTTTCGGCTTATTGCCGGCGTCCTGGACGGCGTCCGGCGCGTTGCGTTCGTCGGGGGTGTACGTGTACGACGTGTTGGCGTCGACCAGGCCGAACCGGGTGTCCGCGCGGCGCAGTCCGTCGCCGAGTATCTGGAGGGACGGGGAGCCCAGGCCCGGGTGGTTGTCGCCCGTCAACACCGTTGCCCTGCCCCGGAGTTCGGTGGCCAGGGGGAGGAGGGACTCCGGGCCGCCGGAGACCACGGCCGTGTCGGCGGCCGGTGTCAGGCCGGCCTGGCCGGGGCGGATCACGTCCTTGCTCGTCGGCTCGTAGATCTCCACCGCCCGCTGTCGCGGATAGAGGCCCTCCACCTGGAGCGGGGTGTCGTTCGCTATCCGGCCGCCGGTCATGACCGGGCCGAGGCCCGTCACCCGCTGGTAGCCGGACTGCTCCAGGGTGCGTTTGACGGTGGTGGTCGGGACGTAGCCGATCTGGTCGGGGTCGAGGTCGTTGCGGACGACGACGTAGTAGACCCCTGCCCGGCTCAAGTAGTCCGCCAGGCCCGGGACTTCGCCGCCGCTCGCCAGTGCCTGCTCGACCGCGTCCATCGCGCGCCGGTTGCCGGGGGTGCCCATCGGGACGTAATCCCGTTCCGCCCAGCGGGAGTTGGCCAGGACGTCGAGGGGCTCGTCGATGGGGGAGCCCCAGGTGTAGATGCCGTGCGCGGTCGCGGGGACGACCAGGGCGCGGGAGTCGGGGGAGTACTTCTGCAGCCAGTCCGCCGTGGACTGCCAGTACTTGGGGAGCTGCTGGAACGAACCCGGGTTCAGGATCGACCCGTTGAGATACGGCCACGCCAGGCCGGGGAGGACGAGGATCGCCGCGATCAGCGGAGCGAGTCGGCGGCCCCGGATCGGGCGGGCTCCGCGTGTCTCGGCGGCCACGCCCACCAGGTGGGCCAGGCCCAGGACGAGTGCGAGGGCCAGGCCCGCCTGGAACTTGTAGATGTTGCGGAAGGGGACGAGCGGGCCGTTCAGCCAGTCCTGCACCAGCCCGTGGAAGGGCGCCCCGAACGAGCCGCCGTACCCGGCGAACAGGATCAGCGCGACCGACACAGCGATCAGCACCAGCCAGCGCCGCTCCGGCATGTCCCGGCGGGCCAGTCCCGCGAGGCCGAGCCCTGCCGCGAGTGCCGAACAGACGATCACGATCACCGACGAGGCGACCGTCCAGCCGGCCGGTATCCAGGCCTCCCCGAGATGCAGGTAGGCGACCCAGTCACCGGCACCGCGCAGGCCCTCCGTCGCCGACATGGTGTCGGTCGTGGTCTGCGAAGTCTCCACGTAGGGAAGGAAGTTCTCCCCGTAGACGCCGAGCATCAGCAGCGGGATCCACCACCACGCCGTCGCAAGGATCACCCCCGGCACCCACCAGGCGAGCAGCTTGCGCTGCCGTGGCCCCGGTGGGCGGGACAGCAGATACAGGCCCACCGGGAGCAGAGACGCGAGGGTCGCCGCCGCGTTGACGCCACCCATGAACGGGACGATCAACGCCGACCGTAGGGCCGCGATCCGGGCCGTATAGCGCTCGTTGGTGAGTGGCAGCAGGACCCAGGGAAGGAAGGCTCCCGGGAGCGCGGCGGCGGATGTCGACCCCACGACGATCGTGAACACCGGCCACAACGCGTACGTCACGGCGGCGAGCAGCCGGGACGCGGGGCTGCCGACGCGCAGCCGCTCGGCCAGCCGCAGCGCGCCCCAGAAGGCGACCGACACGACCAGCGACAACCACAGCCGTTCCGCCAGCCAGACCGGCAGGTGCACGGCGTGGGCCAGCCAGTAGAACGGGAGCATCGGCCAGAGGTAGCCGGCGTACTGGTCCTGGATGCCGCCGAAGGAACCCCGGTCGTGCCACAACTGGCCCAGGTCGGAAAGGAATTGACCCGGGTCGACGGTGACGCCGAGCTTGGTGTCGAAGGTCTGCCGGCCCGGGTGCACGGCGAGGAACAGCACGAACACCACGGCCCAGAACCCCAGCAGCCAACGCCACGACCGAGGGCCCTCCGGTGGCCCCGCCAGGGTCGTACGGGTGGGATCGGCCGCCGGGGGCGGGGCCTGGACCGTGGTCGCCGTCATCGTGGACACCGCCGGAGGATGAGGAGGAGGTTCCAGGTGGCCAACTCCCTTATCCCGGGCGCCTTGACGACGGCTCGGTCGAGGAAGGGCCAGTAGCGGGAGCGCGCCGCGACGACCGTGACGTCGTCGCGGGCGCGGACCTGCCGCAGGGTGGCGCCGATGTGCACGGCGAACAGGTTCTCGCCGAGGGTGTGCTTGGCGGCCTTGCCGGTACGCCGCCGGTAGCGGGCGCGGGCCCGTTCGGCGCCGAGGTAGTGCCAGGGCGCCCACTCGTGACCGCCCCACGGGGACAGCCAGTTGGTGAACGACACGTAGATCAGCCCACCGGGCCGCGTCACCCGCGTCAGCTCACTGAGAAACGTCTGCGGATCGGCCACATGCTCAAGGACGTTGGAGGAAAAGGTCACATCCGCGACGCCGGTCGCCAACGGCAGCAGATACCCGTCGGCGATCACCGTCCCGTCGGGCGGTTTCTCCCCCAACTCCCGTACGTCAGGCTCGAAAAGGTAGGCATGGGCCCCACGCCGCCGAAACTCCTCGGTGAAGTACCCGCTGCCGCCACCGACGTCCACGACTGTGCGTCCGGTGACGGGACCGTCGTAGGCCTCGACTTGATCGGCAGCGTCGCGGGCGAGCAGCGAGTAGCAGAACTCCGGTTCGTCCTGTTCATGCAGGAAGGCGCGAAAGAGGGCAAGGGAGCGACGGAGAGACGGATCCTTGAAACCCCGGCGAGGTTCGAAGGGGCGCGGGGCTGTATCGATATGCGGCTCCGCCGCGGGGCGCGACCAGCCACGACGAACCCGCACCCACTTCACGACCCCCAGCCCTTCACCGCCTCGCCGGCCACCGCTCGAAACTGTCTGACTGTCCGATCCCAGCGATAACGCGCAGCCCGATCACGAGCCGACTTCCCCATCAGCTCACGGCGATGGGAGGACAGAGCCAACGCACACCAGGCCGCCGCGAAGGAAGACTCCCCACGCGCCAGCACACCCGTCTCCCCGTCAACGACCGAGTCACGCAACCCCGGCACGTCGAACGCGATCGCCGGAGTTTCCCGAGCCGCAGCCTCCGTCACGACCAAGCCCCACCCCTCCAACGCGGAGGGATGCAGCAACAGCCAGGCCGAGCAAAGGAGTTCGTGTTTCTCCGCCTCCGAGACATGGCCCGTGAACTCCACCCCGGCCCCCGCGAGCCGCTCCAGTGACTCCCGTTCAGGCCCGTCACCGACGATCAGAAGCCGCCCGCCGACCACGGGACGTACCCGCTCCCACAGCCGCAGCAGCAGATCGATCCGCTTGTACTCGACCAGCCGTCCCACCGCCACGAACAGCGGCTCCGGCGAGCGGTCGGCACGAGGGCCCGGCTCCTCGACTCCGTTGTGGACGACCCGAATCCGGTCCCGCTCGACCCCGATCCCGCGCAGCGCGTGCGCGGTCGAGGGAGAGACCGCGACCAGCAGGCCGCGATGCTGCGCCCCGGTCAGCGCCCAGTGTTCGAGTCTTCGGCCGATCCTCGCGGCCGGTGCCATCGGGCCGCCGAACCGCATCTTCCACAGGTCCGTGTGGACATGGTTGACCAGGCACATGGTCGGGCCGCGATGCCACATGGGAGCGAAGTAGGGCATGCCGTTGCACACCTCGACCAGCAGGTCGCAGTCGCCGATCTGCCGGGTGAACGCCGTACGGGCGCGCAGGAAGTGGCCGTAGGCACCGCCTGCCGACACGACTCTGTAGTCGTGGTAGGACGCGGGGCCGCCGCACAACAGGGTTACCTGGTGGCCGAGTTGAGTGAGGCCGTCGGCCAGTCGGTCCACGAGGAGTTCGGAGCCGCCGGCCGAGGGGTTGTCGAGATCGCGGTGCGCGAGGAAAACGATTCGGCGCGGTTGCGGCACAAGCGCCGGGGGGTGCTGCGCGACGGAGGGGAACTCGGCGCGCAGCGAGTAGGGCACGTGCTGGGGCATGGGTGCTCCAACTCGTCTCAGGGTGCGGAACTCAGCGGGAGTGGGGGCGGGATGGACGGTGGACGCGGTGCGGAGTTCTGTGGGTGGGCTGTGCCGGGGTGGGGTGGACAGTTTTCGCCCAGGCGTTCCTGACGGCTACTCACCCGCATGACAATTTCCGGGGTTATTAGAACTGACGTCACGTCACATCGTGGGTGGATACCCGGGTGAAGTAGCGGATTCCGGGCGCCGACGGCCTCGTAGCACCAAGACGCCACCCGCCACGGCGAGGACGAATCCGGCCACTGCCGTACCGATCGGCAACGACTGTCCCACCAGGCGTAGTTGGCCACTTTCCTGCTTCGCCAGTTTCACCTGTTCCTGCTGGGTGGCCGTGGTGAACGCGAGCTTGTCGGCGTCCAGGAGGAGCACCGCGTCGTATGCGTGGCCGGGGGCGCGCAGGGTGCGGCGGGGGCCGGTCTGGGCGTAGATCACCCGGCCGGTGCGCTGGTCGACGACCAGCTCGATGCCGTGGTTGGAGTACCACTCCTCGGCCAGTATCTGGGGGGAGCCCGGCTGGTCGACGAGGCTGCCGGGTACCAGGCGGGTGCCGATCTTCGTGGGCGGGACCGTGCCCTTGAAGACGTAACCCGAGTAACCCTGCACCTTCTTGGTCCCCGAGTAACGCAAAGTAACCGTCGCGCCAAGGGAGTTGTCCCACCACTGGTACGGCTGTTTCCGCACGTCGAACGGGAACTTCAGGAAGGCGTCGCCCTCGAAGTACGGGTTCTCGTGGCAGCAGTGCACCGGCTTGTTGGTCTTACGGTCCGTGACCCAGCGGTTGGGGAAGAACTCCAGCGCGTCGTGCGGATCGGCGGCCGGCAGGGACTTGTCGGTGTCGACGGTCGTGGTGACGTCCCAGACCGCGTCCCCGCTCTTCTCGCTGTCCGCGACATCGCCGCGCACCTGCTGGGTGACGGTGATCCGCCGGTCGTCCACGGTCCGCAGCTCACCGGTGTCGAAGTAGCTGCCGGTGCCCCGGTAGACGGCGGTCGTGTCGATATTGATCGGGGTCACGGCGGCCCGCGGCTCGACGTACCACGCCAGCAGCGGCGCCAGGACCAGCAGAAACGTGCCAAGTCCCAGCAGGATCAAGGAAAATGGAGAGGCTGTACGGCGCATCCGGGCACTCCAGTGAAAGTTGGTGACGGAGTTCGGGCCGCTCTTGGGCCGGGAACCGTAGGCGCCCCTTGACGGAGTGTCAATGTCTGCCGACACTGGGGCCGATGGGCAGGGGTGTGGCACAGACTCCGTACAGAGAGGCTGACCCCGCGATGTCCAGACTGCTCGCCGCTCTGCTCACCATGGCCCTCGCCGCCGCCCTCGCCGTGGGCGCCGCGCTCGGCATCGTCGCGCTGCTCGACGCCCGGCCCGACCAGCCGAACACGCCACTGATCACCTACGAGCAAGCGGGCCAGGGGAGTTGACCCCATGGCCGCTCGACCGGCGACCGCCCGGGCAGCGACCGTCCGCCCGGCGACCGTGACGGCGCGCTCGGTATGGCTCGACGTACCGCGCCTCCAGGTGCGCGAGTTCGCGGCCATCGCCATGGCCGAGGCGCCCGCGCTCGCCGAGGAGATCCTGCACGAGATCCGCCGCGAGCACCCCCAACTGCCCCTGGTCCTCGACGAGTCGGGCGAACCCATGGCCCTGGTCGGCATCCGGCGCGCCATCGAGGTCTTCGTCCAGCACCTGGAGACCGCCGAGGGCCGCCCGACCGTACCGCCGGGCGTCTTCCAGGAGTTCGGGCGCGGCGAGGGCCTGCACGGCCGCACCCTCGACTCGCTCCAGGCGATCTACCGCATGGGCGTACGGCTCGCCTGGCGCCGCTTCGCCGAGATCGGCCAGCGCGTCGACATCCCGCCGCCCGCGATGTACGAACTCGTCGACGCGGGCTACGAGTACCTCGACGGACTGGTCGACCAGTCCGTGCGCGGCTACGCGGAGGCCGCCGCCAGACAGGCGGGCGAACGGCTCCGCCTCCAGCGCCGCCTGATGGAACTCCTCCTCGCCGAGCACCACCGCGGCGACCCGGCCGAGGCCCTCTCCGAACGGGCCGCCCGCATCGGCTGGCCGCTGCCCGACAAGGTCGCCGTCGGCGTCCTGCTGCGCCCGGCCCGCGAGGCGGTCGCCCCCGCCGTGGGGCAGGAGGTCCTGCTCGACATGGAGTACGACCAGCCCCGCATGGTCGTCCCCGAACCGGACGCCGCCGGCCGCCCCGAACTCCTGCACCGGGCGCTGACCGGCTGGGCGGGCGCGATCGGGCCCCCGGTGCCGCTGGCCGACGCGGTGAAGTCGGCGCGCTGGGCCGAGGCCGCCGTAGGACTGATGGAGCGGGGGCTGCTGCCCGGCGGGGGTGTCCTGTACTGCACCGAGCACACCGAGGCCCTCGTCCTGCTGCAGCCCGAGGAGCTGATCGACGATCTCGCGCTGCGGTGTCTGGCGCCGCTGGCGCACTGTGGGCCCACGCACGGGCGGCGGCTCGCCGAGACCCTGCTGGCCTGGCTGGAGACGCGGGGCGGGGCGCCGGAGGTGGCCGCGCGGCTCGGCGTGCACCCGCAGACCGTGCGCTATCGCCTCCGGCAGATCCGCGAACTGTGGGGCGACGAGATCGACCACCCGGACCGCCGGTTCCAGCTCGAACTGGTCCTGCGCGCACAGCGGTTGCGCGGTGAACTGGGCGGCCCCAGAGCACGTAGGTAGACGGAGAGTCACCCGACCATTGCCCGTGCAACCCTCTATGGCTAGCCTGTGTTCGTCATCCCGATCGTCAGTTGAAATTTCGAACACGACACCTAGAAGGGGGCCGGTTGTGGGACGCCTCGTACCTGCCGTGACCCGGGCTCTCGACATTCTTGAGCTCTTCCTCGACGGGGACGGGACGCTCTCCGCCCCCGACATCGTGCGCAAGCTGCAACTGCCGCGCACCACCGTGCACGAACTGGTCACCACCCTCGCCGCCCGCTCGTACATCGTGCCCGTGCCCGGACAACCCGGACGCTACCGGCTGGGTGTCCGTCCATACCAGCTCGGGAGCCGGTACGCCGAGCAGCTCGACCTCGCCGCCGAGGGCCAGCAGGTCGCCCGATCCGTCGCCGAGACCTGCGACGAGACCGTGCACGTGGCCATCCTCGAAGGCACCGACGTCATCTACATCGCCAAGGTCGACTCCACGCACGCGGTGCGCATGGTGTCGGCGGCCGGGCGCCGGCTGCCCGCCCACTGCACATCCGTGGGCAAGATGCTGCTGGCCTCCCTCCCCGAGCCGGAGCTCAGCGCCCGCATCCCCGCCGACGTCTCGCTGGTCGCGATGACGCCCAACAGCATCACCGAGCCGGGCGCCCTCCGCGAGGCCCTCGCCGGGATCCGGGAGCGCGGGGTCGCGGTCGAGAGCCGCGAGTCGAATCCGGACGTGTCCTGTGTCGCGGCGCCGGTCCGGGACCGTACCGGGCAGGTCGTCGCCGCGCTCTCCATCTCCGTCCCCATGATCCGCTGGAGCGACGAGCGCCTGGCCGAGCTGGAGCAGCTCGCCGCGAAGGGCGCCGCCGAACTGTCGGAGCGGCTCGGACACCGGAGCGTGGGATGACGTACGAGGTGGCGGTACGGGCCGAGGCGACGCTCGGCGAGGGGCCGACGTGGGACGCGGCGGCCGGGCGGTTGATCTGGATCGACATCCTCGGGTCCCGGGTGCATACGTACGACCCCTCGTCCGGGGTTCGTACGGTGCGGGTGACCGATCAGCACGTCGGTGCGGCCAAGCCCCGGGTCGGCGGGGGGCTGGTCCTCAATCTCCGGGACGGGGTCGGGCTCGTCGATCCCGACGGGGAGTTTCGGTGGTTGCATCGGGAGCCTGTTGCCGGGCGGCGGGCCAATGACGCGGCCGTCGCGCCCGACGGTGCGTTGTGGGTCGGCACGATGCGGTACGACGAGGCGGCCTGCGGTGGCACCTTGTCCCGTGTCACCGGGGACGGGTCGGTCGAGCTGGTCCTCGACGACGTCGCGGTGAGCAACGGGACCGGGTGGAGTCCGGACGGGCGGCTGATGTACTACATCGACTCGCCCACGCGTCGGATCGACGTCTTCGAGTACGCGGACGGGCGGGTGACCAAGCGGCGGCGCTTCGCTGATGTGGAGGTCGGTGCGGGGTTCCCTGACGGGCTCACCGTTGATGCCGATGGGTGTGTGTGGGTGGCGTTGTGGGACGGGGGTGCGGTGCGGAGGTATACGCCGGACGGGGAGTTGGACCGGGTGGTCGAGCTGCCCGTGCCTCTTGTCACTGCGTGCGCTTTCGGGGGGGCGGATCTGACTGACTTGTACGTGACGACTGCTCGGGTGGGGCTTGATTCGCCGCATCCTGTTGCTGGGTCGCTGTTGGTTGTGCCGGGGGTGGGGAAGGGGTTGGCGCAGCCTGCATTTGCGGGGTGAGGGGCGGTTCTTTGGGTGCGGGCCGGTGGGGGCTGGGCGCGCAGTTCCCCGCGCCCCTAAAGGAACCTCAGTCCCCTGTACCTGCCAAGGCCGCCAGTGTTTTTCGTTCCGCCGGTGTTAGTGGTGGGCCGGAAAGGGGAGGCAGGAGTGGGCCGTTGAGGGCTGCCAATAGCGTGCCGGGGTGCATCAGAGTTGATGCGTCCGCCTCCATGCTCGTCACCGCCGCCAAGGCCGCCGCCGCAGCGTAGGAACCCGTCGCCGACTTCAACAGGCGGCGGGAGTAACGCGTGATCAGGCGGTCCGCCGTTGTGGGGGCGGGGCCCTTGGTGTTGGGGTACCAGACGTCCTGGCCCACCGCCATCGCCCAGGCGCCCTCGACCGGGACCGCCACCCCGCGCTGGACCTTGGCGGCCAGGCCGGGGGCGGTGAAGCCCTCGTGGTCCAGTTCGCGGGAGAGGACCTGGGCGCCGAGTGCTGCCACCGACATGCCTTGTCCGTAGGCCGGGTTGAAGGTGGCGAGGGCGTCGCCGAGGACGACGAGGCCGTCGGGCCAGTTGCGGGCCTTCTCCAGATAGCGGCGGACGTTCTTGCTGCTGTGGCTGGTGTGGACGTCCGTCAGGGGTTCGGCGCCGGAGACGAGGCGGCCGAGGATGGGGTCCGGCAGGTCGAGGATGTACTGGAGGAAGCCGTCGGGGTCGGCGGGCGGTTCGGCGCCCCGGGTGCCGGCGAGGCTGACCATCCAGCGGTCGCCCTCGATGGGCAGGACCATTCCGGCGCGGCCGGGCAGGGACAGGTACGGGTTGGCCTGAAGGATCGTGAGGGGGAAGTGCTCGGCGCCGGCCGGTCTGCGGTAGATCCGGGTGGCGTTGACGAGGCCGGAGTCGACGGTCCGTTCGTCGATGCCGGTCACCCCGAGTTTCTCCAGCCAGTGCAGTACGCGTGAGCCGCGGCCACTGGCGTCGACCACGAAGTCGGCCTCAAGGTCCGTCTCTCCGGCGTCTGTTGAGATGCGGACGCCGGTGATGCCGTGGAGGTCGCCGAGCAGTTCCAGGCCCTGGGCCGTGCGGATCTCGGTCTTGGTGTTCGCCAGTACCGCTTCGCGCACCACCCAGTCCAGCAGCGCCCGGCTGCAGGTGAGCATCCG
Organism: Streptomyces sp. NPDC050508; assembly: GCF_040655155.1. Classification (NCBI taxonomy): domain Bacteria; kingdom Bacillati; phylum Actinomycetota; class Actinomycetes; order Kitasatosporales; family Streptomycetaceae; genus Streptomyces; species Streptomyces sp. NPDC050508. The sequence continues at coordinate 442,701 of NZ_JBFAJJ010000007.1, forward strand.
GGGTCCCTCGTGCCGCCAGCGGCGCAGCCAGCCCTCGGGAGTCAGCGCCACCATGCCAGAGTTGAGGGATATCTCATGGGCGCCCGCGGCGAGCAGCCGCTCGCGGACGCTCACGCCGGGCACGAGGTCCTCCATCGCGGCCAGCCCGCCGGACATCAGCAGATGGGCGTGGCGTCCCTGCGGGAGACCCTTGCGGTGCTCCGGTCCGTCGGGCAGCTCGTCCCGGTCCAGCACGATCACCTCGTCCGCGTGGGCGGACAGGGCGGCGGCGGCCAGCAGGCCGGCCAGTCCGGCACCGACGACGACAGCTCTCCGCGGCATGGGGCTCCTCAAGTCGGCCAGAAAACAGGGGTGTTCGGGCACACGTACGTCAACGCTGAGTGGCCCTTACCGTACCCTCCGGTACGGCGGCGGTGAGCCGTGACCGGGCGAGTGCCCGCGCCAGCTCGACCAGCCCGCAGGTGTCGGAGACCTCCGTGGCGTAGAGCCGGTAGGTGCTCGGTGTGCCGAAGGGCTCCTCGCGGGCGGCGGCGCGGCGGGCGGCGTCGGCCACCATGGCCGCCTCGGCCACCACCCGGGCCTCGTGCGCGGAGTGGCCCGCGTGCAGGGCGGCGTACCGGGTGCGCTCGCGGACCCGGTCGTCGAAGTACGGGGCCAGCGCCAACAGGCCGTCGTGGATGGACACTTCGCGCCAGTGCAGCCGCATCCGGGGGAGCTGCCAGAGTGCGCTGGGCGGCTTCGGGGCGAGGGACGCGAACCGGACCTCCGACCATAACGGGCCCAGCCCGCGCAGGTCGTCGAGGTCCTGCCAGTGCGCGCGGGCGGCGGGCAGCAGCCGCGGCAGGGCGAAGCCCGCGGAACAGGTCAGGGCGGCCAGCGAGGCCATCGGCGGGGCGATACCGGTGGAGAGGAAGTCCAGGTCGTGGCCGGTCCAACGGGCCACCACCGCCGTGTACTTGACGAGCTGGAAGCCGACCACGTCCAGCAGTGTGCCGATGAGGATGAGGTGCAGCCCGGCTCTGAGCAGGCCGGTGACCTCCCGGGCCCAGGTGACGCACACGCTGCACATCGCGAGGGTGGCCGCGCTGTGTCCGAGCAGGTAGAGCACGATCATCTCGCGCATGTAGGGCGTGTTCGCGTAGTACGTGTCGAGGTCGGTGAGCCGCTCGGTGCTCGCGTCGGCCAGCGTGAACAGCACGACGATGGCGACGATCAGCGCGCCGTAGGCGGCCATGCTGCGCAGGACCATGCGGCGGATCCGGGCGGGGGAACCGCCCCGCCAGTGGATCAGCAGGACGAGCAGGGAGCAGCTGTACGCGGAGATCATGCCGTAGGTGAGGGGGGCGCCGAAGTTCGCGATGCCGGTGAGGCCGTTGACCGCGCTCAGGGTCGGCGGTGCCGCGCAGACGAGGCCCAGGGAGCCGAGGAGGATCGCCGCGCAGGTGGACCTGGTCAGCGGGTCGCGCGGCACGCTCAGGGGGCGGCGCAGCACGACGGTGCAGGACAGCCCGAAGACGGCGGCGGCCAGGTACACCATGAGGCTCATGCCCGCGAACTCCCTTCCGTCGTGCCGGTGCGCACCCGGGCGGCGGCGACGAGCGGGGACAGCGCCAGCGCGTCGGCGATGTGCACGAGGAGGGCGGTGCCGGGGGCCCGGTCGGGGAGCCGGCCCGGTTCGTCGACGGGTGCCAGGTGCGGGTCCCGGCCGCGCTCCTCGACGACGGCCGCGGCGACGGCCGCCGCCCACGCGGTCGCCTCGGCGCGCTCCGGGTCGTCCGTGGTCCGCGCCGCGGCCTCCAACGTCCGCTCGTACAGGGCCCGGTCGAAGAAGGCGTCCAGGTGGCCGAGCGCGTTGTGGATGCTGGTCTGCCGCCACACCAGCCGGGTGGCGGGGGAGGACCAGCGCGGCCGGGGCAGCCGTAGCGCGCGGCGGGTGAGGAGTTCGTCCAGTTCGCGTTCCAGCGGTTCGAGCCGGGCGTACGTCCGCCGGGCCTGCCACCGCTGGGTCAGCCGGGGTCCGGCCAGCGGGATCAGCACACCGATGACGATCAGGACCGCGCCCAGTCCCGCGAAGGCCGGTGACACGGTCGTGCCGAGCTTCGTCCAGTCCCGCCCGTTCCACCGCGCGATCACCGCGGCGAACTTGGTCAGGCTGTACCCGGCGCCGAACAGCGAGCCCACGCCCAGCGTGACCAGCCCCGCGCGGAGCCAGCCGCGCACCTGCCGCGCCCAGCGCAGCGACGACACCGTGGTGACGCTGACGGCGGCGAGGTGCCCGGACAGGTACAGCACGATCATCTCGGAGGTGAACGGCGTGTTCGCGTAGTAGGTGTCCAGGTCGGTGCGGCGCTCCACCGGGGTGTGGCCCAGCGTGAACATCACGGCGATGCCGACGAGGACGAGGGCGTACGCCACGATCCAGCGGCGGGCGGTGCGGTGGACGTGCGGTCCGCCCCGCCAGTAGACGATCAGGACCTGGGAGGAGGCGCTGTACGCGGTGATCGACGCGTAGGTGAGGGGCGCGGCCAGGTTCGGGATGCCGCTGAGGTGGTTGATCGCGCCGACGGTGGGCGGCGCCCCGAGGAAGAAGCAGGCCCCGGCCAGGCCGAGGAGCACACAGATGACACGGAGATAGGGGTCGCGCCAGTGGCGTATGAGATCCGGCGCCTTCACCAGCATGCCCAGCCACAGCAGGCCGCAGCTGAGGTAGTTGATCAGGCCGCTCATTTTCTCGTTCCGCGGTAGTTGAGGGCGGCTCCGATGCGCCCGGCGACCCCTTCGTGCGTACCGCCGTCGGCTACGGCGCTGTCGTGCGCGGAGTCCGCCGTGGCCGCGGACTCCAGCCAGGGCCGCAGCCGTCCGCTCATCAACATGCCGAAGCGGTCCGCCTCTTGTTCGTCGGCGAGGCTGAAGTCGGTGCGGGCGGCGACCGGTCGGGGGCCGCGCTCGGCGGTCAGCGTGGGGCCGGGCCGGGTGGTGCGCCGGTGCATGTGCCACACCTCGTGGCTGAAGATCACGATCTGGTGCCAGGCGGCGGCCCGCTTGTCGATCACGATGACGTCGTACGTGTCGCCCTCCAGCCACAGCCCGCTGGCGGTGTGCGGCGGGAACACCTCGCGGCGCACGACGACTTCACGCCCCCGCCAGCGGGTGACGGAGTCGACCAGCGCGTCGAACAGGGCCTCGGGGTCGGCGGGGACCGGGACGCGCATGGGGTCGATGAGGGCGCCGGCGAGCCGCCGCATCTCCTTCTTCGTGCGCACCGCTGCAATATGCCAGGACATACGCCGACTCAGCCACCTCACCGTTGCACAGCCGGTCCGAGGTTACGCGCCCACAACTGCCGACGTCATGTCATTCGGTGGCCGTTGTGGGACCGGGAACGACCGCTGTGTCCGGAAATCGACCCCGTGAATGAACGTTGCACTGTGCTCAACCCATTGACGCGGAAGCGCTTCGATTTTACGGTCCCGTTCGAAGTTACGAGCGACATACGGTATTTCGAACATGATAGGACTCCTACAGTAAGGGCAGGGAATGGGACTACCTGACCTGAATCGCAGGCACCTACTCACCACGGCGGGCGGCCTCGCGGTCGCCGGAAGCTTCGGTTTCGCGGCCCTCGGCACCGGCGCGGACGCCCTCGCGGCGGGCGCCAACACCCGCGTGACGTACTGGAACCTCTTCAGCGGCGGCGACGGCGGCAACATGGTCGCGATGGTCGACGCCTTCCAGAAGGCCACCCCGGACATCGCCGTCAAGGCCTCCACACTCACCTGGGGCGGCCCCTACTACACGAAGCTCGCCATGGCCGCCGCCGGCAGCCGCGCACCCGACCTCGCCGTCATGCACCAGGGCCGCGTACCCGGCTTCGCACCCGGCCGCCTCCTCGACCCCTGGGACATGGACCTCCTCACCAAGTACGGCGTGAAAGAAGCCGACTTCAACCCGGTGCTGTGGCAGCGCGGCATCGTCGACGGCAAGCTCTACGCCCTGCCCCTCGACATCCACGTCCAGCTGAACTTCTACCGCACCGACGTGTGCAAGAAGGCCGGACTCCTCGACGCCGACGGCAAGTTGCCCTCCGCCACCTCCGCCGACGACTGGTTCCGCATCCTCAAGTCGGCCAGGAAACAACTGAAGTCGGGTGTCCAGACCCTCGGCCTGCACGCCAACGACCAGAACTTCTCCTGGTGGTTCTTCGTCGCCTTCTACCAGCAACTGGCCGGAACGTATTTCAACGACGCCCGCACCGACGTCACCTTCGACACCCAAAAGGCCACCCAGGTACTGGAGTTCCTCCGCCAACACGTCACCGACGGCTACGCGATCGTCGGCGAGGCCGACGCCGAGGCCTTCCTCGCCGGATCACCCTTCACCTGGGAGGGCGACTGGTCGGTGCCGTACTACAGCGGCGCGAAGGTCGCCTACGGCGCCCAGCCGCTCCCGCCCGTCTTCGGCACCCCCGCCACCCACGCCGAGTCCCACTCCTTCGTCCTGCCCCACCGGTCCGACCGCGGCGGCGCCGCCAACGAGGGCGCCCACCGACTCGCCGCCCACCTCGTCACCCACGCCACCGCCTGGGCGGGCGGCGGCCATGTCCCCGCCTACCTCCCCACCTTCAAGGACCCGGCCTACCTCAAGCTCACCCCGCAGGACGAGTACTCCAGGCCCGCCATGGAGCACCCCGCCACCGAACCCCACATCTGGTTCGCCGGCTCCACCGGCATCCTCGCCCAGCACATCGGCCCCATCATCGCCGCCTCCAACCTCGGCTCCACCAAGCCGGATTCGGCGGCCCGCAGGATGAAGTCGGCCCTGGAACAACTCCTCGCGATGAAGAACCCGATGGACGGCCACACCGCCGCCCAGGAACTGACGGGAGCCGGAGCATGACCGCCACCGCCGCACCCGCCACCACCCTGCGCCCCCGCACGACCACCGCCACCGACTCCGCACGCGTCCGCTGGGGCCGCCGCTTCCAGCACGGCGGCTGGTTCGTCGCCCCGTTCTTCGTCCTCTACGGCCTCTTCGTCGTCGTCCCGGTCGTCCGCGGCCTCTACCTCAGCCTCACCGACGCCAACATCTCCGGCGACCACACCACCTTCGTCGGCCTCGCCAACTACCGCGAGGCCCTGAGCGACGACCTCGTCTGGTCCTCGCTGTGGCACAGCGCCAAGTTCACGCTGTGGGTCGTACCGATGATCGTCGTGGCCGCCCTGCTGATGGCGCTGATCGCCCACCACACCGTCCACTTCAAATGGCTGTGGCGCCTGTGCTTCTTCGCGCCCTTCCTCCTCCCCTCGGCGGTCGTCGGCAACCTGTGGTGGTGGCTGTTCCAGCCCACCAACGGCATGGTCAACCACGTCCTGGGCCTCCAGACCCCGTGGCTCGCCCAGAAGTCCACGGCCATGCTCGCCGTCGTCATCGCCACCCTGTGGTGGACGGTCGGCTTCAGCTTCCTCCTCTACCTGGCCGCCCTCCAGAACATCCCCCAACACCTCTACGAAGCAGCCGAGTTGGACGGAGCGGGCCCCTTCCAACGCCTGATCCACATCACCGTGCCCAACCTGCGCAACATCACCGGCCTGGTCCTCGCACTCCAGATCCTCGCCTCGCTCCAGGTCTTCGACCAGGCAGTCGTCATGTACCAATTCGGCCCCGGCCCCGAGGAATCGACCCGCACCTTCGTCCAGTACACCCTCGAACAGGGCTTCACCAGCTACCGAGTCGGCTACGCCTCCGCGATCTCCTTCATCCTCTTCCTCATCATCGCGACCGTCGCCCTCGGCCGGATGTGGCTGCTCCGCCGACGCGAGGAGGACGCCCGATGACAACCCCAACTCCCGTACGCCACAAGCCGCGCAGCACCTGGACCCCGGCGCAGATCGCCCTGACGGCGGTCGCCGCAGCCCTCTCCCTCATCTGGCTCTCCCCGCTGGTCTGGGCCCTGTCGACGTCCCTCAAAACACCGACGGAATCGGTGGCGTCCCCGCACTGGATCCCCAACCACTTCACCCTGGAGTCCTGGAAGGGCGTCATCGACGCCGGCAACATCCCCAACTGGTTCGTGAACTCCGTCGTGGTCTCGGTCTGCGTCACCGTGATCGTGCTCCTGGTCGCCTCACTCGCGGCCTACGGCTTCGCCCGCACCGAGTTCCGCGGCAAGAGCACCCTGATGGCGCTCACGATGGCGGGCCTGATGTTCTCCCCGGCGATCCTGGGCGTACCGCTGTTCACGACGGTCCAGTCGCTCGGGATGGTCGACACGTACTGGGGCATGATCCTCCCGCAGTGCGCCCCCGCGGCCATGGTCTACATCCTCTACAAGTTCTTCCAGTCGCTGCCGAAGGAGCTGGAGGAGGCCGCGTTCATCGACGGCGCCGGCCGCTGGCGGATCTTCTTCACGATCGTCCTGCCCCTGTCGAAACCGTCCCTCTCGGCGGTCAGCATCTTCACCTTCATCGCCTCCTGGAACAACTTCATCTGGCCGTACATGGTGACCAACAACCCCGACCTGATGACCATGCCCAACGGCATCGCCACCGTGCAGAACGCCTTCGGCATCGTCTGGCCCCAGCTCATGGCGGGCGGCCTCATCGCGGGCCTCCCGCTGATCATCGTGTTCGTCTTCTTCCAGAGCCAGATCGTGCGAGGCGTAGCCCACACGGGCCTGGCAGGCCAGTAACTCACCGATGGAGGTACTGAGTTGAAGCGCATGAGAGTGGCGGCCCTGCTCGCCGCCGCGACGATCGCCCTCCTCCCCACCACGGCCGGGGCCGACGTCACCTACCCCGACCCGCAGCCCATCACCGGCCAGCAGATCATCCACGACCCCACCGTCATGCACCTCAAGTCCGGCGGCTACGTGGCCTATTCGACCGGCGGGGTGATCGGCGCCCGCACCTCCAAGGACCGGGTCCAGTGGGACGACGCGGGCAACGCCTTCGCGGCGCCCCCGAGTTGGTGGTACGACTACAACTCGACCGGCGACCCCTGGGCCCCCGACCTCTCCTACCGGGACGGCCGCTACTGGCTCTACTACGCGGTCTCCTCCTGGGGCACCAACCACTCCGCGATCGGCGTGGCGACGTCCCCCACCGGCCTCCCCGGCACCTGGACCGACCACGCCAAGGCGTTCACCTCGGAGACCACGGACGCCTGGAACGCCATAGACCCGGCCATCGTCCAGGCCGACGGCAGACTCTGGATGGCGTTCGGCTCGTACTGGACGGGCATCCGCATGGTCGAACTCAACCCGGCGACAGGCAAGGCGATCCCAGGCGCAACAGTCGCCCAGCTGGCAACCCGCCCGGACGCCCCGTACGCGGTGGAGGGCGCGTACATCGTCCACCACGGCAGCTACTACTACCTCTTCGCCTCTTACGACGCGTGCTGCGCCGGCGTGAACTCCACCTACAAGATCCGGGTCGGCAGGGCGACGACGGTGACGGGCCCGTACGCGGACAGCACAGGCAAGCCAATGCTGGCGGGCGGCGGAGACCTGCTCCTGGCAACCCACGGCCGCTACATAGGCCCGGGCGGAGAATCCATCTTCCAAGACAAAGGTAAGGATGTCTTGGCATACCACTATTACGACGGAGAGGATTCAGGCACCCCCAAGCTCGGGCTGAACACCCTCAGCTGGACAAACACCGGCTGGCCAAAGCTGTTTTAGGGGCGCGGGGCTGTATCGATATGCGGCTCCGCCGCGTGAGCGCGACCAGCCCCCACAAAGCCGCAGACAAAACTCAACCCAGAAGGGCCCGCATGCGCACCGCCCGCTTCACCCTCGACCCCGCCTTCACGATCGGCGAAGTCAACCCCCGCCTCTTCGGCTCCTTCGTGGAACACCTCGGCCGCTGCGTCTACACCGGCATCTTCGAACCGGACCACCCCACCGCGGACGCGGAAGGCCTCCGCCAGGACGTCCTGGACCTGGTCAGAGAACTCGGCGTCACCACCATCCGCTACCCCGGCGGCAACTTCGTCTCCGGCTACAAGTGGGAGGACTCGGTAGGCCCAGCCGAGGACCGTCCCCGCCGCCTGGACCTGGCCTGGCGCTCGACGGAGTCCAACCGCTTCGGCCTCTCCGAGTACATCGCGTTCCTGAAGAAGCTCGGCCCGCAGGCGGAGCCGATGATGGCGATCAACCTCGGCACGCGCGGAGTCGCCGAGGCCCTGGAACTCCAGGAGTACGCCAACCACCCCTCCGGCACCACCCTCTCCGAGCAGCGCATCGCGCACGGCGACAAGAACCCCTTCGGCATCAACGTCTGGTGTCTCGGCAACGAGATGGACGGCCCCTGGCAGACGGGCCACAAGACCGCCGAGGAGTACGGCAGACTCGCCGCCGAGACGGCCCGCGCGATGCGCCAGATCGACGCCGGTGTCGAACTCGTCGCCTGCGGCTCCTCCTCCCAGGCCATGCCGACCTTCGCCGAGTGGGAGTCGACGGTCCTCCAGGAGACGTACGACCTGGTCGACTACATCTCGCTGCACGCCTACTACCAGCCGACCGACGGCGACCTCGACTCGTTCATCGCCTCGGCCGTCGACATGGAGTCCTTCATCGAGAACGTGGTCGCGACCGCCGACCACGTGGGCGCCCGCCTCAAGTCGAAGAAGAAGATCAACCTCTCCTTCGACGAGTGGAACGTCTGGTACACGTCGGACTGGGAGGAGCAGGCGAAGAACGCCGACCCGGCCGAGTGGCCGGAGGCGCCGCGTCTGCTGGAGGACCACTACAGCGTCATGGACGCGGTGGTCTTCGGCTCGCTCATGATCGCCCTGCTCCGGCACGCCGACCGTGTCACCGTCGCGTGCCTCGCCCAGCTCGTCAACGTGATCGCGCCGATCATGACCGAGCCGGGCGGCCCGGCCTGGCGGCAGACGACGTTCTTCCCGTTCGCGCAGGCGTCGCAGTACGGCCGCGGCCAGGTCCTCGACGTCCGCGTCGACTCCCCGACGCACGAGACACAGAAGTTCGGCGAGGCCGACCTGCTGCACGCCACCGCGGTGCGCGGCGAGGACGGCTCGGTCACGGTGTTCGCCGTCAACCGCAGCCGCACCGAGTCGCTCCCGCTCCAAGTGGGCCTGAACGGCCTGGACCTGACGTCGGTCGTCGAGCACAGCGCCCTCGCGGACGCCGACCCGGACGCCCGCAACACACTGGACGACCCGGAGCGGGTGGCCCCGCACATGGTCGAGGGCACCACACTCCAGGACGGCACCCTGACCGCCGTACTGGAGCCGCTGTCCTGGAACATGATCAGGATCAGCTGAACCCCATGGGTGTCAGCGGCCGGGGGAGGCCACCGGCGAGACCGGTACTCCTCCGGCCGCGCTCCCCAGCAGCGTCAGCCGTACGTCCTTCGGGCCCGCCGGTGTGGTGCCGTCGGACAGGACGGCCAGGGCGAGTGTGTTGGTGCCACGTGTGCGGAGGATCCCGTTCGGCAGGGCGAAGGTGTGTTGCGGGCCCACGTCGTTGATGTACTGGCCCATGTTCCAGCCGTTGAGGAAGATCTGGACGCGGTAGGCGCGCGCCGGGTCGTCGTCGAGGACGAGGCCGATCGAGGCGTCGATGCCGGTGTCCACGGCGAGCTTGAAGCTGGTCCGGTACCAGGCCACGCCCTGCCGCTTGTCGGCGCGGGGAAGGGTGACGGCCTCCCAGCCACCATCCGCGTACCCCGGCAGATGCCAGCCCTCCCGCTCGCCGTACAGCCCACCGTTGTTCTGCGGCCCGCGCACGGGATCGGGCGTAGTCTCACCCTGGAGTCGCCAACTCACCTTCGGCGAGGCGCCCTTGAAGGTCGCCGCCGTCAGGCCCCGGGCCACCTTGTGGGTGTCGAGGGCCTTGCCGTCCTGGTCGTGCTGCATCCGCCGCACCAGCACGGACAGGACGTGTGAACCGGCCGCGCGGAGATCCTTCGCCTTCTCCGGGACCGCGAGCGTCGCCTTCGCCGTCCAACTGCCCTGCCGCACACTGCTGGTGGTCGGCACCGGCATCCGGTGGGTGCCGAGCGGTTCGCCGTCGAGCCAGGCCATCAGCAGCCCCTGCGTGCCGGTGCTGTAGGCGAGGGTCACCGACTCCAGGGCGTCGGCCGTGCCGGTCGTGAACCGGCCCCGGTACCAGACGTCCCCGTAGTGGAAGCCGTAGTCGTCCGCGAAGAGCAGCGGCTGCCCGGAGGGAATGGCCGTGGTGCTGAACGTCGAAGTCCGGTTCGCCGCCGTCCACTTGGAGTCGTCGAAGGCGACCGCGGCCTCCGGGTTCTCCACCTTGCGCCGCCAGCCGCCGAGTGCGGGGAGCGGTACCGCGGGCACCCCCGGCAGCAGCGCGTCCGGGTTCGAGCGCAGGCTGCCCGCGTTGGTGACGGTCGCGGGCACGGGCTGCCCGTTCCAGGTGACGTCGGTGATGCCGCGCGGGCTCCACACCTCCAGGCCGGTCTCGCCGATGGTGTCGCCGGTGAGGTGGGCGGTCGTGCCTCTGAGCGTGGCCTCGCGCAGCAGTGCCGGGCCGTAGACCAGTGCGGTGCCCGAACCTGTCTCGTACGGCCACAGGCGTACGGAGGTCTCCTCGTCGGCGAAGAGCAGTACGAGGGAGTTGTCGACGCCGCCGGCCTGGACGAGGACCCGGGTCAGGCCGCCGATGCCGAGCGGGACGGTGATGTGCAGGAGGCCGCGGTCCCACACCCAGGCTGCCTGCGCGTCGAGCCGGGTCACCACCGGCTCCTCCGGGCACTCGACCACGGTGTGGGTCATCTCGCCGCGCTTCCCGGCGAACACGGCGATGTCCTGCCGGCCGGCGGTGAGGAACATCATCGGCGTGGCCGTCGAGTACCTCAACTTGCGCCCGCCGAGGGCGAGTTGGGTGACGAGGAGGCGGGCGTCCTGGGCGGGGACGGTGACCTCGATGTCGTCGGTCGTGGTCGGCAGCGTCGAGGAGACGTCCTCCATGCTGTCGTTGCGCAGGACGTAGACGTGGGAGCCGGTGTCGGCGTTGGTGAGGTGGTAGGCCTTCAGGCCCTCCACCGCGACGTCCGCCGCCCGGTCCAGCTTGGCGAAGTCGGGCACGGTCCGCAGCAGATGGCCGAGTTGGTGCATCGGGACGAGCTTCGCGGTCGGGTTGCGGCCCTCGTCGAAGGCGGCGCCGTAGTCGTACGACGTGTAGACGACCGGCGCCGGCAGCCAGCCCCACGAGGTGCCGCCGAACGTCATGTAGACGTTGTGGAGGGTGAGTCCGTTGGCGAGGTTGGTGAGGTAGAAGCGCCGTTCGTACGCCGCGTCACGTGTCCGGCGCGACTCCGCGTACCCCTTGCCGTCGAACCAGGACCCGCCCCACGGATCGAACCAGCCACCGCCGAACTCCGGTACGAAACCAGGGGTCTTGGGGCTGGCGGTCGCCCCGCCCTTCGCCCCGCCGATCCCGAAGTGGCCCCAGTCCGGCGGGGGTTGGGTCGGCGTCGGATAGCCGTCGAAGCCGTACAGCCAACCGCCCGTGTCGCCACCGGTGTCGAAGGAGCCGGGGGTCCAATAGCCGTTGCGGCCCTTGTCGTTGTGGAACAGGGGGACGTCGATGCCGTCGGCGCGCACCTTCTTGTACAGGTGGGACATGTAGGCGGCGCCGGACGGCTGGGTGGTCTGGGCGTCGTACTCGTTCTCGATCTGGTAGAGCAGGACCGTGCCCGTGCCCTGGGTGAACAGGTGCTTGGAGACGATGGAGTTGACCTGCGTCAGCCACTCGTCGACGTGCGAGAGGTAGGTCGGATCGGCCGTCCTGGCGGTGCCCTTGGTGGCGGTCAGCCAGCCGGGGAAGCCGCCCGCGTCGATCTCCGCGTTGATGTACGGACCGGGGCGCAGGATGACGTAGAGGCCGGTCTCGGCGGCCATGCGCAGGAACAGGTCGAGGTCGCGGACGCCCGTGAAGTCGTAGTGGCCCTGGGCGGGGGAGTGGTAGTTCCACGAGACGTAGATGCTGACGGCGTTGTAGCCGAAGGCGCGCATCTTCTGCAGGACGTCGCGCCACAGGGACGGGCTGGGCAGCCGGAAGGGGTGCATCTCGCCCGACCACAGGACCAGGCGTCTGCCGTCGACGAGCAGGGAGTAGCGGTCGTAGCCGATCGTGTGCGGCTGCCCGTCCGCGCCCGGTGGGGCGGGCGGCGGGCCGGTCGGCACGACGTGCGCGGCGTACGCGTCGGGGGAGGCGGCGCTGCCACCGCCCAGCGCGAGTCCGAGCGCGGCAGTGCCCGCGAGGGTGCTGAAGGTACGCCTGCTCAGCTCCACTGGAAGCTCCTCCCGGGTCCGGACCGTCGGCGGCACGTGCGAAGCCATTTTCCGTGGTGATCCCAGGAGGCCGTCGTGCGGGGCCATTCTCTACGCCAGAACGGACCACAATGGACGCATGAGGATCTCGGCACGGGCGGATTACGCGGTACGGGCGGTACTGGAGCTGGCCGTACGGGGTGACGACGGCCCCCTGAAGGACGGTCCGGTGAAGGCCGAGACCATCGCCGGCGCGCAGGACATCCCGCACAAATTCCTGGAGGGAATCCTCGGCGACCTCCGGCGCGCCGGGATCGTCGACAGCCGGCGGGGCGGGGGCGGCGGCTACCGGCTGGCGCGCGACGCCACCGCGATCACCGTGGCGGACGTCATACGCGCCGTGGACGGCCCGATCGTGTCGGTACGCGGCGAACGGCCCACCGGCCTTGCCTACACTGGCTCCGCCGAACCCCTCCTCCCCCTGTGGATCGCGCTGCGCGCCAACGTCCGTAAGATCCTGGAGGGCGTCACGCTCGCGGACATCGCGGCGGACGAACTGCCGGAGCCGGTACGGCGGTTGGCGGCGGAACCGGCGGCCTGGGAGAACCCGTGACGATGCGGAGTGCCTGCGCGGCGGTGGTGGCTGTCTGCGCGGCTCTCGCCGGCTGTTCCTCCCCGGTACCGGCCAGTGACGCCAGTCCCGGGGATCCGTTCACCCGGACCTTCGCGGAGGGCCGGCGTCCCGCTGTCGCGGATCTTGCCGGGACCTCGTTGGAGGGGAGTGCCGTCCGGCTGTCGGACTACCGGGGCGAGGTCGTGCTGATCAACGCCTGGGCCTCCTGGTGCGGCCCCTGCCGGGCGGAGGCGCCCGAGCTGCGGTTGGTCCAGGAGACGTGGGGCGGGCGTGGGCTGCGGGTGCTGGGGCTCGACAACGACAGCAGCCGTGCCGCCGGGCTCGCGTTCCAGAAGGACCACCACCTGAGCTATCCGTCGCTGCACGATCCGTCGGGGAAGCAGGCCCTGCGGCTGCCGCGCGGGCTGGTGAACACGCAGGTGATGCCGTACACGATCGTCGTCGACCCGGAGGGGAAGGTGGCGGCGACTCGGATCGGAGCGGTGACGCGGAACCAGCTCGCGAAGATCGTCGAGCCGCTGCTGCCGAAGTAGTCGTCCTCATTCGTGTCTCAGGCTGCGTTCAGATTGACCCCCTAGCGTCACCTCCCGTTCATCCCTACCGGATCGGTGGGAAAGCCAGGGACGACGGGACGCACCACATGCGCACGCTGATACTGCTCGCCCTCGCGGGCCTGGGAGCCCAGCTCGTGGACGGCAGCCTCGGTATGGCCTACGGGGTCACCTCGACGACGCTGCTGCTGGCCATGGGCACGAATCCGGCCGCCGCCTCGGCCACGGTCCACCTCTCCGAGATCGGTACGACGCTGATGTCCGGGGCCTCGCACTGGCGCTTCGGGAACGTGGACTGGAAGGTCGTCGCGAAGATCGGCGTACCGGGCGCGGTCGGTTCGTTCCTGGGTGCGACGGTGCTGTCGAAGCTCTCGACGGAGGTCGCGGAGCCGGTGATGTCGCTGGTCCTGCTCGGGCTCGGTGTCTATGTCATGTCGCGGTTCACCTTCAAGGGCCTGCCGAAGGGGCAGCTCGGCAAGCCGCTGCGGAAGCGGTTCCTGACGCCGCTCGGCCTGGTCGCCGGGTTCCTGGACGCGACCGGCGGGGGCGGCTGGGGGCCCGTCGGTACGCCCGCGCTGCTGGCCAGCGGGCGGATGGAACCGCGCAAGGTGATCGGGTCGATCGACACGAGCGAGTTCCTGGTGGCGGTGGCCGCGAGTCTCGGTTTCCTGTTCTCGCTCGGCTCGCAGGGCCTGAAGTGGACCTGGGTGATCGCGTTCCTGCTGGGTGGTGTGGTCGCCGCGCCGGTCGCCGCCTGGCTGGTGCGGCTGGTGCCGCCGCGGGTGCTGGGCTCGGCGGTCGGCGGGATCATCGTCGTGACCAACGTCCGTACGCTCCTGAAGAGCGACTGGATCGGTGCGGCGGGCGGTGCGTCGAGTGCGCTGAGCACTCCGGTGTACGTCGTCCTGTACGTGACATGGGCTGCCGCCCTGGCGTACTCGGTCCGCGCCCATCGCCGGGAGAGGGCGCTGGAGGCGCGGACCGAGTCCGAGTCCGCCGAAGGGCGGCAGCCTGTCGGTGTGTGATCGGCGATCCCCGATCAGTGCTTCCTGGTCATCCGCCTCCTGATCATGTGCTTCCTGGTCAACTCGTGCTGACGCCCACGGTGAGCGTGGCCGTGTATCCGTCGGACACACTGGAGCCCAGCGCGGTCAGCGTGAGCAGGCCGGACGCGGCGCCGCCGTCGTCGTAGACGGTGTCGTCGGCGAGGGCCGTCTCGGCGGTGGTGTTGTCCGAGTACGGCGAACTCGCCTGCACCTCCTCGTTGACGTCGGCGTCGAAGAACAGCTGGCCGGTGTGGACGAGCGTGCCGCCGGTGTACGTGCCGTCGGCGAGCGTCACGTCCGTGTGCACCCGCATATGGACGTGGACGGCGCGGGAGACGTAGTGCCCCGGCCAGATGGAGATGAGAGCCGCCTCGCCGTCGGAGTCGGTGAGGACACCGCCGCGCAGGAACGTGCCGTCGTCGTCCTCCGTGTGGCCGTTCTTGCCGACGAACCCGGAGTACTCGCCGAGCGCGTCGCAGTGCCACAGCTCGACGAGGGCGTCGGCGAGCGGCGCGCAGTCGTTGTCCTGGTCGACGACGGTGAAGGTGTACTGGACCTCGACGCCTTCCTTGGACTCCCTGATGTCCTCGCGGATCAGGGCTCCGTCGAGCGAGTACGGGCCTTCGGTGACCTCGGCGGTGAGGGTGCAGACGCTGCTCGTGGCCGACGCGGACGCGTCGGTGGTGACGGTGGTCGTCGATGTCCCGGTGGTGGTCGAGGTGGTGTCGGCCGAGGCGAGTCCGGCTGCCGCGAGGCCGCCCGCCAGGGCCACCGTGCCGCCGCCGATCAGGACGCGGCGACGCTGGACGCCCTTGTCCCGGCGATGCCGGGCGGGCGGTTGAACGTGCTGCTCGTCGTGCTCTCGTTTTCCCGTCATGGCAGTGAAGCTAGGGCCGCACCTGAAGGATTCCTTAATGTGCGGCTGTGAAGGGCCTGGGGACGGATCGGTCAACTCCCCGTTATTTCAACAGAGTTCATACACTGTGGAGAAGGTGTGAAAGGCGCATCTGTGAATGGCCTGAGTTCGCCCTGACCGCCTCCTGTGCGGCTACCTACGATGCGAGCGCGCCGTCGGTCTTCACAGGAACTTCATTGTTTCTTCAAAGACTTGGGGCGCAGCCACCCCCCAACACAAGGAGAAACCATGCCTGGTGGGCTCCTCCTGAGCGGCGCTCTCGCCGCTCTTGTCACCACCGTGCTGCCCGCGCAGCACTCGTCCTCGCCCGTGTTCGACGACCCGCCCCCGGACAAGATCGTCATCAACGTCGCCACGGTGAACGGCTCGGGCTGCCCGCAGGGCACGACGGCGGTCGCCGTCTCCGAGGACAACACCGCCTTCACGGTGACCTACAGCGCGTACCTCGCCCAGGTCGGCGGCAACTCCGACCCCACGGCGTTCCGCAAGAACTGCCAGCTCAACCTGGTCGTCCACGTCCCGCAGGGCTTCACGTACGCCATCGCGAGCGCCGACTACCGGGGCTTCGCCTCGCTCCAGCCCGGCGCGAGCGGTGCGCAGAAGGCCTCGTACTACTTCCAGGGCTCGTCGAACACCGCGAGCAAGAACCACCCCTTCAGCGGTCCCTACGACGACAACTGGCAGGCGAACGACACCACGGACATCGCCCAACTGGTCTGGGCGCCCTGTGGAGTTCAGCGCAACTTCAACATCAACACGGAGCTGCGGGTCAGCGCCGGCACGTCGGCGCCCGGCGCGGTCAGCTTCATGACGATGGACTCGACGGACGGCGACATCAGCACCGTGTACCACATGGCGTGGGAGCACTGCCCGGGCTCCTGACGTGCGGTGCCGTGAGGTGACATGAGGAAGGGGTGGCCCGTCTCGCACCGCGGGCCACCCCTTCGGATCAGCTCTGGGCGACGCCCAGCGTCAGGGTGCCCGTGTAACCGGACGAGGTCGAACTGCCCAGCGCCGTAAGGGTCATGAGGCCGGACGCGGCGCCACCGTCGTCGTAGATCGAGTCCTGGGCGAGGGTGGTGCGGGTGACCGTGTTGGTCGAGTACGGGGAGACCTTGGCGACGGCCGTGGTGATGGTCTCGTCGATGAAGAGCTGGCCCGTGTGGAGTTCGCTGCCGCCGGTGAACGAGCCGTCCGAGGTGAGCGTGACGCCGGTGTGCACCTTGACGTGGATGTGCACGCAGCGGCCCCGGTACCAACCCGGGTAGATCGTGGTGATGTTGGCCAGGCCGCCGGCGTTCGTCAGGACACCGCCGCGCAGGAAGGTGCCGTCGTCCGGCTCGCTGTGGCCGTTGTTGCCGACGTAGCCCGAGTACTCGCCGAGCGCGTCGCAGTGCCAGATCTCGACGAGCGCGTTGGGAATGACGGCGCAGGTGCTGTCGTTCACGACGGTGAGGGCGAGTTTGAGCGGGATGCCGGCCTTGCCTTCGGTGACGTCGGTGCGGACGAGGGCGCCGTCGAGGTAGTAGGGGCCTTCGGTCATCTCCTTCGTGAGGGTGCAGACTGCCGCCGCGGCGGCGGGAGTCGCGTCCGCCGTGGTGGTTGTGGGGGTTTGGGGAGCGGCGGCGCCCACGGCCAGTACGGCGGCCGTGGTGCCGGTGGCGATCAGGACGGTACGGCGCCCGACCGGGGTGGGGGTGGCTCCGGTGTTGTCTGTCATGGACACGGCACCCTAGGAGCGGAAACTGTCGCCCGGCTGTGCGAACGGTAAAGTGACGGTCCGTCAAGTTAATTGCGAGACACGTGAGTTACGACGGCTGCTGACGGCGCCCGCCCTCCGTGAGCTCGGCGAGCTCGGCCAGTGTTGCCGCGATGCCCGGCAGGAGGTCGGCCGGAATGTGGTCGAGGACCCGGCGCCGGGCACTGGCGAGGTGGGAGGGCTGCGCCGCGTGCATGGCGCGCAGCCCGGCATCGGTGAGGACGGCCTCGCTGCCGCGCGCGTCCTGGCCGTGGCGTTCCTTGCGCACCAGGTCGTGACGGGACAGGCCGTCGATGATGCGCGTGACGCGCGGCGGGGTGACGCCGGAGGCGGCGGCGAGCGCGGACATGCGCATACGCCGGTCGGGCGCCTCGCTCAGCAGCAGCAGGACGGCGAACTCGGTCATGGTCACGCCGGTGCGGGACATGTCCTGCTCCAGGGTGCGCGGCAGGGAGTGGACGAGACGCCCGAGGCTCTGCCACAGCAGCAGCTCGTCGGCGGTGAGCGGATCGGCGGCGGGAGTGTTGTCCATGCGACCACTGTATTTGACTAGTTAAGCAAGTGGGTGCAATGGTTGCTTAACTAATTAAGTAAGAGGTGACCGTATGACCCTCAAGGCACCCGCACCGGACGGCTTCACGCACGCCGTCGCCGATGTCGACGGCGTCCGACTCCACTACGTCGTGGGCGGATCAGGCCCCGCCGTGGTCCTCGTCCACGGCTGGCCGTTCAGCTGGATCGAGTGGCGGGCGCTGCTGCCCCTGCTCGCGGCACGCGGCTTCACGGTCGTCGCGCCCGACCTGCGCGGATCCGGCGACTCACAGATCCCGCCCGGCCACTGGACCAAGCGCGAGGAGGCCGAGGACCTGCACCGCCTGCTGCGGCACCTGGGCCACGACCGGGCCTTCGTGGTCGGCACCGACGTCGGCACGATGACCGCGCACGCGTGGGCCCAGGCCCGTCCCGACGACGTGGCCCGACTGGTGCTCAGCGAGGCGTTCCTGCCCGGCTACGGCCTGGAGGAGCACATGAACCCCGCCACCGGCGGCTCGTGGCACTTCGGTTTCCACGCGCAGAGCGACCTGGCCGCGATGCTCACCGCCGGCAAGGAGGAGCAGTACCTGTCCGGCTTCTGGTCGATGATGACCGGCGGCGGCATCACCGCCACCGACCGCGCCGACCTCCTCCGCACCTACACCCGCCCCGACGCGATGCGCGGCGGCTTCGAGCACTACGCCACCCTCGTCGAGGACGGGCGGACGGCCCGCGCAGGCGACCGCCTGACCATGCCCGTCCTCGTCCTGAACGGCGAACACGGCCTGCCCCAGGACGTGTTGCTCAAGGGCGCCCGCGCAGCCGCCGATGACGTGCGTCACGACACCGTCCCCGGGGCCGCGCACACCTTCGCGGCCGACAACCCGGCTTGGACGGCCGACCGGCTAGCCCGGTTCTTCGCCCCAACTTCCGCCGCCTGAGCCCAGTACTTGATCCCGTCACCTGACCCGCCGCCGCCCGGCGCGCGGCACGACTGCCCCGGGGGCCGCGCACACTCTCGCCGCCGACAACTCGGCCTGGACGGCCGACCGGCTGACCCGGTTCTTCACCCCAACTTCCGCCGCCACGCCTGCCGTTTGACCTACGGCCGGCCAACCCGACACAGCACACGGAGCACTCTCATGCAGATCCTCGTCATCGGCGCCACCGGCTACGCGGGCCGCCGTGTCTCAGCCGCTCTCGCCCGCGCCGGACACACTGTCCTGGGCCTGGCCCGCGACACCTCGGCCCCCGCGGCCCACGCGCTCACGGCGGACGAAGTCACCCCGGTCGAGGGCGACTTCGGCAAGCCGGAGACCTGGCGCGACCACCTCGACGGCACGGACGCGGTCGTCCACCTCCTCCTGGACCTGAGCGACCCGGTCGGCGGCGACCAGCGCCTCTTCGCCGAACTGCTCGCCGCCCAGGACCGCGACGGCCGCAGCCGCCACCTCGTCTTCACCACCGGCATCTCCTCCTACGGCCGCACCGGCCTGCCCCTCATGGACGAGAACACCCCCGGCAACCCCGAGAGCCCCATAGGCTTCCGCTTCGCGCTGGAACGGGAGTTGGCCGCCTCCGGCCTCGCCCACACCGTGGTCCGCCCCGGCTTCCTGTACGGCGGCCCCGCGAGCACCTCCATGACCGCCCAGTGGTTCGCCGCCGCGGAGGCGGGCAACCCCGTCTTCTACGGCGACACCGCCAAGCGCTGGAGCTGGGTCCACGTCGACGACCTCGCCGACGCCTACGTCCGCATCCTCGACAACCCCGCCGCCGTGGACGGGGAGACCTTCGTCATCGCCGACGACCAGCGGCTGACCGCCCTGGACATGCAGCGCGCCGCCGTACGCGCCGTCGGCCACACCGGTGAGATCGCCCTGGAGAGCGCGGAGGCGGGCGGCATGATGCAACTGGCCGCCGACCAGGACGAGTTGGTCACCAGCGCCAAGGCCCGTCGCTTCCTGGGCTGGACCCCGCGCCACACCTCGTTCACGGACGACCCGGCCCGCCACTACCGCGCCTGGAAGGCGGCTCGGCCCGTCAGTACTCGGTAACTCGGACATGTGGTTGCCGCGGGGGTGGGAGAAGATCACCCGGTGAAGACCTTCGATCCCCGACGTGCGGAACCCGGCCGCTACCCGCGACTTGAGGCCGCCCTCGCCACCGTCAACCGCGACCTCGCGGCAACCCTCCCCGACCAGCCGCCGCTCGTGCTGATGGCCTGGGAGGAACAGGTCTACGTCGCCGTGTCCGACGGCACCTGGCACCACAACGGTCTCCAGGAACCGGACGACGATGCCCCCGACGACTTCGCCCTCGGCCCCGTCGCGGACGCGGCGCAGGAGACGATGGCCGACCGGCTCTGGCTGGTGTGGCCGATGTGCCCGTCCCACAAGATCGGCACGCATCTTCGCCCCGAGGGGACGGCGGCCGACTGGGACTGGGACGACGGCGGGAGCGGGCGTCTGGTGTGGTGGTGCCGGGGCGGTACGGGCGGTGGCGACTGCCATGACCTCGCGCCGGTGGGGGAACTCGGCGGGGAGCGGGGGTGAGTTGGAGAAGTGTGACACTTCGGCGGAGAGTGTCCCACTTCTGGGGGGAGGGTGGTGGTCAGGGGGCGAGGCGGCGCTCGGCCGAGACGGAGTAGGCGTGGCGCCGGAACGCCAGCATCTTGTCGTCGGACGCTTCCACGCCCGGGGCGAGACGCGTCGGGTCGAACACCTGCCGCTGCCAGTGCTCCTCCCGCGCCGATCGGGCCGTCACGTGCAGCTGCCCGGCCGGGATCAGCGGCCGGTGCTCGGGCCACGCCTGGGAGGGATCGTGGGTCGGGTCGTCCGGCTCCGCGAACTGGCACACCAGGGTGAAGGAGACGGGCCCGGTTTCGAGCCGGGAGTCGAGGTCACCGATGAGGAAGTCCGGGGCCAGCTTCTCGGCGTACGCGGAGTCCAGTTCGACCTCGCCCAGTTGGGGCACGAGGCGGTAGCGGAAGGGCCGGCGCTGACCCGACTCGTCCACCAACACGAAGGCGTGCAGGCCGTCGTAGCGGGCGGTGGCGAAACTGGCGGGCGCCTGCTGACTGGCGAAGGACTTCAACGCCCCCCGACTTTCCGGGTGTTGGGCGAGAACGGTGGCGAACTTCCCGGCCGCGGCCAGCTTCCCCTTCGCACGGTCGGCGAATCCACCCTCGGTACCGGCCTTGCCCAACGCCTCGACGAGGTCGATGAACCCCTCGGGATTGTGACTGGGGAAGACCCGGAAGGTCGCGGCCACCAGGTCCATGACGCCCTTGTCGCCATCAAGGAACTTCACGGCCATACCGCGTACGCCACGCACCCGGTCGTCGGCGTCGAAGCGACCCGAGCCGTTCGAGAAACGGACGACCGCGTCGGACTCGGCGGTCAGAACGGTGGCGGTCGTCCACGTCGTGATCTGCCCGCTGGGAACGAAGCGCGCGTCGTAGACGGCTCCACGGGCGTGCAGGCGCCGGTCGTGCGGACGCGGGGGCGCCGCGGCCTCGATCCGGTCGACGGCCTGGGCCGCGGTCATTCCGTCCTCGGTGACAGAGGAGTCGGAGGAGTCAGCGGAGTCCTGCGGTGACTGTGCCATGGCCGCATCATCGCACTCGCGGTTCCCGCATTCCTGTTCCGGGACGACACCACGGCGCCAGTTGGAGGACTCCGAACGCCGCCTCCACACAGAGGAACAGCCACAGGAAACGCGGGGCGCCCTGCGCGAGGGCGTAGGCCTGCCAGGCGGTGAAGAGAACGCGGGCCGTCCCGTCGAGCAGCCCGTACAGAGCCAGCGGCCGGACGAGCCGCAGGACGGCCCAGACGACCACGACCGACCCCATCAGATTCGCGTACAGGGTCTGTATCGGATCGAGTTCGGGCAGTACGCCCAGCCCCCAGTCCCGGCCCAGTGACGAGAGTGCGTCGTGCACCATCGCGTACGTCCACGGGGTCGCGAAGCCGGCCGTGACGACGAGGTCGTACCAGGCGCTGGCGCGTACGACACGGAGGTAGGAGGTGGGGCGGGGAGTGATCGTCATGCCGCTCACGCTAAACAGTGGAGTGGGGTCCAAGGTCAAGTCATCATGTGGGCATGCGTATCGGGGAGTTGGCGGCACGGGTGGGCCTGAGCAGGGACGCCCTTCGGTTCTACGAACAGGTGGGCATCCTCACCAGCGAGCGCCGACCGAACGGCTACCGGGAGTACCCGCCCGAGGCGGTGCCCTGGCTGGAGTACGTCCGTACGGCGCAGGCCCTCGGATTCTCGCTCGCCGAAATCGCGGAGCACGGCGAGGAGTTGAGCGACGCGCCGGACCAGGCGGAGGCGCTGTCCGCCCTCTTCGCCGACAAGATCCGGATCATCGACACCCGCATGGCCGAACTGGCCGCCCTCCGCGGCGAGTTGACCGCCCGCGCCGGAACGGAGTGCCCTCTGCGCAAGCAGGTCAGCTCCGCGAAGAGCGGATGAACTCCGTCCATGTGGTGGGGGAGAGGGCGAGTTGGGGGCCCTGGGTGTTCTTGGAGTCGCGGATGTGGATGGTGGAGGGGCAGGTGGCGATCTCTACGCAGTCGCCGTCACCGCTGCTGCTGTAGCTCGACTTGTGCCAGGAGATGGCGACTTCCATGCAGTCGCCATCTCCGCCGCTGCTGTAGCTGCTCTTGAACCAGGCCAGTTCAGTGGTGCTCATAGCGGAGCCCCCGATCACAGGGTGACGATGAACTTGGTCCAGGTGGCGGGGGCGAGGGCCAGTTGGGGGCCGTCGGTGTTCTTGGAGTCGCGGATGTGGATGGTGGAGGGGCAGGTGGCCACCTCGACGCAGTCGCCGGAACCGCTGCTGCTGTAGCTGGACTTGTGCCAGGAGAGGGCGACTTCTACGCAGTCGCCGGAACCGCCGCTGCTGTAGCTGCTCTTGAACCAGGCCAGCTCAGTGGTGCTCATAGGTCTCCTCGCATGCGCTGCAACAGGCTCAAGGAGTCCTGGATGGTGAGAGCCTGCGATCGCATTCTGGCATATCGCATCTGGAGCATGCTCACCACTTTTCGATCAGCTACAAGCAGTCCGCTCTCCTGCCCTTCGCAGTAGGCGTACCACCGGTTGCTGGGCTCTTCGAGCAACTGCATAGGGCCGTCCAGCCCTGCGTGGCTCTGCCGGACCTGCGGCATGATCTGGACCTCAACGTTGCGCAGTGCGGCGACCTCCAGCACATAGTCGATGAGCCCCAGGGTGACCTCAACTCCGCCTGTGCGGCGTAGAAACAGACCCTCTTCGAGGATGAAGCTGAACGCTGTGTTCGGCCGTTCCCGCAACAGTCGTTGCCGCTTCTCCCGTTCCACCCACTGAGCCTCGATCTGCGCATCGTCCATCGGCGGCAGCTGCTCGGTGAACAGCGTGCGAGCGTACGCCTCCGTCTGCAACAGCCCAGGAACCAAGCGGCATTCGTACGTGTACAGCGTGATCGCCGACTTTTCCTTCACCGCCCACTGCCGGAACCAGGACGCCAACCCTGGCCGCCGCTCCAGATGTTCCGCACCCCGCCGTACCGCCCCGGTGTTGCCCAGCACCGGCTCGGAACGTTCCACGTACAGCGCATCCGGCATCCGCCTCCCCAACTCCACCGACTCCACGGTGTGTTTGGAGTACCTGATCTGCCGCCCGAACTCCTCCCTGCTCAACCCCGCATGCTCCCGCAACGCCTGCAACATCGCCCCAAACGTCCGCAGGCTGTCGGATACTTCGGGCTCGCCGCTGCCCTCGACCATGGTCACCCACCTCCCGCGCACATGGTTACGGAACGTAGCGCGTACTGTCCAGCATGTGACCACGTACGCTCCCGCAGCGTACGGGCCCAGAAGCTGGTGAAGTGTCCTCCCCGGGCGCCACATTGGGCCCATGACCACCCAACCCCCCGCCACCATCCACACATTCACCCAGCGCCTCAGCCCAACCCCGCGCGGCGCCCGCCTGGCCCGTCACCTCGCCCTGAACCAGCTGCACGCCTGGGGCATCCCGCACGGCAGTGACGCCTCCGACGCTGCCGCCGTGATCGTCGCCGAACTCGCCGCCAACGCCGTGACCCACGGCCGCGTACCGGGCCGTGACTTCGAACTGCGGCTCTCCCTCGTCACCGGGAGTGTCCGTATCGAGGTCACCGACACCCGTACCGGACCGCATCCGCCCGCACCCGGTGCCGTACGAAAGCCGGACGGGCTCGACGAATCCGGGCGTGGGCTCGTCCTCGTGGACGCGCTCGCGGACCGGTGGGAGGTGGTGGACCGGGAGCCGCCACCCGGCAAGACCGTAAGGGTGGAAATCGACGTGCCGAGGTGGTTGGCGCTGGTCAGGCGGCTGGACCGGGCTTCAGGTTCGGCTCAGGTTGGTGCGGGAGGTTGGCCCGTATGCACGGACACCGCCCCCGCACCCCCGAAGCCGACCGCAGCCGCCGCTGGTTCATGAACAAGGCGCTGCTCGCCGGCGGAGTCGCCGCTGTCGCGACCATGACCGGCTGCTCGTCGGACGCCTCCGACACGGCCACCGCATCCTCGACCTCCGGCGCCCCGAACGGCGCCCCCTCGGGCGGCCCCGGCGGTGGCATGCCCACCGGAGCGATGCCGTCCGGCGGGCCCGGGGGAGGGGGCAACGGGATGGGCCCCGGGCAGAGCGAGGTCAAGTACGCCGACTTCAAGGGTGTGACCACCGACGGCAAGATCGCCGACGGGCTCTACTCGATCCACGCCACCGACGTCTCGACCGACGGGATCGTCAAGGCCGCGCAGGCCTTCCTCGACGGGCTCACCGCCAAGGAGCGGAAGTCCTGCACGTTCGACGTGGACGACAACGAGTGGCTGGCCTGGAGCAACGTCGACGGGTACCAGCGCAAGGGCGTCCGGATGGGCGACATCACCGCGAAGAAGCGCGACCTCGGCTACGCGCTGCTCGGCGCCGCCCTGTCCGCCGACGGGCTCACCCAGACCCGCAACATCATGAAGCTGAACGCCTTCCTCGGCGACTACAGCGGCGGGAACAGGGACACCCTCACCGAGGGCGCGTACTTCTTCACCTTCATGGGCACGCCGTCCACCACCAAGCCGTGGGGCTTCCAGTACGAGGGCCACCACGTGGCCATCAACTTCTTCGTGCTCGGCGACCAGGTCGTGATGACCCCGACCTTCATGGGGTCCGAGCCGACCTCCGCCACCTACAAGGGCGAGAAGATCACCCTCTTCAAGACCGAGACCAAGGCCGGTCTCACCCTCCTGCGTTCGCTCACCGCCGCCCAGCGCGCCAAGGTGATCTCCAGCACCAAGAAGTCCGGCGACGACATGAAGGCCGGGGCCGGGCAGGACAACGCCAAGCTCGCCTACCAGGGCCTGGTCGCCAAGGACTTCACCAGCGCCCAGAAGCAGCACCTGCTCGACTTGGTGCGCGTCTACGTCGGCAACATGAACGACGGCCACGCCGAAGTGAGGATGACGGAGGTCGAGGACCACCTCGACGCGACCTACTTCTACTGGATGGGCGAGACCAAGGACTCCTCCGCCTTCTACTACCGCGTGCACAGCCCGGTCGTCCTCATCGAGTACGACGCCCAGTCGCCCCTGGCCTACGGCACGAAGAGCAGCGGGGGTATGGGGGGTCCCAATGGAACCCCGACCCAGCAGCACATCCACACCATCATCCGGACCCCCAACGGGGGCGATTACGGCGTCGATCTGCTCAAGCTGCATTTGGAAAACGACCACTGACGACCACGTCAACAGCCACTGACATATGCCCAGTTGGCTCTTATGGGCTAAGAAGTCGCTTTCGATTGCTCATCCCCCTGATCTGGCTGATATGAAACCCCTTGGCCGAAAAAGCAAGATCAGGGGTGGACGTGGGGAAACGATTCGACTCCGGGGCGCGGACCGGGGTGGTGATCGTCGGGGCAGGCCCGGCGGGGCTCGTCCTGGGGAACCTGCTGCTGGACCGTGGCATCGACTGCGCGATCCTGGAACGGCGCGGACGCGAAGCGGTGGAAGGGCGGGCCAGAGCAGGATTCCTGGCCGCCCACTCCGTACGCGTACTCACCCAACACGGGCTGGCGGACGGGATGTTGGCCTATGGCCACACCCACCAGACCTGCCTCTTCCGCAGCGAGCAGGGTGAATTCACCCTCGACTACGGCGAGTTGGGGCGCGGCGAGGTCCACACGGTCTACCCCCAGCAGGAGTTGGTAAAGGACCTGCTCGCCGAGTACCTCCGACGCGGCGGCGAGATCCGCTTCGACACGGAGGTCGAGGAGATCTCCGAGGGCGGCCGGGTCCGGATGTCCGACGGCACGGACATCGTCGGGCGGTACGTCGCCGGGTGTGACGGACACCGGGGCGTCGCCCGCGCGACCATGACCGCACACGGGACGCGTACCGCCCGCTGGGACCACGGGGTGAGCTGGCTGGCGGTCCTGGTCGAGGCCCCGCCGAGCATGGAAGCCGTCGGATACGCCCTGCACGAACGGGGATTCGCCGGTCACATGGCCCGCACGGCGACCGTCACCCGCTACTACCTCCAGTGCCCGCGCGGAACAGACCCCGCCGACTGGAACGAGGACCGCATCTGGACCGAGCTGGCGACTCGGCTCCGTACGGACGAGTTCGGCGTGCTCAAAGACGGCCCGGTCCTGGAGAAGACGGTCGTCGACCTGCGCTCCGACGTCCTCGACACCCCCGGCGAAGGCCACCTCTGGCTGGCAGGCGACGCGGCCGGCCTCATCAGCCCCTCCGCCGCGAAGGGCGCCAACCTCGCCGTACTCCAGGCCGAACGCCTCGCCCAGGCACTCACTTCGGCCCTGACCCACGGCGACGAGAACGACCTCGACCGCTACGCCGCCGACTGCCTGCCCCGCGTCTGGCGGGCCCACGAGTTCTCCCACTGGATGAGCGGCCTGCTCCACGGCCCGTCCCCCGAGGGCACCGTCGACGCCGAGGCCCGCTACGGCCGCGCGCTCCAGTACGCCCGCCTCGACAGCCTGCGCACCTCCCGCACGCACCAGGATCTCTTCGCCGAGAACTACACAGGCATCTGATCCCGTCTCCCGCTTCTTGTCTCCCGTCTCTCATCTCCCGTCCCCACGATTCACCGGGAACCCCTTCATGAACCTCCCCGTCGTACAGGCACGCCTTGCCGAGGCCGACGTAGCACGCATCCAGCGCGCGGCGGCCTACGTCGAGTCCCACGACACGGACCAGGTCCTGGCCGAACTGCTCCCGGACCTCACCCCGGCCGAACGGGCCGACGTCTCCCGCCACTTGGTCTTCGACCACACAGCCGTCCTGGTCTTCCCCGACTCCCTCGACGGCCTCCGCGAGGAACTCCGCCGCCTGGGCCTCGAACCCGGCACCGTCACCCCCAGCGTGGTGGTCCGCGACCGCCTGACCCGCCGCTACGGCCCTGCGGTCGCCGACATCCCGGTAGGCATCGTGCACGTGGCGGCCGGCACACGCAGCGTGGAGATCTTCGCGCTCCCGGTACCCCCGGACTCGGCCCTGGAGGCTGTGGCCGCCGACGAACGCGAGGCCGAACACGAGTCGCACCACGCCTTCGCGGTGACCGCCCCCGGCCCGGTGGTCCCCGCGGGCCTACGACTCCTCCTCCAGGAACGAGGCGGCGCGGTCCCCGACGGCGGCGGCTACAACGGCCACGAGAACGTCACCGTCCTCTACCACCGCACCACCACCCACCGCCGCTTCGAACTCCGCCTCCCCGGCCGCCACGAGCCGCTCCCCGACCCGACGACCACCCTGCTCACCGTCATGACCGGAGCCTGGGCCACCCAAGCGGTCGCCACGATGGCCGAGTTGAGGATCGCCGACCACTTGGCGGACCACCCGGGCATGTCGACCGCCGCCTTGGCCGACCTGACGTCGACACACCCGGACGCCCTACGACGCCTGCTCCGCTACCTGACCACGCTGGGCCTGCTGACCTCCGCGGACGACACCTACCACCTCACGGCAGCCGGCCAACCCCTGCGCACGGGCACGGAGTTCTCCCTCCACCCGCTGGCGCGCCTGTACGCCGGCCCGTTCTACGACTCCTTCGCCGGCCTGACCCACTCCGTACGCACCGGGAAGGAAGCCTTCGCCCACCGCTACGGTCGGCACCACTTCGCGTATTTCGCCCAACACCCCGAACTGGGCGCCCTGTTCCACCGAGCGATGGCGGCCAGCGCGGAGATGTTCGCACCGGTGCCGACACTGGTCGACTTCTCGGCCGTACGAAAGGTGGTGGACGTCGGCGGCGGAAACGGCGCGCTGCTCGGCCGCCTGCTGCGGGCCCACGCCCACCTGGAGGGCGTCCTGTTCGAACGCCCGGGAGCACTGGAGGCAGCCCGCGCCGAACTCACCGAGCGCTGCTCCTTCGTCGCCGGAGACTTCACCCAGTCCGTACCGGAGGGCGGCGACGTCTACCTCCTGTCCCGAGTCCTCCACGACTGGGACGACGAGCGTTGCCTGACAATCCTCCGCCGCTGCGCGGACGCAATGCGCCCAGGCACTCAACTCCTGGTGGTGGAACGCCTGTTGCCCACACCAACAGCGGTCGCCTGGGACGTCCACATGCTGTGCAACGTAGGCGGCCAGGAACGCGACGAGGACCATTACGGCCGCCTACTGGAGAAGGCAGGCTTCGAGGTACAGGGATGCCAGCCGTTGCCGCTGGGGGCCTCACTACTAAACGCCGTTAGGGCCGATGCCCTTTAGGGGCGCGGGGAACTGCGCGCTCAGCCACAACGCACCCGCACCCGGCAACGAACCCCTAACCCGCCTGCCCCATCCCCGCAGCATTGGGCCAACTCTGCGCATTGGGCCACCCAGTTGCCGGCGCCGGCGAAAGATTCTGCATCCCGTTAGGACTGGTAGCCCCCCGAACCTGCGCGGCCGTAAGCCCATTACGCGCAGGCACTCCGGTCGGGGTGGGCCCCTGCGGCATCGGTGCCGGAGCCGGTGCGGGCACGCCGTAGGGCTGCTGTTGGGGCATCTGCTGCGGCGCCTGTTGGGGCATCTGTTGTGGCATCTGCATCATCGGCATCCCCATCCCCATCCCGTTCGGCTGGTCGGCCATCGCGGTCATCGGCATCTGCTGAGCCTGCGCGGCGGCAACCATCGGCTGGTACTGCGGCTGGGGTTGCGGCTGGGGTTGTGGCTGAGCCGGCGCAGCCGCCGGTACCTGCATGGGTACAGGCTGCGGTTGCATCTGCGTGACCGCCGCAGGCATCTGCATCCCCGCCCCGTTCGTCGCGCCGACCAGACGGTCCACGGCCGCCGTACCCGAGCTGTAGTTGGTCCCTGTACCCAGCTCGGGCACGGCGGCTCCCCTCCTGGTCCCGTAGAGCACCTGTTCCATGCCGGACACCAGGCGACGCACGTCCGTCTGGGGGCGCACCACGAGGCGCAGGAAGCGGCTGGACGAACCGATCTTGTTGCCGCACTCGCGGACCAGGATGCGGTGCTCGGTGAGCATCCGGTCCCGGACCACGGTGCCTTCGGCGCCCACGGGGAGGCGTACGAAGAGGAAGTTGCCCTGCGACGGATAGACCGTCAGGCCGGGCAGCGCGGACAGATGGCTCGCCATGTCGAGTCGGTCGCGGCGCACCTGCTGGAGGCTCTGCGCGTACTCCGCGCCGTGCTCCTTGAGGATGAACACCACGTGTTCCGCGAAGGCGTTGAGGTTCCACTTGGGGAGCATGGAACGGATGCGGCCGGCCAGGGCGGGGTTGGCGACGAGGTAGCCGAACCGTATGCCGTGCAGGCCGAAGTTCTTGCCGAGGCTGCGCAGGACGACCACGTTGGGGCGCAGCATCGCCTCTTGTACGACGCTGGGTTCGACCTCGGCGTCCGCGAACTCAAGGAACGACTCGTCGATGATGATGAGGTCCAGGTCGGCCATCGCGTCCATGAACTGCACGAGGGCCTGCTTGTGGATGAAGCCGCCGTCGGGGTTGTTCGGGTTGCAGATGACCGCGACCTTGGTGTTGCGCTTGCGGATGAACTCGGCGTACTGCGTGAGGTCGAGGGCGAAGCCGCTGGACTCCTGGAGCGGGAACATGTCGACCCGCTTGCCGGTCTCCATGGGCTGGTCGGTCCAGCGGCCGAAGGTGGGGACGGGGATGGCGAGTGACTCGCGGACCATCAAGTGGTCGATCCAGGTGATCAGTTCGGTCGAACCGTTGCCCATCGCGACGCAGCTCGGCGGGAGTTGGAGCAGGTTGCAGAGCTCGGCCGTGATGGTGTCGGCGCTGCTCGGGTAGTACGTGATGATCTCGCGCAGCCGGGCCGCCATCTCGTCGAACATGGCGGGGGTGGGGAAGTACGGGTTGCACGGGATACAGAAGTCCACGGGGCCGGTGCCGTCGCTCTCACGCGCCAGCGCTGCCATCGACGGGCTGTGCGCCGCCGTACTGCGGAACAGCGAGGTGACGTTGGAGTCGGCCAATGGAACCTCCGTATGAAGGCGGGCCCGGCGGGGACGACCGGGCCCGTCGTCTTGGGTGGCCCGCGCGGGGGAGCACGGGCCGCCCTTGAATACGGAGACGGGTGTGGCGCTGTTCAACGGATGTGAAAATGGTGTGAGTTCGGGAACCCCGGGTCCGAACTACGCGTCAGCTGTGAGGCTTCAGGAGCTGAACGTGTGGATCGTCGACGTCCTGTACGTCTGACCGGGCCGCAGCACCGTCGACGGGAAGTTCGCGTGGTTCGGCGAGTCCGGGAAGTGCTGGGTCTCCAGGCACAGGGCGTCGCCCTGGCGGTAGGTGTGGCCGCCGGTGCCGGTCAGGGTGCCGTCGAGGAAGTTGCCGGTGTAGAACTGCAGCCCCGGCTGGTCGGTGGCGATCTTCAGGGTGCGGCCGGAGTGCGGGTCGTGCAGGGTCGCGACGTGCTCGGGCTTCGCGGTGATGCCCTTGTCGAGGGCCCAGTTGTGGTCGTAGCCCTTGGCCTGCACCTGCTGGACGTGGCCGGCCCGGATGTCGCGGCCGATCGGCTTGGCCTTGCGGAAGTCGAAGGGAGTGCCGGAGACCTTGGCCAGTTCGCCCGTGGGGATCAGCCCCGAGTCGGTGGGTGTGTAGCGGGCGGCGGGGATCGTGAGCTCGTGGTGCTCGATCGTGCCGCTGCCCTCGCCGGCGAGGTTCCAGTACGTGTGGTTCGTCAGGTTGACCACGGTCGGCTTGTCGGTGGTGGCCTCGTAGTCGATGCGCCAGTCGCCGTGCTTGTTGAGCGTGAACGTCACCTTCACCTTGAGGGTGCCGGGGTAGCCCATCTCGCCGTCGACGCTGGTGTAGTAGAGGTGCAGGCCGACGTCGGAGCCGGAGGTGAAGCCCTCGACGTCCCAGAGGTGCTTGTCGAAGCCCTGGGTGCCGCCGTGCAGGCTGTTGACCCCGTCGTTGACGGAGAGCTGGTAGCTCTTGCCGTCGAGGGTGAACTGGCCCTTGGCGATGCGGTTGCCGTAGCGGCCGATGAGTGCGCCGAAGTACGGGGTCTTCGCCACGTAGTCGGCGATGTTGTCGAAGCCGAGTGAGACGTTGGCGTACTTGCCGTGCCGGTCCGGGAGTTCCAGGGACTGGACGACTCCGCCCCACGACAGCACCTTGAGGCGGGTGCCGCCGTTCTCCAGCGACCAGCGGTAGACCTTGCTGCCGTCGGCGAGGGTACCGAAGAGTTCCTTCACGGGCTTCCTGCCTCCCGAGGCTGCCTGCGCCGTACCCGTACCGAGTGCGCTCGCGGCGATGCCTGCGGCTGCCGCACCTGCAATGACCGTGCGTCTGTTCAGTTCCATTGAGCGGCTCCCTTGTGCGTTGAAGGGGGCTCCACTGGTCCCCGCGCCCAAGGGGCGCGGGGAACTGCGCGACCAGCCACAACGGACCCGCAGCCAATCCCGATCGACCAGCGGAGCTTCCGTTACGAACCGGACTTGCGCTTGTTCCACACGTCGAAGCCGACCGCGGTCAGCAGGGCGAGGCCCTTGATGACCTGTTGCCAGTCGGTGCCGACGCTGAGGAGGTTCATGCCGTTGTTCAGCACGCCGAGGACCAGACCGCCGATGATGGCGCCGAGGACGGTGCCGACACCGCCGCTCATGGACGCGCCACCGATGAACGAGGAGGCGATGGCCTCCAGTTCGAAGCCGTCGCCGGCCTTCGGCGAGGCCGCGTTGAGGCGGGAGGTGACCACCAGACCCGCCAGGGCCGCGAGCACGCCCATGTTCAGGAACACCTGGAAGGTGACGCGCTTGTCCTTGACGCCGGACAGCTTCGCGGCCGGCAGATTGCCGCCGATCGCGTAGATGTGGCGGCCGAAGACGGTGTTGCGCATCACGTAGCCGTAACCGGCCACCAGGACACCGAGGATGATCAGCACGATCGGCGCACCGTCGTAGCTGGCGAGCAGCATGGTGAGCCAGGCGATCGCGGCGACGATCGCGACGAGCTTGAGCAGGAACAGCTTGGCGGGTGCCACCTCCAGCGAGAACTCCTGCTGGCGGCGCCGGTCGCGCACCTCCTGCCACACCACCGCGGCGATCATCACGAGGCCCAACAGCAGGGTGATGTTGTGGTAGTTGGTGCTCGGGCCGACCGCGGGCAGGAAGCCGTTGCCGATCTTCTGCAGGCCGTTGGGGAAGGGGCCCAGGGTCTGGCCCTGGAGGAGGATCTCCGTGAGGCCGCGGAAGAGCAGCATTCCGGCGAGGGTGACGATGAAGGACGGTATGCCCGCGTAGGCGATCAACAGCCCTTGTACGGAGCCCGCCACGGCGCCCATCAGCAGGCACAGCACCAACGCGACGGGCCACGCCACATGGTGATTGACCATCAGGACCGCCGCGAAGGCGCCCACGAACGCCGTCAGCGAACCGACCGACAGGTCGATGTGCCCGGCGATGATGACCAGCATCATGCCGATCGCGAGGATCAGGATGTAGCTGTTCTGCAGCACCAGGTTGGAGACGTTGCGCGGCAGCAGCAGGTCCCCGCCGGTCCAGACCTCGAAGAGGATCACGATCAGACCGAGGGCGATCAGCATGCCGTACTGGCGCATGTTGCGCCGCAGACCGTCCAGCACCAGCCACAACAGGCCGCCGCCCGCGCCCGATCCGTCCTTGCCCGGCGGTGCCGCGGCCGGGATCTTGTCGGTGACGTCCGTGCTCATCGCGTTACCTCTTTGTCCTTCGTCATCTGGCGCATCAGCACTTCCTGCGTGGCCTCGGCCCGGGGTACCTCACCGGTCAGCCGGCCCGCCGCCATCGTGTAGATGCGGTCGCACATGCCGAGCAGCTCCGGCAGTTCGGAGGAGATGAAGACCACCGCCTTGCCCTCGGCGGCGAGTTGGTCGATGACCGTGTAGATCTCGTACTTGGCGCCCACGTCGATGCCGCGGGTGGGCTCGTCCAGGATCAGCACCTCGGGACCCGCGAAGATCCACTTGCTGAGGACGACCTTCTGCTGGTTGCCGCCGGACAGCTTGCCCACTCGCTCGAAGACGGTCGGCGCCTTGATGTTCATGGACTTGCGGAACCGCTCGGCGACCTGCCGCTCCTCCTGCTCGTCGACCACACCGCGCTTGGCGACCTTGTTCAGGGCGGCCAGCGAGATGTTCCGGTTGATCGTGTCGATGAGGTTGAGGCCGTAGTGCTTGCGGTCCTCGGTGACATAGGCGATGCCGTGTGCGACCGCCTCCGCGACGGACTTCGTACGGATCTCCTGGCCGTCCTTGAGGACCGTGCCGCCGGCGTAGCGGCCGTAGGAGCGCCCGAAGACGCTCATGGCGAGTTCGGTGCGGCCGGCGCCCATGAGTCCGGCGATGCCGACGATCTCGCCCCTGCGCACATTTATTGACACATCGTCAACTACCTTGCGCTGCTGGTCGATCGGGTGGAACACGGTCCAGCCGCGGATCTCCATGGCGGGCGCCGCCTCGGGCTTCCCCTCGTACGTGGTGCGTTCGGGGAAGCGGTGGTCGAGGTCGCGGCCGACCATGCCGGAGATGATCCGCTCCTCGGTCGTCTCCGGCGCCTTCACGTCGAGGGTCTCGATGGAGCGGCCGTCGCGCAGGATCGTCACCGAGTCGGCGACCCTGCGGATCTCGTTCAGCTTGTGCGAAATGATGATGCAGGTGATGCCCTGCTTCTTCAACTCCAGGATGAGATCGAGGAGTTTGCCGCTGTCCTCGTCGTTCAGGGCCGCCGTCGGCTCATCCAGGATGAGCAGCTTCACCTTCTTCGACAGCGCCTTCGCGATCTCCACGAGCTGCTGCTTGCCCACGCCGATGTCGGCGACACGGGTCTCCGGGTGGTCGCTCAGGCCCACCCGGCGCAGCAGTTCGGTGCCGTGCCGCAGCGTCTCGTTCCAGTTGATGAGCCCGCGCGAGGCGTGCTCGTTGCCGAGGAAGATGTTCTCCGCGATGGACAGGAACGGCACCAGTGCCAGCTCCTGGTGGATGATCACGATGCCGCGCTGCTCGCTCGCCCGGATGTCGCGGAAGCGGCACTCCTCCCCTTCGAAGAGGATGTCGCCCTCGTAACTGCCGTGCGGATGGACGCCGGAGAGCACCTTCATCAAGGTGGACTTCCCGGCGCCGTTCTCACCGCAGATGGCGTGGACCTCGCCCTGACGGACCGTCAACGTGACGTCCGACAGCGCTTTTACACCGGGAAAGGTCTTGACGATCGAGCGCATTTCCAGGACGGGTCCCGCCATGGTCGTGCCTACCAATCAAGTGTGGGGTCGGGTAACTGGCCGCGGACTTACTTGAGTTGAGCGTCCGTGTAGTACCCGCCCTTGACCAGCACGTCCTCGTAGTTCGTCTTGTCGACGCTCACCGGCTGAAGCAGGTAGGCGGGGACGACCTTGGTGCCGTTGTCGTAGGTCTTGGTGTCGTTGGTCTGCGGCGTCTTCTTGTTGAGGACGTCGTCGATCATGGTGTCCGCGACCTTGGCGAGCTGGCGGGTGTCCTTGTAGACGGTCTGCGTCTGCTCACCGGCGATGATCGACTTCACCGAGGCCAGCTCGGCGTCCTGGCCGGTGATGACCGGCAGCGGCTTGCTGGACGAGCCGTAGCCGTCCGACTTCAGCGCGGACAGGATGCCGATGGAGATGCCGTCGTAGGGCGACAGCACCGCGTCGACCCGGCCGCTCTTGTAGGAGCCGGTGAGGATGTCCTCCATGCGGTTCTGCGCCTTGGTGCCGTCCCAGCGCAGGGTGGTGACCTTGTTGAGCGCGGTCTGCCCGGACTTGACGACCAGTTCCTTCTTGTCGATGTACGGCTGGAGCACGCTCATCGCGCCGTTGAAGAAGTACTTGGTGTTGTTGTCGTCGTTCGAGCCGGCGAACAGCTCGATGTTGAACGGGCCCTTCTTGCCGCTGGTGAGACCGAGCTTCTCCGCGATGTACGTGCCCTGGAGCACGCCGACCTTCGTGTTGTCGAAGGACGCGTAGTAGTCGACGTTCTTGGTGCCGAGGATCAGGCGGTCGTAGGCGATGACCGGGATCTTCGCGGCCGCGGCCTCCTGGAGCACGTTGTTCAGGGACTTGTTGTCGATGGCCGCGATGATCAGGCCCTTGACGCCCTGCGTGATCATGTTCTCGATCTGCGAGACCTGGGTGTCCGGGTCGTCCTCGCCGTAGACCAGCTTGGTCTTGTAACCCTTGGTCTTGAGGTCGCTGACCATGTTGTTGCCGTCGGAGATCCAGCGCGCGGAGGACTTCGTCGGCATCGCGATGCCGATCGTGCCGCCCTTGGCGCTGCTCTCCTTCTCCTTGCTGCCTCCCGAACCGCTCTGCCCGCACGCGGACAGGGTCAGCGCGAGGGTGGCGGCGCCGGCTATGAGGGGGAGGGCGCGGCTTCTGCGGATGCGCATGTGAACTGGCCTCATTCTTCTCGTCGTTGAGAGGTGCAGCGAGCTTGGGGGGTGGTTCGAGGTGCGGTTGTGCGGGGTGGTGCCGGTTGTGTTGTGCGGTGCGGGCCCGGTGGGGGCTGGTCGCGCAGTTCCCCGCGCCCCTGGAAACTGGGGCTGCGTTTATGGGGTGCGCCCCGTAGGGGCGCGGGGAACTGCGCGCTCAGCCCCCACCGAACCCGCAGCCCCCATCGCTCATGCCGTGGCAGTCTCGGTGGGGAAGCGGTTGAGGGATCCCGGCAACCTGGTACCGAGGGCTGCCATGTCCCCGTCCGCGCCGTGCCGAGCCAGCAGGTCGAGGGCCAGCCGGCCCCGACGGACCCGCTCCCTCGCCGTGTCCAGGGTGACGTCCCGCAGGTGGGTGCCCCACGGGTAGATGCCGGGTGCCTTGGAGAGGCCGAACTTCAGGTACAGCGGAGCGCCCCGGCGGATCAGTTCCGCGACCTCGTACATCCGGATGTAGCCACCGAGGTCGTCCGGCGCCTCGATGTACATGTCCATCGGCGCCGCCGACACCCGGCGGATCTCGGTGAGGTGATCCAGCGTCAGATCGCTCGGCACGTTCAGCGAGTCCGCGCCCAGCTTCTCGTACACCGCGTACGCCGCCGGGTTGACGGGACCGATCAGCGCCGACACCTTCAGCGTCGTGTCGGCCGGGATGATCCCGGACGTCCGCGCCCGGTGCAGCGTCCACAGCACGCCCTCGTCGGCGACGAGCAGGCACTTGACGCCCAACTCCGTTGCGCGAACGGCGTCTTCCATGCACCCGGCGACCGCGTCATGGCCCCGGGCACGCAAACCCCCGCCGCGCGAGTCGGAGCGGACCGAGCCACCGATGTCCCAGGTCCCGCGCGGACCGGTGAACAGACACAGCTCGATGTCGCGTTCGGCGGTCGCCTCGACCATCTCGGTGATCTCGGCGTCGGTCAGCATCCACACACCGCTGCCCTGACTGATCCGGTGGATCGGCACGTCCAGGCGCGAGGACTCCTTGAGGATGACCGCCAGCGCCTCGGGCCCCTCGCACGAGGGGATCTCGGTGCGCCAGCGACCGCCGTCCGGGAAGGTGTGGGTCGAGGCGTCGGCGGGGTCGAGGGCGGGCGCACCCAGGCCGAGCGCGGAGAGCGCCTGCTCCCCGGGCCGGCGGGCTGCCGTGGCGGTGTCGGTCACTTGCTGTCCTTCGCGTTCGGTATTTCGGACGAGGTTCGCGGCTCGGGGTACGGAAAGGCTCTGGTGGTACGCCGGCACGGGATGGTCAGGTCATCCCGTGCCGGCGTACGACTGGGGGTGTCCTACGGCCGCAGCAGCACCTTGCCGACCTTGGGATCACCGGACCCCACCAACTCGATGGCCTGCGGGAACTCGGCGAGCGGCAGCTCATGGGTGACCAGGGGAAGCGGATCGAGCAACCCGGCCCCGAACACCCGCACCGTGTGCGCCCAGGCGTCCGGCGGTGCCCCGAAGACGGTGTGCACCTCCAGCTGCCGTACGACGAGATCGGTGGGGTCGAGACCCTCGGCGCCCGGCGCGGGGATACCGGTGAGGACCAGGCGTCCGCCGCGCCGGAGCAGGGAGGCGGCCGTACGCGCGGCGGACGCGGACCCCGCGGTCTCGATCACGACGTCGAAGTCGTCGGGCAACTCCTGGTCCCTGGTGAGGAATCGGCTCGCACCGAACTCCTTCGACAGCTTCGCGCGGTCGGGCCGGGTACCCACCACAAGCAACTCGGCGGGGGAGCCCGCCTTCAGGAACTGCACCGCGAACATGCCGAGCGTGCCGGTACCGACCACCGCGACCCGCTCACCGGGGAGGGCATTCGCCTTCAGAGCCGCCGCCGCGATACAGGCCGCCGGCTCCAGCAGTGCCGCCGCCGTCAAGTCGGCCTCGTCCGGGAGGACATGGAGCAGCCGGGCGGGGAGGGTGAGCGTGGTGGCCATCGCCCCGGGCTGGGTGAAGCCGGTCTCCTCGTAGCCCGCCGTGCACAACGTTGTCTCGCCCGCATGGCAGCGGTCGCAGACCTGGCAGTTGCGGAAACCCTCGCCCACGACCTTCCGGCCGACGAGGGCCGACGGCACTCCGGTGCCGACCGCCTCCACGGTGCCGGACCACTCGTGGCCCGGCGTGAGGGGGTAACGGACGTATCCCTCGGGCCTGTTGCCCTGGTACACCTCGCGGTCGCTGCCGCAGATGCCGACCGCGTGGACGCGCACCAGCGCCTCGCCCGCGTCCGGCTGCCGGGGCTCGTGCGAGGCGATCCGGTGCTCGCCCGGTGCCGCGATGACGACCGCGGCGCTCACTTCGAACCCTTCGGCTTGCGCTGCTCCCAGCCGTCCGCCCACAGGTCGAACCGCGCCTGCTGCTGCGGGAATTCGGCCGCCGCGTCGGTGTCCAGCTCGACGCCGAGACCGGGCGCGTCGGAGAGGTGGAAGTAACCGTCGATCACCTCGGGCGCACCCTTGACGACCTTCTTGATCTCCGCGTCCGCGAAGTCGTTGAAGTGCTCCAGGATCTTGAAGTTCGGCGAGGAGAAGCCGACTTGGAGCGAGGCGGCGGTCAGAACCGGCCCGCCGACGTTGTGCGGGGCGACGAGGACGTAGTGCGCCTCGGCGGTCGCGGCGAGCTTGCGCGTCTCCCAAATACCGCCGATGTGACCGACGTCGGGCTGGATGATGTCGACGGCCTGGCTCTCGAACAGCTCGCGGAACTCGATCCGGTCGTGGATGCGCTCACCCGTGGCGATGGGGATGTCCACCTTCGCCGCGACCTTCTCCAGCGCCTTCAGGTTCTCCGGCGGAACCGGCTCTTCCAACCACGCAGGCTTGAACGGCGCGAGTTCGCGCGCGAGCCGTACGGCGGTCGAGGGCGAGAACCGGCCGTGCATCTCCAGCATCAGCTCGGCGTCCGGACCGATCGCGTCCCGCACGGCCTCGATGAGGGAGACCGCGTACAGGGTCTGCTCGTGGTCGAGTTCGAAGTGCCCGGTGCCGAACGGGTCGATCTTCAGGGCCTTGTAGCCGCGCTCGACGACCCCCTGGGCGGCTTTGTGATAGGCCTCCGGGGTCCGCTCGGTGGTGTACCAGCCGTTGGCGTACGCCTTCACCTTGTCGGTGACCTTGCCGCCGAGCAGCTGCCACACGGGCACGCCGAGGGCCTTGCCCTTGATGTCCCAGCACGCCATCTCGATCACGGCGATGCCGGACATCACGATTTCACCCGCGCGCCCGTAGTCGCCGTACTTCATCCGGCGTACGAGGTCTTCCACCGCGAACGGATCGGAACCGAGAATGTGGTTTGCCTCGGCCTCGCGCAGGTAACCGATCAGCGCGTCGGTGTGGCCCAGCATCCGGGTCTCGCCCACGCCGGTGACGCCCTCGTCGGTGTGCACTTGGACGTACGTCAGATTGCGCCATGGCGTCCCGACCACGTGCGTACTGATTCCCGTGATGCGCACGGCAGCTGCCCCCTGTGCTCTTCGGTGCTGTTCGAAATTTCGGCTCACGTTCGAAATGCTGGGCAGACAGTAAGGACGGCGGGGCGGGGGTGTCAATGGGTCGAACGCGTAACGGTTTCGGCAAGGGTTTCGATCGTGGTCCCGGCCAGTCGTGGTGGTTCGTGTCGATTGTCGTCCGTTCCCTACACAACTTTCACAGGCGCGCCTATGAACGTTACCTGTGAGGAACTTAGTCTTCCGGCGTCATGGACTACTGCCACCCCTGCGGACGGCACCTGAACGGCGCCCTCGCGTGCCCGGGGTGCGGCGCATCAGCCGAAGCATCAGCCGACTCGACTCAGGCCCACGCGCGCGCAGTTGACGCGCGCCCGCACACGGGCGGCGCCGCGCACGAAGGCACGGACGCGGGCACGGACGCGGATGCGTCCGACGCCGCACACGAGGAAGGCGACGCGGACGGCGAGCCCCAGGGGCGCGCCGCACGCCGGAAGAGCCGCGGGCGCGGACGGGTCGTCAGCGGCAGTGGCGGAGGCGGAGGCGGTGGCAGCGGTGACTTCGACGGTGACGGCGACACCGAAGGTCCCGGCAGGGCGAGCGGAAGCCGTCGCGATCGCAAGGCCGCGGCACATCGCCGGCGTCGGCGCCGGGTGCTTCTCATAACGGCCGGTTTCATACTGGCGGC
Organism: Streptomyces sp. NPDC050508; assembly: GCF_040655155.1. Taxonomy (NCBI): domain Bacteria; kingdom Bacillati; phylum Actinomycetota; class Actinomycetes; order Kitasatosporales; family Streptomycetaceae; genus Streptomyces; species Streptomyces sp. NPDC050508. Next base: position 482,457 of record NZ_JBFAJJ010000007.1, read on the forward strand.
GGGCGGCCTGAGCCTGGCAGAGCTCGGCACGGACGCGCCGTTCACCACCTCGAAGCCCGCGGCGCCCGGCGACGCGTCGGCAGAAGGCGGGGCATCCTCGGAGGCGGGGCAGACGGCCGAGCCCCTGGACGCCACGAAGACCGTAGGAACCAGCGCGGGTACGGCGTCCCCGGACGCCTCGGCATCCTCGTCCGCGTCGCCGTCGAAGTCCGCGAAGGAGACGAAGGACCCCGAGAAGTCGGGGACCCCGACGACCGGCACAGGCGGCACCACGTCCCCCGCGTCGACGTCCACGACGAACCCGACGACCACCCCGTCCTCGGAACCGTCGTCCTCGGACCCGAGCCCGACACCGTCACCCTCCGAGACGTGCAAGCAGATCCTGTGGTGGTGTTCCTGAGCCGTTCGGTTCAGGTCAACAGCATCCGCCCGGCTCAGACCTCCAGCATCCGCCGCAGCAACCCCCGCAACGCCAGCCGCTCCTCGTCCGACAGCCCGGCAAGCGGCTCGCGGGCGAACCGCAGCGACTCACGCAGGCTGCGCGCCACCCGGCGCCCCTCCTCCGTGGCCGCCGCCAGCTTCACGCGCCGGTCGGCGGGATCGGGGCGGCGCTCCACCAGGCCACGCGTCTCCAGCCGGTCCACGATCCCCGTGACGTTCGACGGCTCGCACTTCAGCTTCTGCGCCAGCTTGCGCATCGGCAGCGGCTCCAGGGACAGCAGGCTGAGCAGCCTGGCCTGCGCCCCGGTCAGCTTGTGGTCGCCCGCCGCTTCCTCGTAATCCTCGTAGAACCGCGCCACGACATCGCCGATCAGCTCGACGACCTCCATGGTCACGGGGTCGGAGCGATGCGTCTTTTCGGGTGTCGCCATGCACTCAAGCGTACCCCGTTACTTGACATCATGAAATATTCAGGCGCATGGTTGTTTCAGGTACTGAAGTATTTGGCAGTAGCAGTATGCGAGTCACCCTGCACTACGAAAGGCGCTTGTGATGATCAACCGTGAATGGCACCTGCTCAGCCGCCCGGTCGGCTGGCCGAAGCCCGAGGACTTCGCCCTGGTGGAGACCGAGACCCGGACCCCGGGCGAGGGCCAGGTGCTGGTGCGGAACAAGTACCTGTCCGTCGACCCGTACATGCGTGGCCGCATGAGCGCCGCCAAGTCGTACACCGCCCCCTTCGAGCTGGGCAAGGTCATGCAGGGCGGCGCGATCGGCGAGATCATCGAGTCGAACGCCGAGGGCTTCGCGGTCGGCGACCACGTCCTGCACTTCGGCGGCTGGCGCGAGTACGCGACCATCGACGCCAAGGGCACCGTCAAGGTCGACCCCGACCTCGCCCCGCTCTCCACCTACCTCGGCGTCCTCGGCATGACCGGCCTCACCGCCTACGCCGGCCTGCTGCGCACCGCCTCCTTCAAGGAGGGCGACTCGGTCTTCGTCTCCGGCGCCGCGGGTGCCGTCGGCAGCCAGGTCGGGCAGATCGCCAAGCTCAAGGGTGCCTCCCGGGTCATCGGCTCTGCCGGGTCCGACGAGAAGGTCAAGCTTCTTGTGGAGGAGTACGGGTTTGACGCTGCCTTCAACTACAAGAACGGGCCGGTGAGTCAGCAACTGCGCGAGGCTGCTCCGGACGGTGTCGATGTGTACTTCGACAACGTCGGCGGCGACCACCTGGAGGCCGCGATCGGCTCCCTGAACGAGCGTGGGCGCATCGCCATCTGCGGCATGATCTCCGTCTACAACAGCACCGAGCCGGTTCCCGGACCGAAGAACCTGGGGCGTCTCATTCAGACTCGCGGCCGTATCGAGGGCTTCCTCGTCGGCGACCACTACGACCTGCAGCCGCAGTTCGTCCAGGAGGTCGGGGCGTGGGTGGCTTCCGGGGAGCTGAAGTACCGGGAGACCGTCGTCGAGGGCATCGAGAACAACCTTGAGGCGTTCCTGGGGCAGCTGCGGGGGGACAACACGGGGAAGATGATCGTCAAGCTCTGATTGGGCTGGCGGTTCTAACCTGGCCGGTGTTGGGGCGGCAGGCTCTGACCTGGCCGGAGTTGAGTAGGCACCCACGCGGGCACCTCTTTTGGTTCGGTCGCCTTCGGGGCGCCTTAAGCCGGTGTCGAGAGCCCCACCGTGCGGTCAGCTCGACGCCGACACCGGTCTCACCGTGATG